>JALSJI010000001.1 GCA_026989435.1 Sulfurovum sp.
GGAGCATTAAGAGGAGCCGGAGACACCAAACGCACGCTCAAAATAAGCCTTGTTTCACTCTGGTTTGTACGTATCATCCCAGCATTTGTACTCTCATGGTACTTTGATAACATCATGGTAGTCTATTTTGCGATGATATCTGATACGCTCGTCAAGGCAGTTTGGTTGTGGAAGACTTTTGACAAAGGCGAGTGGATGAGGGTGAAGGTATAAGACTATCTACTCACCCCTTCATAAACTTATCAACAATCCCCATCATATCTTCCATCGCTTCAGATGCTTTTTTTTGAATAAAGTGTTCAAAATACTCATCTATGTAGGTTTTTGGGTCATACATGCTTACTGTCTTTTGTCGTTTGGGATCTATAATGATGGAGTGTTTAAAGGCTTTGGCTATGGGGATGACGTCTATGACTGCACCGCTTGTGCCTATACAGATGAAGAGTGAACACTCTTTGACGGCTTGTTGTATGTGTACATACTCAGGGGCAGCTTCACCGAACATGACTACGTTATGGCGTACACGTTTGTTGCCGCAATGTGGGCAGACCTCGTTGCCTGTTTGGGGTGCGTAGCCTATATCAAAGGTTTTCGTACAGGCTTCACAGCGTAGGTCTGTGAGTGTACCGTGTAGGTGTATGACCTCTTTTGCCCCTGCTTTTTCTAGGAGGTTGTCTATATTTTGGGTTAGATGTATGAATCTGCCATAGTACTTTTTTTCAAGCTTGGCTAGTACTTTATGTGCATGGTTTGGTTCCTTGTCTTTCAGTGCTGTCCTTCGTTTATTGTAAAAATCGGTAACATAAGCTCTGTCTTCTATCCAGCCTTTTGTAGAACACACCTTCATAACATCGTAGCCTTCCCATAGTCCATCAGAGTCTCTAAAAGTACTTATGCCGCTTTCTGCGGATAGTCCTGCACCGCTTAGTATCATTATTTTTTTCATTTTGTATCCTTAGTTGGGGTTTAGCTCATAGTTCTTACATCTAAAAAGCTACCACTCTCATAATTGAGAAGTTTTGGAAAAGTTTGTAAAAGATTTTTTGCAGCTTGGGAGGGTGTTTGTATGTAAGATTCTTTCAGTGTCTTAGCTGAGGTAAACACTGTGTCATCTACTTCGTTTATGATATGCTCCACCATCGGTGTTTTTATGATGCCGGGAGCTAAGGAGGTGAAGTGAATTTCCGGTAACTCCTTAGCATAGACTTTTAGTAACATGTTGAGGCTAGCCTTTGAAATCGAGTAGGCTCCCCACCCTTTATTCCCGTTAACGGATGCTCCGGAGCTTATACCTACTATTTGTTTGACCGTGGCATAGCAAGAGAGTAGATCTATAAGTTCTTTGTTTGCCCAGACATTGGTCTCCATTACGGCTTTAATATCACTCAGTTTTGTATTATTTAATGTCTGTATCTTTCCTAAAATGCCGGCATTTAAAATGGCAATTTCAAAGTGACATCCCGTGATAAAGGGCTGAATAGATATTTTGATATTGGCTGTATCTAATAGGTCATAAGAGAGGAAATGAAAATGAGTATTTTCTTGAAATATTGTCGGAGAGGTACGCCCTATCGCATAGACCTGAAAGCCTTTTTGCAAGTATAATTGTGCCATTGCTTTTCCAAGACCTGACCCTATGCCTGTAATCAATACACTCTTCATGTTTTGCTCTCTTTTGACATTTTTTGACAAGGTGTTATGGTATAATTATAGCCAAAAAATTAGTAGGAGAGAGATATGAGTAGAGAGATTAAAGGGGTAAAAACAGTAGAGCAGAGGATAGATCGTATATATAAATTGGCAAAGGATCACTTTGGAGAAGTGCGTTTTGTAGGGATTAAAAAACATAAAAAAGAGGTATGGGTAGCCAAGGTACAATTTGATGAGTTTGGCTCTTTGATAGCAGAAGGGAAAGACTCTATAGATGCACTTAAAAAACTTAGAAGCAGGTTAAATAAAATTATAGATCGCTATAATATGGTGTAGTCATTGCGTAAAATTAGGACTTAAGAATTTTTGGTTTTTATCTCTTTAACTTCATTTAGCGGGAATAGGTAGTTTGAAAAAAAATATTATTATTATAGGATTTATGGGTGTAGGAAAAGGCACAACCGCACGGGCATTTGCTAAAAAATACGGTGTGTATAATATCGACACGGATGATCTTATAGCCTCTAAAGAAAATAAAGAGGTCAAAAAAATTTTTGAGAAAAAAGGTGAAGTGTATTTTAGAGAACAGGAGCAGATTACAGCAGACTGGATAGAGTCATTCGTAAAAGGGACGATTATCTCTTGCGGTGGTGGTTTTTATAAGGTAAATAACCTTAAAAAACTAGGTACGGTAGTATTGCTGGATGCTTCCTTTGAATGGATACATAATCGTCTTAAAACTGCTAAAAATTCTAAAGAGAAGCTAGCTAAACGTCCTTTGTTTTCTGATGAGAAAAAGGCTAAGGCATTGTATAAAGAACGGAAAAAGTCGTATAAGGCTTTGGCCGATGTGGTAGTGGATGTAGAGAGATTGACACTTGATGAGCAGATAGCTTTTATTGCTAAGAAGTGTAAAGTGTAGGGGGTGATTGCTATCGCACCAATGGCTAGTACATTTTGTCTGCTTACCCTTTATATGAACTGTGGCGTTGCTCTCTTTCCTTTTTTTAGAAAAAAAACGAAACTAAAAAAGCGTTGCTCCTCTCGAATCACTCCCTTTATAAAGGTGTTCGGGGCAACAAGGATACGCTTTGCATGATTGATGGGAACGTTACGCTTGTTTCTCCCAATACTCCAACCCTTTATATGACATACTTAATAATCCAAATATCATCATTGTACTCACTATGCAGTAGGGTGCTTGTTCTATAAACGGAGCAGGCGATTGTGGGATGGTGTAGATGATGGTTATCCATAGTGTGACGGCAGTAAATCCGAGTATTCTTTTTATCCAAATGACAGATACGTTTTTTTGTTCTTTTTTCATAGGCATATTTTATCGAAATAAGGTATAATTTTATCAATAAAAACCCTACTCCACGAGAGTGAAAACTTTAGTGAGATGAGTTCTGCATGAGCAAAGCTTATGTAGAAGCAGAAAGTCAATTAATGAAACGTTTCGAGACATATCTTTCTCAAAATTTACCGCAAGCACAAAGTTTTCATCCCGTGTATGAAAATGCCTTGTGTGACATGCTACTTGCAGGCGGAAAACGTTTTAGACCTATGTTGCTTCTTAGCATCGTTGATGCGTATGAGCCTATGCTTTATGATGGGGCGATGAGCGTTGCTATGGCGTTAGAGATGTTCCATACCTACTCTCTCATACACGATGACCTTCCCGCGATGGACGATGCCCCTTTGCGGCGTGGACACAAAACACTGCATATACGCTATGATGAGGTGACTGCTATACTGGTCGGAGATGCGCTCAATACCGATGCTTTTTTATATATTGCCAAAGCTCCTTTGCGTGAGGATATTAAGATAAAACTAATTACGCTATTGGCACAAAATGGCGGAAGTCAGGGCATGGTGCTAGGACAAGCAATAGATTGCTATTTTGAGAACAAGTCTTTAAATTTGGAGCAAATCAAGATTCTTCATACCCATAAAACGGCCAAGCTTATCGCAGCCTCTTTACAAATGGGTGCGGTGATTGTAGGACTTGATTCTAAGGTGCAAAAAGCACTATATGATTTTGGTATAGACCTTGGGTTGTTGTTTCAGATACAAGATGATATTATAGATGAGATGCAAACAAGCAAAGAGGCGGGAAAACCCACAGGCAACGATGGTAACAAAAACAGTTTTGTAAATCTTTTAGGTTTAGAAAAAGCGTTACAAGAGGCAGATATGCTTGCAAAAGATTTGCAAAGACGATTTGAGACTTTTGATGAGAAGCTTCGTATAGCTTTGCAGCCTTTGATGACAACATATCTATATAGACATCATTAGGCAAGAGGTCTTAAGAGAGAGGTTTTAAACGTACTCTGCCGAAGAGAACGCATATAGGTAATTATACCAATGAAGGAATATTAAGTGACAGTAATGAGAGAAGAGAATGTTATGCGTAAAAAGATGGCGAATACCATCAGGTTTTTAGCAGCAGATATGGTGCAAAAAGCAAATTCGGGACACCCCGGTGCACCCATGGGGCTTGCAGATATTGCGGTGGTACTTTCTGAGAAGCTTAACCATAATCCGAAGAATCCAAAATGGCTTAATCGTGACCGTTTGATTTTTTCAGGAGGGCATGGTTCTGCCCTTATCTATGCACTGCTTCATCTATGGGGTTATGATGTAAGCTTAGAAGATTTAAAAGAGTTTAGACAGTTAGACTCTAAAACACCAGGACATCCAGAGTACGGACATACTGAAGGTATTGAGATAACCACAGGACCACTCGGACAAGGAGTCGCCAACGCCGTTGGATTCGCTATGGCAGAAGCGTATACAAAAGAGCAGGTTAACTCGGAGACTTGTACGTTAATAGACCATAAAGTGTATTGTTTTTGCGGAGATGGTGATTTGCAAGAGGGTATCAGCTATGAGGCGTGTGCCTTGGCAGGGCATTTAGGGCTGAGTGATTTGGTGCTCATTTATGACTCTAACCATATTACTATTGAAGGTGATACAAGCATCGCATGGAGCGAAGATGTTCCTAAGCGCTTTGAGGCTCAAGGTTGGGATGTCAAGAAGATAAACGGACACTGCTATGATGAGATTGAAAAAGTATTGGATGAAGTGCAGACAGCTACAAAACCCACCGTTATTATAGCAAATACTATTATAGGAAAGGGAGCAGGAGAGTTAGAGGGGACACACCATACACATGGTGCACCTCTTGGCGAAGAGATTATTAGGGGTTCGAAAAAAAAGGAGGGTTTTGACCCCCAAGAGCATTTTATAATACCCGAAGATGTTTTATTGCGTTTTAGATGTGCTATTGAGAGGGGTGAATTGGCAGAAAAAGAGTGGATACATAGGCAAAAAGAGGCTCCTTTGATAGAGCAGAATATTGCTTTGGAGAGACTTTTAAATCCTGATTTTTCTCAGATTCAATGGCCCCGGATGGAACATGAGGTATTGATGGCAACAAGAGACTCTAATGGACGTATTTTAGATGCAATAGCGACTGCATTGTCTGGGTTTGTCGGGGGTTCTGCCGATTTAGGTTCTTCAAACAAGACAATTTTGCACAATACCGCAGCATTTCCAAAAGGTAAAAATATGCATTTTGGTATTCGTGAACATGCAATGGGGGCTATTAGTAATGCCATGGCACTTTACGGCACGCTTATCCCTTTTAATGCAACATTTTTTGTTTTTTCCGATTATCTAAAACCTGCAGTACGTATCGCTGCACTGAGTAAAATACAGAATTTCTTTATTTGGACACATGATAGTATCGGTGTAGGGGAAGACGGACCGACGCATCAGCCCGTAGAGCAACTTAGTCAGTTTAGAGCTTTGCCAAACTTTTATGTATGGAGACCGGCAGATGCTACGGAAAATGTAGAGGCGTGGAAAACAGCTCTTGGGATGAATACGGCACCACACGGGTTTGTCCTTTCTCGTCAAAAACTCAAAACACTTAAACCAAAACGAGATTTTGGAGAAGTAGGCAGGGGTGCTTATCTGCTTAAGGAGAGAAAAGGTGCCACACTTACGCTTATGGCAAGCGGAAGTGAAGTGATACCTTGTCTAAAAGCTGCTTGTTATCTTGTGGCTCTAGGTATTAAGGCAAATGTGGTCTCTGTACCATGTTTGGACCTGTTTCATGAGCAAGATGCAACATACAAGGCTAGAGTGGTAAATCCGGATACAAAAGTACTGGCAGTAGAGGCAGCTCATGCAACAGAGTATTACCGTTATGCTGATGCGGTGTTGGGTATGGAGAGTTTTGGTGTATCTGCTCCGGGAAATTTACTTTTTGAGCAATTTGGTTTTACGCAAGAGGAGATTATGAAGCGCGCTTGTACTTTAATGGGTGTGGAGTATCAAGAGGCGGAGCATGGTGAGTGCAAGTTTTAAGCTTAGATTCTTTATAATGCCAAGCCTGTATCGGGGTGTGGCGCAGTCTGGCTAGCGTGCTATCTTGGGGTGATAGAGGTCGCCGGTTCGAGTCCGGTCACTCCGACCATCTATTCAGGCGGACAGACAAAATACCGCATATTGATATCTTGTAAGGGTGTAGACCATCCAACATAGTATGTTTTTTCTCCATTTTTTACCGTGAGTATATTCTCATTAAAATAGTGTTTCATTACTGTAGTTACATGACTGTTTTCACCGTTTACTTCCACAATCCAAATAAAATCTAATTTTTTAAGTTGGTGGACCTCCTTGCGTTTACGTATGATGCAACGCAGTATATCTTCGATTTCACAGAGAGGAGACTCTTTTGTAAATGTAGAGATCTCAATGACGGCTTCCAAGCCTTCAACACTTTGTATCTTTTTCCAATAGTCACCTTTAAATTTGTTAAAAAACTTTGGGTGTGGCATCTCTTTGGTTTTAGAGAGCATGAATCCTACCGTTTGGATATAGTTTGGAGCGTGACGTATGATATGCTCTAGGTCATCTTTTGTATACTCTTCGTAGCTAAATCCTTCTTCATTCAGAAGGTAGTTTAATCGAAAGTAGTCTAGAGTCTCTTTCTCTTTGATCCGTTTTGCTTCGTGGACAATGGCAACAGGGTACTCTTTAACACAGCCATAATTCGTTCGATTAAAAAAAAGATGCAAGCTCTGTTTAACATCGATAAGTACGGTATGAGAGGCGAGAAGTGACTCGATCTCTTTAATATATTCGGGTACAATTTGTTCTTTTGAAGTTTCCATTAGCTCAGCATCCCCCTTATTTCGTCTTCATCTATCAAGTCTTTGTCGTATTTGACCACAGCAATATTTTCTGTTTCGTTTACATAGCTCTCTACAACAGCATCGTGTTGGGTGAGTGCGGCTACTTTGTCGCGATCAAAGATATCTAGCGGCAAGTAGACGTTTCCTCTATTATTTGGGCTTGGCATGGTAGCTACCCAGATAAACCAAAGCACGGAGATAATTGCTACGACTATTGCCAGTGTGCTACGATCGTAGTGCTGCATCAGCCAACCTGCAAATAATCCCCCAAAGAAGATACCTGTGTAGGCAAAGGTATTTGCCACACCAAGGGCTGCACCTTTTTGGTGTACTTTGGCAAATTTGGCTACAAAACTTTGTAAGAGCGGTTCAAACATATTAAAGCCTATAAAGAAGAGTACAACACCGACTATAAAGACCCAGGCTTCAGAGGCAAACCCCATGGCTAAGAAGCCTAAGAAAATGACTCCTACGGAGATCATAAATATCTCTTTGCCTTTGCCGTATTTTTCACCAAAGATAGCTGCAGGTGCCATGGCAATAAAGCCAAATATCATTGCAGGAAAATAGACTTTCCACAGTTCTGATTTTTGCCAACCAAAGCCATCTTCCTGGAGTGATTGCGTCATCACAAGAGGGATAATAAAAAATGCCATAGTCATAATACTTGAGTGAAATAAAAAAGTCAGATACATACGTACAAGTGCTTTATCTTGAAAGACATCGGTTATTTTGGCTTCATCTTCTGCATAGCTATGAACAATCTTCGGAGGTTTGGGTACAGCAGTAAAGAGAATACCTATAGCTATGATTGAGAGTATGGCAGTAAGCCAAAAAAGTTTGTCTATACCCCAATGTCCGCCTATTAATGGCGCTATAATCATTGCTGCAGCGAAACTCAAAGCGATTGTCCCGCCGAGTATTGCCATGGCATGTGCACGCTCCTCTTCTTTGACGAGGTCAGCTACCATTGCAGAGACAACGGACCCAATGGCACCTGCTCCTTGCAAGAATCGTCCAAGAAGGAGAAGATAGATATGATCTGCGATTGCTGCAATAATAGAGCCGACGATGAAAATAATTAAGCCTATTAAAATCGTTATTTTTCTGCCGATTTTATCGCTAAGCACGCCAAAGGGAACCTGAAAGAGTGCCTGTGTAAGTGCATACCCTCCTACAACAACCCCTGCTAAAAAGGGTGTAGCGCCCTCCATACCTATGGCATAGATGGAGAGTACAGGCAGTACTATAAAGAGCCCAAAAAACCGTAAAGCGACAATCAATGAGAGCGGCATAATTTGTTTAATCATGGTAAAACCTCGATTTAGATAAAATTTGTCTTATTATATCACTATGAGGTTAAGCATCCATGAAACTCGTTTTAGCGACAGGAAACAAGGGGAAATTACGTGAATTCAGACAGATGTGTGAAGATGAAGTGTTGCCTTTTTCAGAGTTATTGGGTGAGTTTGACATTGTAGAAGATGGTGACACTTTTGCTGCCAACGCCCTTATAAAAGCACGGACGATTTATGAAAAGTTAGGAGAAGGGTACATTATTATAGCAGATGACTCGGGTATTTCCTTACCTGTATTAGGCGGAGAACCCGGCATTTACTCTGCACGTTACGCGGGAGTTGATGCCACAGATAAAGAGAATCTTTATAAACTCATAGAAGAAGTAAAGAAAAAAGGTCTTACTTCTACTCCTGCGTATTACACAGCAGCCATAGCCATAGTCTCTAAGTATGAGGAGTATGTGGTACATGGCTGGATGCATGGAGATGTACTAGTGGAACCTAGGGGAGTAAAAGGCTTTGGCTATGACCCTGTGTTTGTACCTAAGGGGTATGATCTGACACTTGGTGAGTTGGATGAGGATATCAAACGGGAGATTTCGCATAGAGCAAAGGCGTTGAGTTTGGCAAAGCCAATTATTGAGATGCTAAAGAGGAAACGATGAGTAAAGAGGATTTTATGAAAGATCTGCAACGCATCTATGATGCCTTGCAGGAAAGACAGGCAGAGTTAAATAGTTATTATGATCTATTGGATGAGAAAAAGGGGCATACAAAAGCACAAAAAGAGTTGGATTTTTTTCTTACTTTGCTTCATATACCTAGAGATAAAGAGGGCTATACGGCAGGGTTGATGCGACTTGTTAATCTCAAAGAGGATGCTTTGGAGCAGGTTATGAAAAAGCTTGGTTTTGACGAGAGAAACATACGGCGGAAAAAAGAGATAGCGTACGGTTTTGTCAATGATTTTCATACACGGCGTCATGAGGCATTGTTGCAGTGGATAGAGTCCGAGCAGCTACTTACTCCTTTTTATCGTGCATTGATGTACGGGGTACACTATGTAGGACAGTATATCTCGCTTTGGCAGAGTGATTGGATGCGTCATATCGTCTATACCGTCAACCCGGAACTCTCTAAGATGTTTAACGGGGATGATGTAAAGGTGCTCTCTTTTTTAAAAGAGCATCGTCTATTAGATAAGGATAGAGAAGGTAATATAGGGGATAGATGCTATTCCGTACTTCAAAAGGGAGAGGAGGAGTATATATCGGTAGCCTATGCAAAGGCTTTTCCCCAACAAGTAGTTTTCGTGACTGCAACATTAGAACAGCTTATTAAACGTTTGGAGATAGAAGCAGATGAGGTATTTAATCAAAAAGAGGAGTGGGTAGCGTATTTGGTAGCGCTCAAAGAGGCATTTGAACACACGAACGTAGATGAACTTATAGAAAAATGGGCAGAAGTAGACCGTAAATGGATGGCAGTCAAAACCCCGTTACAGCTAGGGCATCCATTAGAGTATTATGAAGATCATTATAGAAAAGCAGTGGCATTGGAGTGGGATTTGCGCATCGTAAACCCCAATTTGCAAGAGAGTTCACCCACTAGAGAGAATATAAAATATTTTGTATCAAAAATGGCTAGTGAATTGACCAAAGAGACTTCTCTTGGCGGTTTGGGAGTAGAGGTAGAGCAGATTATGGCCAAAAACCTTACCCAAGTAGATGAAACACAACTCTATATCGGACAGCCCGTACTCTACTACGGAGCAGAGTTTAACGGACTTTTTTCAGCACAAGTGGTGCCAAATGATGAAGAAGTTTCATCTGCGTTTGGAAAAAAAATCTTTGCTTATCCGGACTTTGTAAGGGAGGCAAAAAAGTCTAAGCCTATCATGAAACTAAGTGTTGAGACGATGGGAGAAGGTTTTATTCAATCTCAACGCGAACTCATAGAGACCAATCCCGCACTTTGGCAGGAGATATATGATATCTCTACAATCGGACATGAATACGGACACATTTTATGGCTAGATAGTGATACGGAAAGCAAGATGAACGGTACTGGACAGTTTAAAAACATAGAGGAGTTTAAAGCCACATCTGGTGGGCTTATGGCATTTTTCTATAATGAACGAGATGAGCTTAAAGATTATGTGGTAGATGACCTCGTCTCGCGTGCAGTAGGGCTTATGGCTTGGCGTGAAGTGGGTGAGGTCTTGCCTTACTACTGTGAAGGGCTTATCCATTTAGAGATGCTTTTTGGCTCAGGAATGATCACCTATGATGGGCAGATAAAGATAGACTACTCTAAGTATGATGCAATGAAAGAATCGTATATAGTTGCCTATAAAGATTTGGCAAGTAACTACCTTAAAAAAGTAGATGCCGGTACGTATTTGGGAGAGTATACCGTGAAACATGATGGGGTTTATCTGCCTAAAAACGAGGATGTTAGATCGTTTGTGGAGTATTATTATGCACGTTATAAAGAGATAGGACAGCAGACGGTTGTTTTGTAGACTTGCTTCTCAATATCTTCTAACCTCTTTTTAGATATAATCCCCTTAATTACGCCGTCGTCATGATGGCGATTGCGAGGATTTTTATGCTTCTTTTTACTCCAGGCCCTACACCCGTACCGGAGTCAGTACGTTTGGCGATGGCTGCACCGACGCTTCACCACAGAACACCGGAATTTGAAACTATTTTCAAAGAGACTAGAGAACTGCTCTTTAAGCTTTTTCATACCGATGAGATTATTATGATAGCCTCATCGGGTACGGGTGCAATGGAAGCAGCCGTGAGGAACCTTTGCCATGACACATTACTCTCTATTAACTCCGGGAAGTTTGGGGAGCGTTTTGGCAAGATTGCCAAAGCTTCAGGCTTAAATAATGTAGAGATTAAACATGAGTGGAATGTACCGGCTACGGTAGAAGAAGTGGTAGAAGTTGTAAAAGCCAACCCTTTAGTGGATGCAGTGGCGATACAGATCTCTGAGTCTTCGGGCGGATTACGCCATCCGGTAGAAGAGATAGCTGTAGCAGTCAAAGCGATCAATCCTAGTATTATGATTATTGCAGACGGGATTACAGCCGTAGGTGTCGAACCTATAGATACGAGGAACATAGATTGTCTTATAGCAGGGAGTCAAAAAGCCTTGATGTTGCCGCCGGGTTTGGCTATACTTGGGCTTAGCAATGCAGCACTAGAAAAAATGGGCGAAGGGAAAGGGTATTATTTAAATCTTGCAAGTGAGCATAAAAAGCAAGTTCGGAATACTACGGCTTATACGGCGGCTACGACTCTTATCATAGGGCTTGGCACCGTGCTTAAAGAGATAGAACAAAAGGGTGGAGTTAAAGAACTTTATGCAGACACTGCACGTAGAGCCGAAGCAACAGGTAGAGCCCTAGAAGCGTTAGGATTACATATTTACCCAAATAGACCGGCACCCTCTATGACGACTATAGACGATGTAGATGCCAAGGAGATACGGAACTTACTCAAAAGTGATTTCGGCGTCAACGTAGCAGGGGGACAAGATCATTTGAAAGGCAAAATATTTCGTATTAATCAGATGGGTTTTATAGAACCTTATGAGATGGTAGCCGTAGTGAATGCGGTAGAGCTAGCACTCGATAGGTTGGGGAGAAGAGCGTTTGACGGGACTGCATCACGCGTGTTTTATGAGATTTATTATGCATTGGGGTGTAAATAATGGTTTATGCGCATGAAATCCCCGATGGCTCAAAACTCTATTTTGGGGCATCTGCCAAAATAAAAAGAGAGATAGAGTTTGTCTCAGCCGAACTTCTTGAAAACCTTGGGTTTGAAGAGATAGTCACACCGCTGTTTTCCTATCATCAGCATGAGAGTTTTGAGAGTCAAAAGCCACTTGTAAGACTCAATGATGAACAAAATCACCAAGTTACCTTGCGGGCAGACTCCACTGCCGACGTAGTGCGTATCGTAACAAAGAGACTTGGGCGAAGCTGTGCGTCAAAAAAGTGGTTTTATATTCAGCCCACGCTTACGTTTCCTACATATGAACAGTATCAAATTGGTGCAGAGGTGATTGACGGGAGTTTTAAAGAGGTTGTAAAAACGACAATTATGCTGCTATCTGAAATGGATGCGCATCCAATCTTGCAGATAGCTAATATACGTATTCCTCATTTACTTAATGAAAAATATGGGGTTTCTTTGGATCTTTTGAAATCTATGCATGTGGAGCAGGTGATGGATAGTGAGTTGCCTTGGATAGAACAGCTGGTATGTATGAGTAAGGTATCGGATTTAGATGACCTTTCTGCTTTTCCAAAAGATATAGAAGAAGAGCTACAAAAGATAAAAGAGGCAACACAGAGCGTACGTTACGATAAGATGCTTATCTCTCCGCTTTTTTATGCAAAGATGCGTTACTATGACTCTTTGACATTTAGAATGTTTGAGGGTAACACTCTTTTGGCTAAGGGCGGGATTTATACCGTTGATGGGATAGAGGCTGCAGGTTTTGCCCTTTATACGGATGAGTGTATTGTATATAAAATGAATCATGAGGCGAAGTAATGGGCAGTAAAGCAGATCTGATTGTAGGTCTTCAGTGGGGAGATGAAGGTAAAGGGAAGATTGTTGACCATATGGCTCAATCTTATGATTATGTTTGCCGTTTTGCCGGAGGACATAATGCAGGACACACGATTGTGATAGATGGCAGGAAATATGCATTGCATCTTATACCCTCCGGGGTACTCAATCTTAAGGCTAAAAATATTGTGGGTAACGGTGTAGTACTCTCTCCTAAAGATTTTATCAAAGAGATGATGCAGTTTGATGACCTTGAGGGTAGACTTTTTCTTTCGGATAAAGCACATGTCTTGTTACCTTATCATGCACACATTGATCAGGCAAGAGAGCAGATGAAAGGCGACAAGGCTATCGGTACGACAGGTAAAGGAATAGGCCCTGCATATGGCGATAAAGTAGCACGACATGGTCACAGACTGGGTGAAATACTAGACCCTGAAAAGCTAACTGAAAAAATCGTAGAGTATTTTGCACTCAATAAACCTCTTTTTAATGCAATGGGAGTGGCTGCCCCTGAAAAAGAGGTACTATTAGCAGAAATTCAAAGCTATAAAGAGGTTTTAGGCAAATATATCACAGATACTACACAGATGATGTGGCATATATTGGATGAGGGTAAAACGATTTTGCTTGAAGGTGCACAGGGAACAATGCTTGATATCGACCATGGCACCTACCCGTATGTAACATCATCAAGTACTGTAAGTGCGGGCGCATGTATAGGTTTGGGTATTAATCCTAAAGATATCGGAAAGGTAACAGGTATAGCAAAAGCTTATTGTACCAGAGTAGGCAATGGTCCTTTCCCTTCGGAAGATAAGGGACAAGAGGGTGATTTGCTTCGTAAAAACGGACATGAATTCGGTACAACCACGGGGCGACCAAGAAGGTGTGGGTGGTTTGATGCAGTGGCAATGCGCCATGCAGTACGTATTAATGGTGTAGACCAAGTCGCATTGATGAAACTGGATGTGCTTGATGGGCTAAAAGAGGTAAAAGTATGTGTGGCATATGAAGTAGACGGTAAAGAAATTCATTATGTGCCTTATGATTTAGAGGATGTTAAGCCTCTCTACAGATCATTTCCAGGATGGGAGAAAACAGAAGGGATAAGAGTCTTTGATGATCTGCCGGATACGGCAAAATCGTATATAGAGGCACTTGAAGAGATGATAGGGACAGAAGTGGGGATTATCTCTACAAGTCCGGAGCGTGAAGATACAATTATACGATAAGACCATTTGCAAAAAGCCATAAAAGGTGATGTTTCGTTGAGTTTGCTTTCATCAACAGGCTCAAGCGACTTGTCGCTTTTAGGATACATTATAAGGAGTTATAGCATGAGACTAAAGCCAAAACAGACAGAATATGTAGCAGCAAAAATCGGGATAGATTTAGCCAACGCGCCTTTTATTACTTTGCCAAAGGGGAAAGATGCAGTTGTTGCTGCTGCCAAAAAGATTATTGACGAAAATCTTGCTAAAGAGCATGCACTTGACGAGAAGGTAAAAAAGATATTGGAAGAGAATTATGATGAGATAGAGTTTCAGCATGCCGACGAGAGACAGCTTTTTTTTATGATTAAGAAAAAGATGGCAGAGGAGTATGGTGTGATAATGGATTATGACGATCGCTACAATGATTTAGCGCACCTTATTCTTGATGAGTTGTATGAAAACTATCTTGCAGAATATGATGTCAATGAAAATCAAGTCAAAAATGTGATATTTAAATCTTTTAAAGCCTTTGCAGATGCCTATGACGAGATTGATGATATCGTGTATGAGAAGATTAAACATATGAAAAAAGAGATTATTCCGGGAAGTCAGGATTACGAATTGCTTTATGAAAGGCTTTATCAAGAAGAGCTCTCTAGAAGAGGGATGCTTTAAGTGAATGAGGAATAAATAACAGGGGGCAAAGAGTTTATGAAAGTATCTTTATATTTTGAAAACGGCTTTATACTTGAAGCCAAAGGCTTTGGTGCAGAAGGGACCTCTGTAGGCGAAGTGGTGTTTAATACCTCTCTTACAGGTTATCAGGAGATAGTGACCGATCCCTCCTATGCCGGGCAGTTTGTGACATTTACGATGCCCGAGATAGGTAATGTAGGGTGTAATGCTCAAGATATGGAGAGCAAGGCTGCATACTGTAAAGGTATTCTTGTGCGCAGTTACCAAGATAGGCCCTCTAACTTTAGGTGCGAAGAGAGACTCTCGGCACTTTTAGAAAAAAATGGAGTGCTGGGAATATCCGATGTAGATACACGTTTTATTACGAAAATGTTAAGAGAAGAGGGTGCGATGATGATGGTAGCTTCTACTCAGATACATGATAGAAATAAGCTTAAAAAAATATTAGAGACATCTCCGCGTATAGAAGAGATCAATTATATTAAACAGGTGAGTACAAAAGAGAGCTATAGACATACAGAAGCACGATATGATATAAAAACGTTTACGTATGCATCACCAAAGACAGATAAAAAAATACTTGCACTTGATTTTGGAATTAAGAGAAATATTCTTAATGAACTGACACATGCCGGGATGGAGGTGACAGTAGTACCTAACGATATGCCGGTCGAAGAGATTATTGCCAAGATCGAGAGTAAAGAGGCAGATGGAGTTTTTTTATCTAACGGTCCTGGAGATCCTTTGATTTTAAAAGAGGAACAGGAGAAGATAAAGAGACTAATTGCACATAAAGTACCGTTATTTGGAATTTGTCTCGGTCACCAACTTCTTTCTATCGCACATGGGTATGATACCTATAAGCTTCAGTTTGGACATCACGGAGGAAATCATCCCGTGATAAATAGTATCACAAGCAGAGTAGAGATTACTGCACAAAATCATAATTATAATGTTCCGGAGAGCATTACCGAAGTTGCTATGGTAACACATCGGAATTTGTTTGATAATACGATTGAGGGGCTTAAATATAACGATTCTCCAACAATCTCGGTACAGCATCATCCGGAGGCAAGTCCCGGACCGCATGAGTCGGCATATATCTTTAGATCATTTAAAGCAATGTTATAAAATTAGAAATTTAGAAAGGCATATTTCATGAATATAGCTATACTCTTTGGAGGTTCAAGTTTTGAGCATGAGATTAGCATTGTCTCGGCGATTACTATGAAAAAGGTACTTAAAAATACGGTATTGACTTATATCTTTGTCAGTGCCGATAGAAAATTTTATTTGATAGATTCTGAAAAGATAAATTCAAAACTCTTCTCATCAGGTGCATATAGAAAATCGAAGGAGCTTACACTCAAGCAGGGGGCTTTTGTTATAGACGGTATGTTTGGTTCAAAAACTGTGGAGATTGATGTTGCATTAAATCTTATCCATGGCCGTGACGGTGAGGATGGAAAAATCTCTTCGATGATGGAGTTTTTTTCCATCCCTTTTATCTCTCCTCGTACGGAAGCCTCGATACTCTCTTATAACAAGCTTTATACTAAATTTTTGGCAGAGAGTTTAGGGGTAAAGAGTGTAGCCTATGAGTATCTCTCTAAAAGCGATGAGAGGAAAGTTACAATGGATTATCCAATAATTATCAAGCCCGTACGTTTAGGTTCAAGTATTGGCGTGAGTATCGTAAGAGGACCTTCGGAGCTTGAGTATGCTTTAGATGTTGCTTTTGAATTTGATAGTGATGTGATTATTGAGCCTTTTGTAGAAGGGGTTAAAGAGTATAATCTGGCAGGATGTTTTACTTCCGAGTGGGAGTTTTCCATTATAGAAGAACCGCAAAAAGAGATATTTTTGGATTTTGAAAAAAAGTATATGGATTTCTCCCGTGATTCAAAAGTACTTGCTGCTGATATAGAGAGTAGTTTAGAGCGAAAAATACAAGAGAGTTTTAAAAAGATATATGATCCGCTTTTTTTAGGCAGTATTATTCGTTGCGACTTTTTTGTTATAGAGGATGAGGTCTATCTTAATGAGATTAACCCCATACCCGGGTCTATGGCAAATTATCTCTTTGATGATTTTGAAGGTATGCTAAAAAGAGTTGCCAAAAGCCTTCCGAAAGAGCAGAAAATTACCGTAAACTATCAATATATACATTCTATTCAAAATGCAAAAGGCAAAGCTTAAATTCTTGTAAGCATTTTGCCGACAACTTTTTACTACTAGGTAACTTTTACCTCAATCTTATAATCCAAATTAATACTTAAGAATCATAAAAAACAATATCATAAGTTAATCTGTATATTTTGTTACAAATAAATTAAAAATTATGTATAACGTATGGGCTATTATAATCATTTAAGTTAATTTTACCTAAAATTTAAAGAGTATTTTTAGTAAACATAAAATTACATTTAGGGAGCGTGGATGAGAAGGTTTTTGGTGCTTGTTTTGATGTTTGTATCAATTCACGCAAATCAATTAGGTTTAAGTGAAAAACTGGGGGAGACGGTTCCTCTTGATTTGACATTTATTAATGAAAAGGGTGAACGTGTCACCCTAAAGGAACTCATGGACGGAAAACCAACTATGGTTTCGCTGAATTATTTTAAATGTACTGGTATCTGTACGCCGCAACTTAACGATATGGCAAAAATGCTTAGTCGTTTGGATTTGGCAGAGAATCAGGATTATAAAGTAATTACTATAAGCTTTGCAGAAGATGAGGGGCATGAACTTGCCGCTGCCAAGAAAAAAACAATGCTACACGCCATTCAGAGAGAGTTTGTCCAGGATGCGTGGCACTTTGTGATAGGAGAGAACAACTCTTCGGGTATTTTTGCAGATAAAGTCGGGTTTGAATATCAAAAGACTGTCTCTCCCGCAGGCGTAGTAGATTATGTGCATCCTGCTACATTAATTATGCTCTCTCCTCAAGGAAAGATAACACGTTACCTTAATGGTATTGAGCAGCTTCCTTTTGATGTGAAGATGGCACTTTTAGAAGCGGGTGAAGGCAAGGTAGGTCCTACAATCGCAAAAAGTCTATTGTACTGTTTTGCCTATGACCCGAAAGCCAAAACATATATATTCAAATGGGAAAAAATCGCAGGCGCGGTCATGACATTTATTATGATAGCTTTTTTTATCTATCTTGTAAAAACAAGTAGGAGAGAGGAAGATAAATCACAACATAAAGGAGACAACTAATGAGTAAATCTTATTTCGACGAAACACACACGGCCATAGGCCATCCAAAAAGTACATTCATGCAGTGGATGCTGACGATTGACCATAAAAGAATCGGTCTGATGTATGCAGCTGTTATGTTTGCTTTCTTTTTTGTAGCAGTGGCTACGGCATTTTTAATGCGTTTAGAGCTTTTTGCTCCCGGGGGGCAATTTATTGATGGGGATACCTTTAACCAAGCATTTACTTTGCATGGCGTAATTATGATTTTCCTCTTTATTGTTCCGGGTATTCCGGCGGTACTCGGTAATATAGTGATGCCGCTTATGATTGGGGCAAAAGATGTCTCTTTCCCAAGGCTCAACTGGTTTACCTTTTGGCTTTATATTTTAGGGTGTATTATAGCACTCGCATCACTCTTTACCGATGCAGGTTTTGCAGATACGGGTTGGACCTTTTATGCGCCTTACTCTATTACAACGGATACAAATGTTGTTTTTACGCTTGTTGCAGCATTTGTTTTAGGTATGGCGTCTATTCTTACAGGGCTTAACTTTTTAGTAACCATACATAGACTTAGGGCTCCTGGAATGACGTTTTGGAAGATGCCTCTTTTTGTATGGGGTATCTATGCAACAGCATGGATTCAGCTTCTTGCTACACCGGTTGTAGGTATTACATTGATCCTTGCAATTATGGAGAAATATTTTGGTATTGGTATCTTTGACCCTGCTAAAGGAGGAGACCCTGTACTGTTTGAACATCTTTTTTGGATCTATTCTCACCCGGCGGTATATCTGATGATTTTACCTGCCTTTGGCGTGATGTCTGAAATTATTCCGACATTCTCAAGAAGAGAAGTATTTGGTTATAGAGCCATCGCATTATCTTCCGCATCGATTGCGGGTATTGGATATTTGGTATGGGGTCATCATCTCTATACTTCGGGAATGGCAGATATTGCTAAGACAATATTTTCATTTTTGACCTTCTTTGTTGCCATTCCTACGGGGATCAAATTTTATGATTGGATTGCTACGATGTATAAAGGAAAGATTATCCTTTCTACACCTATGTTGTGGGCACTAGGAACCATTATCACCTTTACCATCGGCGGACTTACGGGAGTTACGATTGCAATGATTGGTGTGGATATACATTTGCAAGATACCTATTATACAGTGGCACACTTTCATTATGCAATGTTAGGCGGGGTTGTGTTTTTGTTCTTTGCAGGTTTGCACTACTGGTTCCCGCTTGTTACAGGAAAAATGTATAATGAGACACATGCAAAAAGAGCATTTTATCTACAGTTTGTAGGGTTTAACCTTCTTTGGTTCCCGATGTTTATTGCAGGATATTACGGTATGCCAAGACGTTATTTTGACTATCTTCCGGAGTTTCAAATCTACCATCAAGTCTCATTTGTAGGCGCGGTATTGTTTATTGCGGGACTTATTTATATGTTTATAGTCTTTTTTAAAGGGTGGAAGTCAGGGAATCCGTCTGGTCCAAACCCTTGGAATGCGACTACACTAGAGTGGCATATGCCATCATCACCGCCACCGTTAGAGAACCACTCTAAAGTACCGTATGTTGATTTTAACCCTTATGAGTATCACCATGGCGAACCTGTAGTGAAATTTGATTATGCAACGATGAAAAGGATAGATTGATGTCACATGAATATGTACCGGAAATCGCGGTTGACCGCGAGGGAAATGAATATAAAGTTCAGGGATGGCAAGATGATTTTTATGGCGGAAAACTGGGCTTTTGGCTCTTTATGTTTACAGAGGTATTAATGTTTGGTGCCATGTTTATGGCTCTTGCATACTATAATCATCTGCATCCGCAAGAGTTTATAGAAGCTTCGGCTTCACTTAATAGGCTCTTAGGCGGTATCAATACGGTGATTCTTTTGGTGTCTGCGCTTACTATGGGACTTTCTTTGCTTAAGATGAGAGCAGGGGATGTAAAAGGTTCCAAATTGATGATTTGGGCAACAATTGTTCTAGCTTTGGCCTTTTTAGGCATTAAAGCTGTGGAGTGGACGGCAGAGTATAATCACGGCATTTTTTTGATGCATGGCGAGATGTTGCCTGAATCAGGTATGTCATTTGGCAAGAAACTCTTCTTCGGTATGTACTTTACAATGACAGGGATTCATGGTTTTCATATCATTATAGGGATTGGGATTATGCTTTGGTTGCTTAAACGCATCAATGCAGGAAAAGTAAGACCCGATCACCATATACTACATTGGAATATAGCGCTATATTGGGATATTGTACATCTTATTTGGGTATTTGTATTTCCCTATTATTATATGATTGGAGCAGGAGGAGCGACAGGTGGACACTAATATTGTTGATTATAAGAAAGAGAGATTGGTTTATTACAAGGTGCTTGTAGGCTTACTACTGCTGACAGCCGTAACATTTATACAGCCTCATTTGTTTATGGAAGAGTCTACTTTTATGGCACAGATGCTTATAGCTCTTATTAAAGCGTGGCTTATTATTATGTACTATATGCATCTTAAGGGGGATACTCTTATTGGCACAATGGGAATATTTTCTTTAATTATTGTTGCTACATTTTTTATTATAGTTATTGGCTTTGATGTTGCTAATTTTCAGTTTGGCGATGAGAGCTATATTACAGGTCCAACAAGTGCAGGTGTCGAAAGTGCAGCACCTACGCATCATTAAGGAGTAAAAGTATGGATGTAAACAATACCCTGCAGGGATTTAATACGATGGCAGCGACCTTTGCTGCGGATGTTGATCAGGCGTTTTGGATAAACTTTTGGATTTCGGTGGTCTTGGGACTTTCTGTTATTATTCCTATGTTCTATTTTGCATGGAAGTATAGAGCAAGTAATGTCAAAAATGAAGATATTAAAAATATTACGCACAATACCCCACTGGAGATTGCATGGACATTAATTCCTACGGCACTCCTTATGGTTCTTTTTTATTACGGGTACTCCTCTATGAAGACGCTTAGAACAATGCCTGCGGAGAGTGAAAGTATCGTGGTAAAGGTTGAGGGCAGTAAGTGGAAATGGAGATATGAATATCCTCCAAATAAAAATGGATTCGTGCATAAGCTCGGTGGGGCATATACCAAGCCTATACTGGATGAGAATGGAAAGATGATTAAAAAAGGGACAATGGGGAAATCGGCACTATACGTACCGGTTGATACGAATATCATCTTACATATGACAGCACCGGTCGATGATGTGATTCATGCATTTTTTGTACCTGCATTTCGTATGAAAGAGGATGTCGTTCCCGGACGTTTGACCAAACAGTGGTTTAGAGCTGATAAAGTAGGAGAATATGAAGTAGAATGTGCCGAGTATTGCGGTACGGATCATGCATATATGTACTCGAGAATCGTGGTACTTCCAAAAGAGAAATATGAAGAGTGGTTTCAGGGTACGGCCGATACACCCGAAGGTGATTATGCTAACTCCGGAGATGCATTGTTGCAACAACATGGATGTAAAAGTTGTCATGCCGTGACTGAAGATAAGATGCTTATAGGACCTACGCTTAAGACCAGAAGACTAACCAAAGAACAAGTATTAGAGGTGATTCATAACGGTCAAGATAAACTTGGGTACCCTATGGGAGCAATGCCGGCAGGCTTGGCTACGGGAAAAGATGCTGAAGAGATTGCTGCGTTTGTAGCTGGCGGCATGAAAGGTGAGAAACCTGCATCGTTTGCTGCTTGTAGTTCATGCCACGGTGAAGACGGTAAGGGTATGGGCGGTGTGTCACCGAGTCTTGTGCATTATGATACAAATCTTTTGCGTAACGTGTTCAAACATGGCAAAAAGGGAATGATTGGTACTATGCCTGCTTATCCGTATATTACAGACGAAGAGGTTGAAGCTATCGCTACATATCTAGATAGTCTCAAATGATAAAAGATTTTTTTGTACTTACAAAGTTCGTTCTCTCTTTTGCGGTGAGTCTCTCTGCACTCTTTGCTTATATTATGGCAAAGGGTGAGATAGGAGGAGAGATGCTGTTTGCTACTTTTTCCGTACTGCTTGTAGCGATGGGCGTTTCAGCTTTAAATCAGGTGCAAGAGTATAAATCGGATGCCAAAATGGAGAGAACAAAAGATCGTCCTATTGCCTCAGGCAGGATGAGCCCGAGAACAGGTCTTATAATCGGTATAGTGCTTATAGTGGCTGCTATGGCACTTATCTACTCGCTACTGGGACTTACAGGTGTAAATATTTTCATGTTTGCTTTTATATGGTATAATGCGATGTATACACCGCTAAAGAAGCGTTCAGCACTGGCTGTTGTGCCAGGTGCTATTTTGGGTGCCATTCCTCCTGCTATCGGGTGGCTTACTGCAGGTCATAGTCTGATGGAGTTAGAGTTTATAGCTTTGGCTCTTTATTTTTTTATATGGCAGGTACCCCATTTTTGGTTGCTGGTGATGCTTTTTCACGGAGACTATAAAGACGGTGGTTATCCTACGGCAATGAAGCTTTTTGGTCAGGGGAGTTTGCAGAGACTCACCTTTGTTTGGATTGTCTTTACCATACAAGCAGGTATTTTTTTGGTATGGGTTTTTGAGCCTTATACGATAACAAAGTTCTTATCGTTTATTATTGCACTGTTAGTATTTGTCTCTTCCTTGGTATTACTTAAGAAGAGTTTTGAATTGACACATGCACGTGCACTCTTTTGGAAAATAAATGCAGCTTTTTTAAGTGTTATTGTTTTACTGAGTATTGATGAATATATGAAACATCATATTTCATAAATACTCCAAGTGCTTTTTGATTGAGTATTTTAAACGATTTTACATTTGAAGGATTTTTATGCAGGAAAAAGATTATACGCTTGAGACAATACTCAATGCCGTATTTAAAATTTCAAATCATAGAGTAAAAAAGAGATTTATTTTTGACCAATCAGGACTTGGAGGGATTGGGGTAAAATGGATTATTGCATTTTTTATATCTTTGCCGATACTACTCTATATCGGCTTGTTTAACGAGACGGTTTTTTCTATGCTGGGTATTGTACAGGCGATTATTTTTTATATTGTTTTTCTTTCTATGGTTATCATTCTCATTGTCACTATCATCTTTATTAATAACAACAAAGTGATAAGGCAGACAAGCCCCTCATGGCAGAAAATTTTTCCTGATGTAGATTTTAAGCTTGTGTTGGCATCAGGAGCTAGCCCTTATAAAGACTTTTTTCAATATTACAGCGAAGCTATAGAGAAAGGATTTAAGGGGGATGCACTGCAAGAGCACTTGAAGAAGGCTTTTAAAAAGATGCAAGAGGAGAATGCCGACTTGTTATCTTCGATAGATAAAGATAGGCAGTAAGATGTCAGTTTTTAGAGCTTTACAGCTTTTACCATTTTTATGGGCTTTTTTACAGGCAAGCGAGAGTTTGTGTTTGCAAAAGGATGCCAAAGCATGCTATACATATGCTCTGCCTCTGGTTAGCGGAGAAAATGCCAAGGTACAGGATCTAAGAGAAAAGGGATTGGCTTTTATGCGTAAGTCCTGCCTGCTTGGGTATATGAAAGCCTGTGATGTCATAGGAGAGAATTACTATAAAGACAAAAGCTATAGGGCAGCCTTACCATACCTCGAACAGTCATGCGCAAGGAGTGTTGTATTTGCCTGCGAAGCGGCAGGTGTGATTTATCGAGATGGACGTGATGTAAGACAGAGCGATCATAAAGCAAGAGAATATTTTGAAAAGGCATGTAAGCTCGGCAGCGGGGATGCCTGTTATAATATTGCGATGATGTACAGAGGTGGATTCGGTGTTGAAAAATCTCGAAGCAATGAAAAAAAATATTATCAGTTGTCATGTGAAAAAGGGTTGAGAGCAGGATGTGAGAAATTTACAGAATTGGATAATGAGGATAGGGGTATCGATACGGGCATAATTGCTAGGATAAAAGCTTGGTTTCAATAGGTTTTATTCAGTAAAAAGGAGTAAAAATATCCTCATTTTATCAAATATATTGATAAACTACTCTAGATTTATGGCTGTTTTTATCGCTTTTATATTTCGTTATATAGCCCAATATATTACAAATATCTACAAATTGTATAAAACTTGAATTCGATTAAGTATTCAAACTTTAAAATATCTTATAATGGTTATTCAGCGTTGTAATTTATCAACCGTAATTTTATATAAGGGGGTATGTATGCAATCAAATGCAGCATTGGAATATGACTATTCCTTAGCAAAAAAGTTTACTTTTTTAACTATTTTGTTTGGATTTTTAGGTATGCTCGTGGGTACGATTATTGCCGCACAATTAGCATTTCCTGAATTGAATTATCTTTTAGGTGAGTATGGTACGTTTTCTAGGTTAAGACCTATTCATACCAATACGGTTATTTTTGGTTTTACGGTATCAGGAATATTTGCTACTTGGTATTATTTTGGGCAAAGGGTACTAAAAGTATCCATGGCAGAATCAAAGTTTTTGATGGTAGTAGGTAATATCCAGTTTTGGCTCTACCTTATAGGAGCACTTGCTGCCACGGTTTCTTTATTACTTGGTTATACGACAGCAAAAGAGTATGCACAGTATGAGTGGCCCTTTGATATCGTTGTGGTACTCATTTGGGTACTTTGGGGTGTAAATATGATGGGTCTTATAGGGATTAGACGGGAAAAAGCCCTTTATATCTCCGTATGGTATTACCTTGCTTGCTTCTTGGGGATTGCTATGCTTTACCTCTTTAACAACATGGAAATTCCTACCTATTTTACATCCGGCGGTTTAGGTAATCCTTTACACTCTGTCTCTATATATGCAGGAACAAATGATGCCCTCGTACAATGGTGGTATGGACACAATGCGGTTGCATTTGGATTTACAGTACCTATTGTTGGTATGATTTACTACTTCCTTCCAAAAGAGTCCGGACAAGCTATCTACTCATATAAGCTTTCTTTACTTTCTTTTTGGGGATTGATGTTTGTCTATCTTTGGGCAGGTTCACACCATCTTTTATGGTCAACGGTTCCTGACTGGATGCAAACGATGGGTTCGGCTTTTTCGGTAGTGCTTATTTTGCCTTCATGGGGATCTGCTATTAATATGCTTCTTACGATGAAGGGTGAGTGGAATCAATTAACAGAGAATCCGCTTATTAAATTTATGGTACTTGCATCTACGTTTTATATGCTTTCAACTATTGAGGGACCTATTCAAGCGATACGTTCGGTGAATGCTATTGCGCACTTTACGGATTGGATTCCGGGACACGTACATGATGGTGTATTAGGTTGGGTGGCCTTTATGATTATGGCATCTATTTTCCATATGGCACCGCGTATGTTTAAAAAAGAGCTTTACTCCAAAAAGCTTATGGAGTGGCAGTTTTGGATTCAAACAACGGCTGTTGTTTTATACTTTACTTCTATGTGGATTGCCGGTATTACCCAGGGAATGATGTGGAGAGCAGTAGATGAGTATGGGAATTTGATGTACTCCTTTATTGATACGGTAATTGTACTACATCCCTATTATGTAATTAGAACACTTGCGGGTGTATTATATTTAACAGGGTTTGTTATGTTTGCTTACAATATATATAAAACTATGGTTTCAGGTAGAGAACTATCTGAAGAACCACAGTTTAGAACGCCTATGGCCTAAGGGGGTACGTATTATGTTTCATTGGTTAGAAAATAATCCATTTTTTATGGCAGCAGGGATATCTATAGTTATCTCTTTTGCGGGACTGATAGAAATTGTGCCAAACTTTGCACAATCAGCGAAACCTTTGGTAGATATGAAGCCACGTACTGTACTTGAATTGGCAGGTAAAAATGTCTATATGAAAGATAACTGTCTTTCATGTCATTCACAAATGATTCGTCCGTTTAAGTCTGAGACGGATCGCTACGGAAAATATTCACTCTCCGGAGAGTATGCGTATGATAGACCTTTTCTTTGGGGGAGCAAGAGAACAGGTCCTGATCTACACCGTGTAGGAAACTACCGTACTACAGACTGGCATGAAGCACATATGTTGAACCCTCCTAAGATTGTACCGGGTTCTATTATGCCAGCGTATGAACATCAGTTTGAAAACGAAGCAGATTTGGAAACTGCCTATGCAGAGGCAGTAACGGTAAGAAATGTTTTTCATACGCCGTATGGTCCTGAAATTAAAAAAGGACGTGCGGCATGGGAGGCACATAAGCCAAAAGTACTTGAAGATGCTAAGAAAATTGCAGCTGATATGAAAGACGAGAGAGTAAAAAAAGCTATTGCAGAGGGAAAAGTACCTGAGATTGTAGCCCTTATTGCGTATCTTAACAGTTTAAAATAAGAGAGTTAATATGGATATGGATCTTAGAAACTTACAAGGTTACGCAAGTTTCTTTATGACTATTTTTTTGGTAATTATGCTATATGGATATATTTTTCATCTCTATAGGGCCGAGAAAAAAGGTGAGCGGGATTACGAAAAATATGGGAAGATTGCACTTGATGATGAGATTGACTCTACCCCTGTAGAAGATAAACCTGCAGGGAAAAGACACATTAAGCAGGAGGAAAAGAAATGAATGGATTAATGATAAAAGCATTAGTATTTGCGGCAATATTGATGCTTGCTACAATTTATGTGGTAACGAAGTTAAATATTGATATTGCAGGTGACTCGATAAATGCGATAACAATGGCCGGAGCGTTGGCAGTTGCCGTACTTACGGGTGCAGTTTCTGCAAAATATATCAATCAAATGAAAACAGACAGTGTCAGCGGTAAACTTGTAGATGAAAATTGGGATGGTATCGGTGAGTATAAAAACGAATTACCGTCAGGTTGGGCGTATACGTTTTTAGCTGTGTTTATGTGGTCTATGTGGTATGGTTTCTTTGGTTACCCTATTAATGCATATAGTCAGATTGGCGAATATAACGAAGAGGTACTTGCATACAATGCAAAATTTGAAGAAAAGCATAAAAATGCAGACGAAGCAACGCTTAAAGAGATGGGAGAATCTATTTTTTTGGTGCAGTGTTCCCAATGTCATGGAGCAACGGGTGACGGACTTTCAGGCCGTGCACAAGATTTTTCCGCACGTATGAGTAAAGAACAAATTTTGGATGTCATTAAAAACGGTTCAAATCAATTAGGGTACCCAATGGGTGCGATGCCTCCGGGAATGGCTAGCGGTAAAGACGCTGAAGAGATTACAGCATATATTGCCGGGGGACTTAAAGGTGAAGCACCTGCAGCATACGCAGCATGTACATCATGCCATGGAGCAGATAGTAAAGGAAATAACGGCATGGCACCAAATTTGTTAGCCTATGATGCAACGTTAATGAAGCATGTGTTAGAGCATGGTAAAAAGGGTATTATCGGTAAAATGCCTTCATTTAAAACACTGATTACCCCGGTACAAGAAAAAGCTTTGACTACTTATATTCAGTCATTGTCACAATAAGGAGTATAGTATGGCAGAAAATACAAAAAGATCCGTTTTTGGATTTCATGGTATCTTTGGTGTATTGATTTCAATTTTTGGACTTATATTCATCTGGGCAGTTTTGATGTCTCAGGCAATTGTGGTGCAACAAAAATCGGCACATAATCCCTATGACCATGCACCTGTACGTGATATACATAATGTTAAAATGATTTCAGTAGAGAATAAAAAGTTTTCGATTACGGAAAGGACAAAAAATGATTAAATATATGGATAAAGTGTTATTTGCATGTATGGCATTTGCTGCGATAGCAGCGATATTTTTATCATTGAATGGTGATAAATATCTATTGTATGTAAATTAATATGAACCAAGCAACATTCAAAACGAGACTTCATTATGGAGTCTTTGTTGTGTGTGCTTTCATACTCTACCCCTCTTTTCTTCCTGCTACAGCCGTTCTTAAAAATGATCTTTTAAAGCTTGAAGCAGTAGCACTTATAGAAGAGATAGGCAAAGAACTTCAAGAGAAAACAGGGGTATATGCTTATGTGATAGCAACCAATGAACATTTCCCACCACGGTTTAATCTGGTTTCTTATAGTAAAAAATATGAAAATAGTATGCATAAGCCTTATGTGGTATATATTTTTGCACCTTATGCAGCAATTACTGAAAAATCAGAGGCGAGAGGAAGGGTAGGAATTATTCCTTCTTCGAAAGAGCTAAAAGCTATGTATCATTATGAAGATGTGAGAGATGCAGGCATTAATATCGTAGCTATCAAGGACTCTAATACGGATGAAGATAAGTTTAATATCGGTGTTTTACAAGCCTACTCGGTACTTTCAGATCATATTGCAGAAAGCAAAGGTGTAACTTTGACCAAGACAATTCCCGATGAAATGGGTACGATGGTAAGGGTACTGAGAGTTATTATTTACAGCGGTACGGCGGTACTGTTTTGGATATTTGTGATAAGACCCTATTGGAGAAAAAAAGAGATGGAAAATAACAAAAAAACATACTGGCCGCATATGATTGTAGGGTTTCTGGTTTTGGCGCTTACGCTGAGTTATTGGACCGTAAAATCAGCATCTTCATTACCCGTACAAGAGGTTAATGACTATATGATGAAATACCAACAAGCAGATATTTATATCAATGATATATTAGAAAAAAAATCAGCTTTTGATGCCTTATATACAATTGAAGCTAAAGGTATTCAAACAATGGCAATGTCGGACAATATACACTCTAAGTTACCCCAACCTGAAGTAGTCAAACTTTTGCAAGGAAAGAATAGGTTTCGTTATCGTGTACAGACAAAAGAAGGTAAGACAGTTGAGGATGCACATGTGAGTTTTTTGCTTACAAGACCTCATACAAGGGTGGATGATGTGATGATAGAGAATGTGCCGTTTCATGACGGTGCTTATACAGTGAATATAGATATTCAAAAAGAGGGGCGATATACGCTGCAATTAAGGGTTGAAATTGATGAGAATACTATAGGATATTTGAAACTTCCCGCATATCTAAAACCGTAAGGATTATTTTCTATATCTTCTTTATAAATCCTATACGGGAAAGTCACACTAGAGACGATTATGTTATAATGACTTTATGAATCAACTGCATATTTACCCTACGTCTAGAGCATTGAGAACAGTGAGTAAAGTATATAAAGCCCAAGAGGGATTGTTGCCTACGCTTATGCGAATGGACGAGTTTGAACACAGGGCTATACTCTTAGAGGATAAAATAGAGATAGACCCTTTGCAACGTATATTGCTGTTGCGTCAGGCGGCAAGGTTTGATGTCTTTAATGATTTGAAATTAGATTTATCTTTGGTACGATTTTTCACTAAAAGCGATGCTCTGTTTAAGTTTTTTGAAGAGTTGGCGGGTGAAGGTGTAGACTTTAATACCTTGGTTGAAGCAGACGCATATGCAGAGTTTGGTATGCACATTGAGATATTGGAGAGATTATTTTTAAATTACTATACCTTGCTTGAAGCAAAAGGGTTAATTGACAAAGCATTTATTCCCAACGGCTATAGGCTTAATGAGGGGTTTTTACGTAGCTATGAAAAGATAGAGATACATTTAGAAGGGTATTTGAGCCATTTTGAACTAGGACTTTTAGAAAAGATTGCCCAAAAAGTGCCGCTTTCGCTTTACTATACGACAAGCAAGTTCAACAGAAAAATGCAGGAGCGTTTTGAAACTTTGGGTATCAAGCTGGCTAACAATAAGCATATTCATTTTTCCTTATCGACTCAAAAAATACTCCATAGTATAGACAATGACGAGACAATAGATGCTACAGTGTATGCCGTAGAAGAGAGAGTAGAGCAGATAGCCGTTGCCTTTAAAAAGATAGAACAGATGGTTCGTTCCGGCATAAGCCCTGAAGAGATTGTACTGGTTTTGCCCGATGAGAGCTTTAAAGAGCAATTTATGCTTTTTGACACACATAATAACCTAAACTTCGCGATGGGATATGACTATAGCAAGGGTCGTATTTATCAATCTTTAGAAGCACTCTACAGGTATTTTCAAAGCAGGGACAAGGAGAGTCGACAGCTACTTGAACGTTATGGTTTTAAGATAGAAGAGATAGATGTATTGATTCACGGTAAAGAGATAAGGAGTGAAGTGTTTTTTTCTATCATTGTAGAGTTAGGTTTACATGAAAGTCTGCTTATAAAGGGGGAGAAAGAAGAGAAGTATCATGAGCGTGTGTATGAAAAGTATCTACAATTTATCAAAGTATTCGAAGATGAAAAGATGCGCTTTGACGAATGGCTCTTTTTATGGCTAAAATCGTTAAGTAAAATCACGATAGATGATGTGCGTGGCGGTTTAGTCACCGTGATGGGAGTATTGGAGACTAGAGGGGTTAGCTTTGAGGGTGTGATCATTGTAGATTTTAACGAAGGCGTAGTACCAGCTACATCGAGTAAAGACCAGTTCCTCAACTCACAAGTAAGAGCCTTTGCCAACCTCCCTACTAAACACGACAGAGAAGCCTTGCAAAAGCAGTACTACAAACGCCTACTAGAGCAAGCAAAAAATGCAGTCATCCTCTACAGGACCTCGGACAACAAACTACCCTCAAAGTTCCTCTATGAGCTAGGCTTGGGTGAAGCCAAATCGGTACAAGCAGACTTTGACCTGCTTTATAGCGAGAAGAGTCAGATACAAGTACAGAGTGATCCTGTGATAGAAAATTTTGATGCCTCTAGCATCACATGGTCAGCCTCACGCCTCAAGACCTATTTAGAGTGTAAACGCAAGTACTACTACCGCTACTTAAAAAAGCTAAAAGCAAAAGAAGACGATGAGATCAATGAGGGGGCATTTATGCATACACTCTTAGATCATCTGCATAGAGAACACGATAGCTATAGCAATAAAGATGAGATGCAAAAAAACATAGATATGTTGCTAGATAAACTACTCCCTTTTGATGATGCCTCTATCCACTATAAAAAACTTCTATGGAGAGCCAAATTAAAAGGTTATATAGACGCACAGATAGACCACTTTAATGCCCGGTGGAAGGTAGTAGAGAGAGAAAAAGAGTTCTTAGGAGAGATAGGCGGACTCACATTCAAAGGACGCATAGACCGTATAGATCAAAATGCCCCCCATACACTAGTACTAGACTACAAAAGCGGCAGCACCAAAGAAGCCCAAAAAACCAAAAACCTAGAAACCCTAAATGACCTACAAATGAGCATCTACCACTACTTACTAAGCCCAAAGTACCCCAACATCACTTTGGCATTTGTGAAGCTATTTGAGGGTGGGGAGATAGAAGAGATAACCGCACTTGAAGAGAAAAATGAAAGGTTAGCAGACGTTATCATTGAACTTAAACAAACCAAGAGCTTTGTAGCTGAGAAGTGTGAGGACTTGCAGCGGTGCAAGTGGTGTGAGTTTACGCTTTTATGCGGGAGAGGGGAGTATATATAAAAAGTATCGTTTTGTAGCTATATTATAGGTAAAATGATTTTATGAAAAAGACAATAAACTATACAGATGGCGAGAGAATTAAAATCATAGAAGATTTTTTACCAATACCTGAAGAGATTGTGTTGGAAGATGATGCGTAATTGTACTTATATGTATGTAGAGAAGCAGTTGTATTAGCGGACTAATTATGGACGGTAAAACATTTGATGATTAAAGCGATGTCTGTGGATTAGTATACTTGACGATATCTTGTCAACTATGCTACAATGGATACAATACTATAAGGAGTACCCTGTGAAAGCTATCGTTTATTCAAATGCTAGAAACAATTTAAGAGGTCTTATCAATAAAGTCTGTGATGATTTTGATGAGTATATGATAAGTACCAAAGATAATAAAACAGCGGTACTCATCTCTTATGATGAGTATGCTTCTATGAAGGAGACTTTGTATCTCATGTCATCCAAAACCAATAAAGAGAGACTCGATGAAGCAGTAGAGCAGATAGAAAATGCAAACTTTACTACCAAAGAGATAGATGTATGATACTTGGCTTTGCCGATAGGGGTTGGGAAGATTATCAGTATTGGGTACAACATGATAAAAAAATACTCAAAAGAATCAATTTGCTTTTAGCAGATATCAAAAGAAACCCTCACGATAAAAACGGCATTGGCAAACCTGAAAGACTGAAAGAAAATTATAGTGGGTATCTGTCACGACGCATTACAGCAGATCATAGGCTTGTCTATAAGGTGTTGAATGATTTGATTATTGTGCCACAGTGTCGGTTTCATTATGAGTAACAATCCAAACTTCAAACCCCACCTAGCCTATTCAGCCTCAGCAGGAAGTGGTAAGACTTTTGCTCTCTCTGTGCGTTATATTTCATTACTTTTTATGGGTGAATCACCCTCAAGCATACTAGCCGCTACCTTTACCAACAAAGCAGCAGCAGAGATGCGGCAGCGTGTGGTGGATTCTTTGCGTAGTTTGGGGGCTAATGAGGCGTTTTTGGGTGCTGTGCTAGTAGAGACAGGGTTAACGCGTGAAGCGTTGTTTGCTAAACAGCCAGAGGTGTTGGCTAAGTTTTTGTCTCATAGTTCTTACATCGTGACACTTGATAGCTTTTTTTCTAGCATTTTGCGTTCTGCGTCACTAGAGATAGGGCTGGAGCCTGACTTTGTGACCAAGACAGAGGGGGAAGATGAGTTAGAGAAGCACTTTTTAGATGAGGTACAGGCAAATGGGCTGCTCTCAAACCTCGTGAAGCTCGCTATAGACATAGAAGACAAACGTTTTGGGAAGATATTTGATCTGATGCAGAACTTTTATAAGGTGGATCCTTTACTGCCAGAGCAGAAAGAGTCTAGTCTGCTCTTAGCTAAGCAAGAAAAGGCGTGTGAAGTGTTGAGACTTAAGATAATCAAAGCACTCACAGATTCCAGTGCAGCGGCACGGTGCATGAAGCAGTTTGAGACCAAAAGTATCAAAGAATTGTTTGCTAAAAAGTTATTTGAGAAAAAGACTTTAGGTGAACACTCTTGGTTTAAAAAAGTAGCCAATGATGAGTTAGAGGGATTGTATGCCTTTCTCAAAATAGAGCTAGCCAAGTGGGCAGAGGCTAGAGAAGCCATAGTCTTACATAACCTCTTTACTATCTACGACTACTACAAAAACGCCAACATCACCAATGCCAAAAGCTCAGGGGTGTTGGATTTTGATGATTTAACCTACTTTACCTACAGGCTTTTGTATGAGAGTATCAGCAAGGAGTTTTTGTACTTCAAGATAGACTCGAAGTTTAAACATATACTGCTCGATGAGTTTCAAGACACCTCTACCTTGCAGTTTCTACTCCTTAAACCTCTGATTGATGAAATATTTGCAGGGCAGGGACAGAGTGAGTTTAAGAGCTTTTTTTATGTAGGCGATACCAAGCAGTCGCTGTACCGTTTTCGTGGAGGGGTAGAAGAGCTGTTTGACAAAGTAGCAGAGCATTATGGGGTAGAGATACTCCCTATGGATACCAACTACCGAAGCGCTAAACATGTGGTAGAGCAAGTTAATAAGTGGTTTGAACCCACTATGCAAGGGTATGTAGCGCAAAAGAGCCGTGAGGGTGCATCTGAGGGGTATGTAGAGGTACTGGAGTCTGAAGAGGTGATAGACGAAGCCGTGAAACAAGCCAAGAAGCTTTTAGAGCTAGGGGTAAATGTAGATGATATAGCCTTTTTGGTCTCTACCAACAAAGATGGACAGACCCTGCAAGAAGCGTGTCAGAAAGAGGAGATAGAGGTACTCTTAAAGACCTCTTCTTCACTCAAAAATATGCCAAAAATAGCTGCCCTTGTCGCCATGACAGAGTACCTCTTCTTCGGAGAGAAGATAGACGCAGAGGCAATGTTACTTTATGTAGGTAAGTCACTAGATGAGGTAGATCTCTCATGGTTTTCTGCATTTATGTCACCGTTACAAGTGGTAGATAGGCTTGTGCGCGAGTTTGGGTATTTTGATGAAGACTTAAATGTGCTGAAGCTTTTAGAGTTTGCTTCTAGTTATAAGGACATTCCTACTTTTGTAGAGGAGTTTAAAACATCCGACATCGCAGTAGCCTCTAACACGGTGCATGGTGCCAAGATTATGACCATACACGGTTCAAAAGGGCTAGAGTTTGAGTATGTGATACTGTTAGATAGACTTACACGTAAAAACTCTGATAAGTCGGCACTGCTCTATCACTACGATAAGAGCCTATATATAGACAAGATATTCTATCGTACCAAGCATAGAGAAAATTTTGATGCCGAATATGCACAGATAGTACAAGAGCGTAAAGTTTCTTCTGAAAAAGATAGTATGAATGTACTCTATGTGGCACTCACCAGAGCTGTAGAGGGGATGATAGTCATACGAAAGCCTAAAAACTCTATCTTTGATGCACTTTCAATGACGCCAATGAAATTGGGAGCATTGAGAATGAAGAATGAGGAGTTAGGAATTAGCAATGATGGTGGGCAGACGGAGTCTGCTATTGTCATCACAAACTACGGTACACAAGAAACGCCTGAAAAGTCTGAAGAAGATGAAAAAGACTATGAGGCGATACTCTTTGGCACGGCTTTGCATTATACATTGGAAATGTTAGGAGCTTTTGATGACGCACATCTTGCTATTGCTATGATAGCGCTGCAAAACAGATATGGACAGCAGTTAAACGATATACAAATGAAGGAGATAGAAAAGCGTGTAAAAAGTCTCATAGACAATGCAAAATTTCAAGCATTGCTAGAAGGTGCAAGTATCCGCAAAGAGCAATCACTCTCTTATGAGGGAGAACTCAAGCAGATAGACTTGCTTTTGGAGTATGAGGATTCTAATCTTGTGATAGATTACAAAAGTTCTAAAAAATATAGTTTAAAACATCAAAGTCAAGTGGGGTATTACAAAAAAGCGATTGGGGATATTACTGGAAAATATACGCAGGGGATGATTATTTATTTATTGAATGAGGGAATTGAGCTTTTAAACTTAAAATAAACTTAATTTAAAAAAATATTAAGATTATGTGGGTACTATTCGTCTACAAAAAGAGTTTAGGCTCTCATATAACAAGGATTATCATGAAAATGACAAAGGTACTTAAACCTGCCGAAGTTACACGCAACTGGCATTTGATCGATGCAGAAGGTAAAACTTTTGGTCGTATTTTAACAGATGCAGCTATACTTCTTAGAGGTAAACACAAACCATCCTATACGCCAAATATAGATTGTGGTGACTATGTAGTGATTATCAATGCATCAAAAGCAAAGTTTTCCGGTACAAAATTGGAAGAGAAAGAGTATTTTACGCACTCTGGATACTTTGGTTCTACTAAAAGTAAAAAACTTGGCGACATGCTCGAAAACCATACAGAAAAACTTTATATACGTGCTATGAGAGGTATGCTTCCAAAGACAAAACTCGGTAAACAGATGATTAAAAAAATGAAAGTATATGCGGGTGCCGAACATCCACATACTGCACAACTCAATAAGGGAGCGTAAGCATGGCAACTATTTATGCAACAGGAAAAAGAAAAACGGCTATTGCAAAAGTTTGGATGACTCCAGGTAACGGTGAAATGCTCATTAACGGACAGACTCTTGATCAGTGGCTTGGCGGACACGAAACACTAAAAATGAAAGTAAGACTTCCATTGGATCTCACCAAACAGCTTGATAGTATGAATATTAAGGCAACTACACTTGGCGGAGGATACGCAGCACAGGCAGATGCAGTGAAGTATGGTATCTCTAAAGCGCTTGTAGCGTATGAAGCATCATTTAGAGCTATTTTAAAACCGGAGGGTCTTCTTACACGTGACTCAAGAGTGGTTGAGCGAAAGAAACCGGGGAAGAGAAAGGCGAGAAGATCAAGACAGTTTTCAAAACGTTAACGTTTCTTCAGAAAAAGATAGGTTTTACCTCTCTTTTTGCAAAGTCTTTTTCAAGGCTTTTACCTTTTGCAAGAGAAACTCTCTTGCAAACTACTTTCCCTTTACTCTTTTTAAA
>JALSJI010000002.1 GCA_026989435.1 Sulfurovum sp.
TTTAAAGCAATATCTATTATATTACTGGTTTTATAGGATATAGAGTTAAATGTTTCATCATTATTATCTGTTAAAATATTTTCATAAAGTATAGCTATCTCTTCATCTGCGGTAGTGATATTCAAGGTTTTATTGATGCTAACAAATCTAGTGATTTCATCATCTGTAGGGGAAGATATATCTTTTTTTTGCAATATTAAAATATTGGTTACCACATCAGCATTTTGAAACCACCGATTACTACCAGAGGTGATGACAAACTCTATTTTAAAAAATTGAGATAATAATCTTTTAAATATAGTTCCCCACTCTGTACCTAGCCAAGCGTTAGAGATAATAATTCCTAATCTCCCATTCTCCTCTAGTAGTTCCCAAAAATGAAAAGGTAAATAGGCATATAGATCACTTTTTGCATTTAGTTTTACTTTTTTACCTAAATATTTTTTGATTATTTTTTCTGTATTTTCTTTAATATTTGGATTTAAGACTTTTAAATCTTCTTGTCTAATAAATGGTAAATTAGAAGCAATAGAGGAGATAGGCTTATAGGCAATATTAATAGGAGAACCATTATAGGGGTCTTTTAATTCTATATTTTGACCAATAGTAAGTTCTGAAGCATCATATTTAAAGAGTTGAAGTATATTCCCAATATTTCTAGCCTCTGTTAGTGCTAATGTTGCCATTTGTAAGGGAAAAGCCACCTTATCACTTGCAAAAGTAGTAGAGAGAGCCTCTGTAGTTGGGATTTGTGCCTCTTTTTTTATATCATAAGTTGCTCTAGCAATTGTACCTGTTCCACAACAAGGGTCATGTAGTGTTTGAGTTAAATCACTTAAGGTAAAATGAACAAGTAGTCTAGCCAAAAACATTGGTGTGGCAAATTGCCCTGCTACTTTTCTTTTTGAGCTAGAGACAACATTTTCTAAAATAGATTGTAGTAAATCCTGTCCTATAGAGCCTAGCTCTACATCTTTAAGAAGTTGATTGAGTTCAACAATATTACTCCAAGATTGAGGGGAAATATACTCTTCTCCTAATTGAGGTTGAAAGATGTTCCAAAAGTCACAAGTTAAAGATATTTTATTAAAAATTTGAGTTGCTTCTTGCGGCGTAATTGATTCATCTATACTATAAACAGCTTTAGCATCATCTCTATAGGCAGTCAAAATATTAGCAAAAAGAGTTTTATGTACCCAATTAATTAAAATAATCTCAGATAAGACTTCCCATTTGGTTTTTGGTTTATATTCGTATTCAAAAATTCGCCACCATATATTCACTTCTGCTCTAAATTTGGCATTGGTTTGAGAAGCTTTTTCTAAACTATTTGCATTCTCTTGAGCATTGTCTAATATAAAGTTAATGATAGAGGCATCATTAAAAGAATCAATTAATGGTTTTTGTTGAATTGTTCCCTCTAAAAACAAATTATTTAAATCTTTTAATATTTCATGTAATGACTCTACCCATATCTCTCTTGATTTTTCAACATTTTCTCTTTTCTTAATAACTCCTTTTGATGTATCCCAATTTTTAGAGGGTATATAGTCATTATCTCTAAAAAGGTAAAGTATCGCCTCTTTGGCATTCCAAAGGAGAAACCCATTTAACCCCAATATATCAGCTTTCATCTTGGCATTATCCACAAAATCACTATCTGAAATAGGAGTATCAGGCATTTTTAACTCCCATCCCATCAATATATCACTATTCTCTCCATAGAGAAGAACATCAGGAAAAAATCTTTTCTTGCCTGTATTAATGGTAGTCTCTCCACCTGCTCGTTTAATAGGTTTATTTATCTTGGATGAAAAAAGAGTTATTTCAGAAATTATATCTATCGCCCAACTTCTCTCATTATAAGTTACTTTACTCACTACTTACCTTTTTTAATTTTAAAGAGTGAGTAAGCTCTTTATATGCCTCTTCTATTCTCTGCTCACATACTTTAATATAATCAATTTTTTGATTTTTAAAAAGGTGTACCCCTTCATTTTTTTCAAAACCTATAAAATGTCTCTTTTCTAAAATAGCAGAGACTAAAAAGCTACCACTTCCACAAGTGTTATCTAAAATAACATCTCCCTCATTTGTAAAAGTTCTAATTAAATATCTACCAAGCTCCACAGGTTTTTGTGTTGGATGATATACTTTCCCCTCACTCTCTGCTGTTTTAAAATAAACAATATCTGTAGGATATCTCTCTCCACTGCTTTTTACTTCTGTAGATTTAAAATCTCCATAACTTCCTGTTAATTGATTTTTTCTAAAGCCTTTATTGTATGCTTCTCCTTTTCCCATTTGAGGATTATAAGTAGGTGGTTTTTTATAAAATATACAAATATCTTCATGTTTTCTAAGAGGTTGCTTTTTTGCATTTAAAAAATTAGTTGCTTTTGATTTTTCCCATACTACTTTATATTTGAAATATTGTTCATTGCTCAAAATTAATTTTGCGGTAAAAATACCCTGTGATGTTAGTACAATAGCTCCATTGTCTTTTATAATTCGATGATACTCTCGCCAAAGTTTATCTAGGGGAATAACACTATCCCACTTGTTTTGCGTTGTTCCGTAAGGTAAATCACATAAAATCATATCAATAGATTTATCTTTAATTTTTTTCATACCAATTAGACAATCTTCTTGATATACTCTATTTAGTTCTAGCCCTATAGTATGTTCAGATGTATTTTTTGTGGATATTCTTTTAGTCATATGTTCTTTCATTTCTGTAGCTATAAAAAGATTTGGGTTTGTCATTAATACATCCTTGATAAAAAGTATCAAATTATAATCTATTTCATTCATAGAGTATGAAAATATGTCAAATTGCCATACTTTTAATCAATTATGATTCATGTAGCAGATAGTAAAGTCTTACTTCCTTATATGATTTTATCACAAAATGACTCAAAATATCATATAGTCTTGACATATCCTAATAGTTACCTTGTTCGCAACATATGAATGATAGGCTTCGCTAACCTCAAAGCCTTACCACGATGTGAAATCTTCGACTTCACCTCATCATCCAACTCTCCAAGTGTTTTGTCATACCCACTAGGCGCAAATACCGGGTCATAGCCAAAGCCTTTTGAGCCTCTAGGTTCCACTAGCACATCTCCATGCATCCAGCCATGTACCACATACTCCCCATACTTAGAAACTATGGCTATGGCTGCTGTATAGTAGGCAGGAGTAGAAGTAAGACCTTTTTTCTTTACTTCTTCTATGAGTTTATAAAGATTTTCTTTATCTGTGGCATCAACTCCCGCGTAACGTGCAGAGTAAATGCTGGGTTCTCCCCCTAATACTGGCAAGGAAATACCCGAGTCATCTGCTATAATAATATACCCTTCTCCCAACTTTTCATAAATCGTCCGTGCTTTTATGAGGGCGTTAGCAGCAAAAGTGTCACCATCTTCAACAATGTCAAACTCACCCAATAGCTCTGAAAAAGGCAGCACTTCATCTTCACACATTTGTTTAAATTCGCGTAATTTACCTTTGTTTCCAGTTGCTAGGACTAACTTCATCGATGCTTAACCTCTTAGTGATATAATAAAAGAAATTTTATCTAATAAAAGGTATCACCATGATTAAACAGATTATGCCCCTTTCACTTATCGTTGCTTTACGATTTTTCGGACTTTTCATCGTCCTTCCTGTCCTTTCTATCTATGCACTAGACATGCCAGGTGCCACTCCCTTTTTAGCGGGTATCGTAGTTGGTGGTTATGCTCTTACCCAAGCTGCTTTTCAAGTGCCTTTTGGGATGATGTCTGATAAGTTTGGACGTAAACAAATACTTTTCTTTGGACTCATCATCTTCATCGTTGGTTCAGTTATCGCTGCAATGGCTGATAATATTTATATGCTTCTCATCGGACGTTTTTTACAAGGTGCCGGAGCGATTGGTTCGGTAGTCTCTGCGATGATTGCCGACCTTGTAAAAGAAGAACAACGTGCCCACGCCATGGCTATCATGGGTGGAACTATCGCATTGAGTTTTGCTGCTGCGATGATAATAGCTCCCATAGTCGGTGGTAACTGGGGGATAGACAAACTCTTTTGGCTTACTGCCATCCTTTCAGTAGCTGCTATAGGTGTCCTTTTTACCTCTGTACCTACACCTCCCAAGATTGTACATACTTATACCGAAGCTGAATCAAAGTTTACTGAGGTCTTTAAAGACAAAGCACTTACACGTATGTACATTACTTTTCTTTTTCACTCTAGCATTATGACAATGGCATTTTTTATCATCCCTCTTGTCATGACACAAGGCGTTGAAGAAGGTGGTTTTGCCTGGGAAAAAGCTGAACTATGGAAAGTCTATTTTCCTGCGATGATATTTGGCTTTATTGCCATGGCACCTGCGGCGATATTTGGTGAAAAGTATGGCAAGGGTAAAGAGATATTTATGATTTCTATTGGGGTTATCTTCTTAGGTTTCTTAGCCATGGGTTTTGCTACAGAAGCATGGGTTTTTGTACTAGGTGTGGTACTTTTCTTCATAGGCTTTAACATGTTTGAACCGCTACTTCAAAGTTTTGTAGCCAAGTTTGCCAAAGTACATCAAAAAGGAGCGGCTCTTGGTGTGGCTAATACCTTTGCTTACACAGGTATCTTCCTTGGAGGACTGTTGGCAGGTTGGCTCATGCAACACTATGACCGTAGTACGCTGGCTATGGTTGTAGCAGGTATCTCTGTACTTTGGTTTATTTGGGTAGCTACTATGCCAAGCCCAAATAACAGAGGAAATGTCTACCTGCCATTAGACATCTTCGATAGAGAAAAAGTAGCTGCATTGACCCAACATGATGCCATTGTGGAGAGCTATGTGAACGAAACGGAAAATATCGCTGTAGTCAAGTACGACAAAGATCTCATAGATGAAGATGAAGTAAGAGGGATGTTAAGCTAATGGAAACTTCAAAAGAACACCCAGTACCAGCATACATTAAGGATATAGAATCTCTTCTAAGTTCGCATACAACACTTATAGATGTAAAACAAAGCTTGCATCTTTTTTTCAACAGAACAGATTATGGCTGTGTCAAAGATTACCCTGTTGCGATTGTGCATGAATCAAAACGTATCAAAGAGAAGGAAATGCAAGAGTATTTTACATCAAACTACTTGCTGAATGAAGAAGGGTTTAGCTACGAAGAGTACGGGAAAGATGATCTTGAACATATGATTCATCACGCTCCAAACTATATTCAAACTGTAGGGTTCATGCTCTCTACAAGTAAAGAGATGCCACACCCAACTTTTTTTAATAAATTTAAAGGTGACTACTGGAAAAAGATACAAAGTGTTGAAGGACTCGAAGCTGTTATTGATATGTCAACACTTACAGAAGAAGCATCTTCCTGTGAAGTAGAAGATGAACTACGTTCCATCATACGTAAACGTAAAGAGGTCCACCAGCTTAAAAAATTGGGTTTTGTTTGGATTGTTGAAGTAAACGGTGAAAACCGTAATGTTACTACTGTGATGAAGCACTATTTTAATGCAAATAACCTAACAGTAAAAAATGGAAGGAAAACATACTATGTTGGATGGTCTATACCCTTAAAAGATATCAATATGCGGTATTTTGTCTGCCCACCTGCATAAGTGGTCGGAGTGACCGGACTTGAACCGGCGACCTCTATCACCCCAAGATAGCACGCTAGCCAGACTGCGCTACACCCCGATTACGCTTGGAATTATAAAAAATATAAGCTTAAAGCTTACACTCTCCAAGCTCTACCTCTCTATACTCCACATCCATCAAAGCACAAGCTCTCTTCATAATGCCCTCTTGCGTAAACCCAAACTTTTCAAAGAGTAAACCAGCAGGTGCTGAAGCTCCGAAGCTTTCCATGCCTAGTACGTCGTCTGCGTAACGGTAGTACTCTGTGGCTGTGGCTGCTTCTACTGCTAGTACTTTTGTGTTGGCATTGACCACTCTTGCTTTGTACTCTGCGTCTTGTTCGTTAAAGAGGTCAAGACATGGTACAGAGACTACGTTTGCTTTGATGCCAAGAGGTGCTAGATAACACGCTGCTTTTAGACATGGCATGAGTTCTGAACCAGATGCCATGAGAGTGAGTGTTGCATCTTCTCTTTCTTTGACCAAGTATGCACCTTTGCTTACTTCTCCAAAGTCACGTTTTGGTTTGAGTGTTTTAAGTTTCTGACGGCTTAGTACGAAACCATGAGGGGCCGTTTTCATACTAAGAGCCGTTTTCCATGCTTCTACGTTTTCTGTCGCGTCTGCTGGTCTCCATACATAAAAGTTTGGCAAGGCTCTAAACTGGCTTAGTTGCTCTATAGGCTCATGTGTTGGACCGTCTTCGCCTACACCGATGCTGTCATGTGTCCATACAAAGAAGTTTTGTATTTTACTTAACGATGCTATACGCGCAGCAGGCTTCAAGTAGTCAGAAAAGATGAAGAACGTCGCATTAAACGGAATGGTCGTACCATAAAGAGCTATTGCATTGGTGATGGCTCCCATGGCGTGTTCACGTATGCCAAAATGCAGGTTTCTGCCTTTTGGGAAGTCTCCCATCTCTTTGAGGTCTGTTTTATTTGACGGTGCAAGGTCAGCAGACCCTCCTAAAAAAGAGGGGATAGCTGAGGCAATAGCATTAAGTATCTTACCGTTTGAGTCTCTAGTAGCCATCTCTTTATCGTTAGAAAAGTCTGGAAATTTGATAGCCGAGAAATCTGGATTCAGTAAATTTTCCAAGGCGATGTTTTGCTCTATAAGTGGTGCTTCTTTATGTCTGTGTATCCACTCTTTTTCTGCCAACTCGCCTTTTTCTATGGCACATCTAAAACGTAGCAGTACATCTTCAGGTACAGCAAATGTTTCTTCAGGGTTAAAGCCCTCTTTAGCCTTAGACGCTGCGATAATTTCCTCACCCAAAGGCGCACCATGTGTATGGTGTGTACCTTCTAGCTCTCCTGCACCTTTACCTATGATAGTATTGGCAATGATGATAGTCGGTTTAGTAGCCGTTTTTACCTCATCTAACACTTTTTCAATGTCATCATAA
>JALSJI010000003.1 GCA_026989435.1 Sulfurovum sp.
CCTCATAACGTGTACCGTTTAATGTAAAACTCGTACCATCCAAAGTAGCTTGCACATCTTCTATGATGTACTCTGGTGCAGGCATCTTAGAGCGTATATCCAGGTTTTCTTTCGTGCCAAAGGTATGCACGTTTGACTCTGGTTTGACCCTAGCACTCTCATGCACCCATGCCTGCTTTAGTCTGTTAGTTTTGAGTATCTCCATTTTTGTGTTGCGTATGTTTTCCATGGTCTTAAAGTACTCTATATGTGCAGGGCCTATCTTTCCTACAACCACATAGTGAGGGTTTACAAACGTACTTATCTCTCCTATGTCACCCTCACCTCTAGCTCCCATCTCTACCACATAGATTTCTGTATCAGAGGGTAAATCGTTGTTGATATCTATCATCACACCGCTTAGCGTATTTACCGAGCGTGGTGTGTTGTAGGTGTTATATTTGGCTTTTAACAAGTGTGCTATGATATTTTTTATACCGGTTTTTCCGTAACTGGCTGTGATACCGACTATTTTCATATTTGGCATTGATTCTATCTTTTTTTGTGCTTTTTGTTTAAAGCCATGTAAAAGCATTTTTTCTATTAAGAGGGAGATGAAAAATGCCAGAAAAATAGGGATAATTACGGCAAAGTGCTTAAAGACTATTGCGAAAAAGAGTGCGAAAAATAGCAAGGCGGCAAAAAACCGTTTGATTCGTCCTGTAAAGACAAGAGGTTTATCTAAGCCCTTATACCAATAGCCAAGGAGTATCAAATAGAGAATAACCACAATAAAACTATACTCTGATTTTGCCTCTGCTACGGTATAAAGTATAAAAGGGAGCAGAAAATAGATGATATGCCACCACTGTTTTGTGTGATGAAAAAGTACCCGTTTGAGTTTATAGCTATACCACTGCAAGTTTGTGATGAAATAGTATCCCGTCGAGAGGATAAAAAGTACATAGGCTATCGTATTTAAGAGTTGGAACATTCGTTTTCCTTACATTGTTCGGTTATGGTGTGAGCAATAAATTCATTATGTCGTAAAAAGAAAAAATGATCACCCTTTAGCGGATAGAGTGTTGATGTTTGTATCAGTGTATTTATCTTCTCTCCCGTATAGAGTGGCGTAGCTGTATCTTCTTTGCCCCAAAAACAGAGTGTCTTACTTTTACTTTGAGCAAAATATGCTTCAAAATCTTCATCAACCACATTTTTAAAGGTCTCATACATCTCATGACTCATATTTTCTACATCCTTGCTCTTGAATAGATCACGCAAAAAGGTCATGCCAAGGGGTTTTAAAAACTTTACGGTGGCGATTTTGAGTTTAATAGACCATGGCTTTTTTGTTACAATACCGGCTGAGGAGAGGAGTACGAGACAAGGTGTGTCAAGCAGTGTAGAGACTTTGCCTCCAAAAGAGTGTCCCATTGCTATTTTGGGAGTAAGATTTAGCGTATTAAGGAATAGTTGGATAATGTGTGCGTAGTCGTGTGTAGTAAGTATCATGTGATTGCCAGACTTACCAAAACCAGGCATATCTACATAGATATGTTTATACTCTGGGAGTTTGGTGCCAAAAGCTTGTTTCATTATCTCTTTATTGCTTCCCCATCCATGAAGTACCAGAAGTACGCTCTTTTGTGCGGGATTTACTATTTCATAGGAGAGTTGGAAGGTATGCTCTTTATAAATTATCTCTCTAGATGCCATGTTTCACCGTTTTTTTTAGTTTAAATATTTTACTACTCATTTGCTTCATGTATGGTATAGTGTCGGTTTTCTACCTTGATAAGCGGAGGCAGTTTTTCCGTTTCAAAGTAGTCGTATCCCTGTTTAAGTTCAGCCCAAAAGTCATACCATTTGCTGTCTTGGTAGGCTGCCATATTTTCAGAGGTCATATAAAAAGGGTATGCGTGCACCTGTACATATTTTTGTCCTTTTTTTAAAGCCCCTTCTACTAGCGTATAAATCTCTTCTATCTTTTCATTTGTCATTGCATAGCATCCTACAGAGACACACTCTCCATGGACCATGAGGTAAGAGCCTGTGCGTTTGTGTGCCCTGTCATAGGCATTGGGATACCCAAGATTGAATGCCAGGTGGTATTTGCTGTTTGGATTTAAAAGATTTTTTGTCACCTTATAGAAGCCTTCAGGTGCCTGTTTATCGCCCTCTTTGAGTTTAGGCCCCAGTATCCCTGAGTATTTACAGATAGGATAACGTTTAAAGAGGAGATATTTCTCTTTGGGTTTAATCCATACTTCAAGTAGAGATTCCTTTTTAAAAATACGTATAAATAGACGATCCCCTATTTTTGCTCCAATGACATTGAGCCGTTCATCAAAACCGATTTTAGAGAACTCTTTGTGATCTGTTTTTTTGGGATTTAGGGTGGTATTGTTTTTTTCTGTAGTGCCGGGAATCATTTGACCCTTCTTATGAGATGGATCGCTTGGAGTAAAGATATATGCCAGTAATGCTATAACTATTGCAAAATATAACAGATATGCAAAGTGAGAGATACTTTTCTTTTTTTTCATGACTTTATAACATCTTTAAAAGATAAGTTTTTGCGATTTGTCGTAGCCATAAATATCATGAAAGAGTTTTAGGTTACCCGATTCATCTACATAGGCTGTGAAATATACCGTATGGACATAGAGAGGTTTGTCAAGTATCAAATGTCTTGTTTTTCCCGAACCATACCAGCTCTCTACGGATTCTATACTTTTACTGCTATATTTTGATGTGACATGTTTGAGGAGTGTCTTTGGTTTGTTTAACCTTATACAGCCATGGGAAAAGGCTCTTCTTTCTCTGTTAAAAAGTACTTTTGTCTGCGTATCATGTATATAGACGGCATGTCTGTTCGGGAAGATGAATTTCATCTTGCCCAATCCATTTTTTTGCGAGGGTACCTGGACAAGTTTATAGGGGATATATCCTTTGCCGTCTTTTGGGTATTTGGACCAGTCAACGGTGGCAGGGTTGATTTTTGGTGAACGTAAATCATAGGAGTCTTTATGTAGTTGCATGCCTTTTGCCGCTACCCAACCCGGATTTGCCTTGATTTTGGGGATATAGGATTTTCTCATAATAGAGTCCGGTACATTCCATTGCGGATTTATCTGTACATATTTCATACGTTCAGAAAAGACAGGTGTTTGCATGTTTGTCTTACCGACAATTACTTTGGATTTTAATACTGTTTTTCCATTTTCTACGATGCGAAGCTTATATTCTGGTATATTTATAAGGGCATAGTGTGTTCCCATAACCGGTTTTAATAGTTTGGTTCTTTCGATATTCAAACGTATCTTTTTAAGATGTTCGGGTTTGCTCTCTTTGCTTTTGCTTAAGAGACGGTACTTCTCTATTAGTGCGTTAAATTGCGGTGTAGTAGGTATATAGGGCTTGAGAATATCTTTTATGCTCTCTCCTGCTTTAAGTTTCATCCGAATATCGGATGGTTTGACTTTTTGATAGTTGATTGCATAATAGGTATCTATCTCTTTGGCTCTTTTCGCCCGTTGTGAGGCTTTAAAAGCTTTTATATCGATACATGAATTTGCAAGATTATTGGTATAGGCGATAAGCAGTTTTGTCATCAGTTTCGTATCTCTTGAGGATTTTATTTGCTCATATAATCTTTTTTGGTTGCATAAGGACATATAAGTATCGTTTTTTAATATGTTTAAAAATTCATTTTTTTGTCCATATCTCCAACCTTGACTATCGGGTATTCCTACGCATCCGCTTAAGATGATGGCTGTTAAGATAGCAGATAACATCTTAAATTGTTTCATATATTGTCCTTTCATTCTTTAGGATTAGTCTCGATTGAATCGGCAGTATTGCAACTTTTTGTCAATAAAAGTCATTGCATATATAAAGAGTGTGTAATGCTCTTTGCAGATGCGTAGGCAGATGAAAATGCCCACTGAAAGTTGTATCCGCCTAATCTACCTGTAACATCTAAGATCTCTCCGATAAAGTATAAATTTTCTACTTTTTTGCTCATCATGGTATCACTGTCTATTTCGGCTGTCTCTATACCTCCTTTGGTTACTTCGGCTTTTGTATAGCCAAAAGTGCCTGCAGGAGCGAAACGGTACCTGTTTAGTACTTGTAGTATTGCAGCCTCTTTGCGTGTAAAAGTGCAATATGCCTTGTCTTGTAGTCCTAATTTTAGCAAAAATGCCTTAGTAAGACGTTTTGGCAGAGGTAGGAGGGATGAGATGTATTTTGTGCTCTTTGCTATTTTTTCCCATGAAAAATCCGGCAAAAAATCAATCTCTATCTCTCCTTTTGTCCAATAGAGTGAGGCATCAAGTACGGCAGGACCGCTTATTCCCCTATGCGTGAAGAGTAATGCACCTTTGCATACGCAATGATCTACTTTGATGTGGACTCCACAGGATATACCGCTTAACTCTTTAAAAAAGAACTGCTCTTTTTGTAGGGTAAGCCCCACGAGTGCAGGTGCCGGTTTTTTGATAGTATGTCCAAAAAATCGGGCTATCTCATATCCTATACCGCTTGCTCCTAGTTTTGGAAAACTCAGTCCGCCTGAAGCGACTACTATATATTCTGCACTATATATGCGATTTTTTGTATGTACATTGAAGTATCTCTCTTTTTTACTCACCTTATAGACGGTTTCATTGAGTAAGAGATGCTGTTTTTTAATCTCTTTTTTAAAAATATCTGTTAATTGTGAGGCTGAATGATTACAGAAATATTGCCCTTTTTTTCGTATTACGGGCACAAGTTTATGTTTTTTCAACCAAAGAAGCAAATCATCATTTGAGAAAGCATGCAGACTAGGCCGGATAAAACGACTTTTGGCTAGAAAATACTCAGTACCCATCTTTTGATTGGTAATATTGCATTTCCCCCCACCGGAGATATCTATCTTTGCACCAACCTTATTATTGGATTCTATGAGTAGCGCACTCTTTTTAGGTAGTAAGGATGCAAGCATCAATCCACTGGCTCCTCCACCTATAATGATAACTTTAGGATTCATTGTAAGATTATATCCTAATCTGAAGAGAGATATTCTATAAGTAGTATGTTATACTATTTAAAATTGATATAAAAGGTTCTATGATGATAAGAGGTATTTCTATTCTATTGTTATTTGTCTACTCCGTTGTATGGAGTGATGCGGCAGAGAGATACGATACAAAGGCTTTTCGAACAATCACCAAACTCTGTTCTTCGTGTCACGGTACGCCTTTTTATATGGCTAAACAGATCGATGAGGATGATTGGGAGTTTTATTTTAATACGAAAGGAAAGTTAGAAAAACTGCATAGTACAAAACCAAAAGCACTTGCAAACTTAAAAAAAGCACTCTTTAAAAATCGTAAAAGTCGTCTTTTGAAATTTTTTATAGACAACTCTAAGTTTTCCGGTGCAGTTAATGGTTGTGATGCAAATTTTTGTGGGACACATCATTGATTCAAAAGGTTGCTGTGTTCAGGGTAATAACGGGTCTGTTCCTCTGTACGATATTGACGGATGCAAGCTTTTTACTTATAAGTGAGAAAGATGGCACCGTTGTAGATCACCGCAATTTAAAGCCTCAGAAAAATGCCTCTTTGTTGCAAGATTCTAGAGAATACTCTTTACAAGCCGTGTATGATGCACTTCATCGTGAAGCGAACCTGGCACGAGCAGCACAGGCGGCTAAAAAAGCGGTTCAAAAGATTAGGAAGATAGAAGAAGAGAGGAAAAGAGAGGGAGAGGTATACGCTCTTACCTCAGAGGATCAAGAGAGTTTGCTTTCCTACGCTAAATATTTTAAAGGAGGCAGATATAGATGGGGAGGTACAACGCCAAAGGGCTTTGATTGTTCGGGATATGTTCAATATCTTTATAAAAAATATAATATTCACTTGCCAAGAACGGCCTTGGAGCAGTCTAAAGAGGGTATTCCCGTAGAGAGAGATGCACTGAAGAAAGGCGATCTCCTCTTTTTTCTCACGGACGAGAAACGGGGTATTGCCGTAACACATGTAGGTATTTATCTTGGAGAGGGAGAGTTTATACATGCAGCTTCTAAGAAAAAAGGAATTATTATCTCTCCTCTGGATAGAGGTTATTATGCAGAGAAGTTTTTATTTGCCAAAAGGATTTTAAAAGAGGGATAATTAGAGGCGTTGTAGTTTTTTCAGTCCCTCTTTAACCAGTGTAGCGGTATCTCCTGATAGACCGGTAAGAGCTTTTCGTATGGTATCTGTTTTAAATCCTAGGCTCTCTAATGCCATAATTGCTTCCCCTAAGGCTCCTGAGTCTTGATTATCTTCAGTCGTATCGACTATAAAATCAGCCAATTCTACTAAGATACGACTGGCTGCTTTTGGTCCTATACCGGGGACACGTTTAAGCATACCGACATCTTTAGAAGCCACTACTTTGCTAAAGGTCTCAGGTGTAAACGTGGAACAGATAGCCAAACCTACTTTAGGACCGACACCATTTATCTTTAATAGTGTATCAAACATTTTTTTTTCGTTGATATCTATAAAACCATAAAGATTATTGCTCTCTTCACGTATGATTTGTGTGGTAAATAGTTTTATCTTTGTCTCTTGTATTTTATTGGATGTGTTTATTGATATATGCACTTTATAGACGAGACCTTGTACATTGATATGCACATATGTGGGTTCTTTGTGTTCTACGCTTCCTTCAATACCTACTATCATCAAAACTCCATTGTTTTATGATTTTTATAAAGTATAACATGAATTTCAATGTTTGTAGAATAGTATGTCATATTGTCATATTTTGTGTTATGTATAGGGCTGTCGTATATTTTTTATATGCTATGGGTAAGATATCCTTCAATATAAAATTATGGTAGAATGCCGGGCATATATCTAAGTAAGGTGGGACTTTGTTTACTATTCAAAACTATTCAAAACAAAATATCAAAAATGATATACTCTCCGGTGCATTGGTGGCTGTAGCACTGGTACCTGAGGCAATAGCTTTCTCTTTCATTGCGGGCGTTTCTCCCGTGGTAGGACTCTATGGGGCTTTTATTATCGGGCTTATTACCTCTCTTTTTGGCGGAAAACCGGGGATGATTTCGGGTGCTACAGGTTCCGTGGCAGTGGTATTTATAGGACTTGGACTTTCTGTTAAAAAGCTCTATCCCGAGCTTGATACCGATGCATTAAGTATGATGGTACTGCACTATATTCTTTTTACTTCTATCGTAGCCGGAGTGATACAGATTGCTATTGGTATGATGAAAATGGGAAAGTTTATCCGTCTTGTACCCCAACCTGCTCTTTTTGGTTTTGTCAATGGTTTGGCCCTTGTAATTGCAATGGCACAGTTGAGATTTTTAGCGCCTGAACAGATAGAGCAATATGGCTCATGGATAGAGATAGTCAAGGCAAGTTTTACCGAAAATTATGTGATGTATATCATTATTGTGATTACCATGGCAATCATGCAGTTTTTACCAAAGCTCTCAAAGGCAGTACCCGCAGGGCTTGTGGCAATTGTAGCTATTACGTTGGTAGTATATTTTGGAGAGATTGATACAAAGACCGTGGGTGACTTGGCTGATCTTTCAAATGTCTCTATGCCTACATTTACGATGCCTCCCTTGGAGCTTTTTAGCTGGCAGTCACTTTCTATTATTTTGCCTGTGGCTTTTATTGTAGCACTTGTTGGGTTGATAGAGTCGTTGCTTACCCTCTCCGTACTTGATGAGATGGGGGGGAAACGAGGTTCCGGCAATCAAGAGTGTATTGCTCTTGGTCTTGGCAATACCACATCCGGATTTTTTGGTGGCATGGCAGGATGTGCAATGATTGGTCAATCTGTGATTAATTTTACTTCCGGTGGACTTGGACGTTTATCCTCCTTTACTGCTGCTATATTGTTAATTACCTTGGTTGTCAGTTTTTCAGAAGTGATTGCAGAGATACCTGTGGCTGTTTTGGTCGGTATTATGTTTATGGTAAGTATAGGTACTTTTGAGTTCTCCTCCGTGAAGCGGCTAAAACATATGCCTAAATCAGATGCTTTCGTGCTTATCGTTGTTACGATTATTACGGTACTTGAAGATTTGGCCGTGGCGGTGATAGCAGGCATTATTATCTCTGCACTTGTATTTGCATGGAGACATGCTAAGATAATGGCACAGACAAAAGAGGTTAACGGCAAAAAGATTTATGAGCTTGAGGGGCCTTTGTTTTTTGGCTCAGTAACCTCGTTTAATGAGCAGTTTGACGTCTTAAACGATCCTAATGAGGTGATTATTGATTTCAAACAAGCTAGGGTCATGGATGCTTCTGGCGTAGAGGCTATCGATGCAATCACTGAAAAATATAGAAAAAACGGTAAAAAGCTGACCCTCCGTCATCTATCTCAAGATTGTAAAAAAGCACTGCTTACGGCTGGACCGTTTTGTACATATGAAGAGGATGATCCTACTTATAAGGTCGCTAAAAATGTTTAACTGATCAATTATATGGTTTATCTTAAGCAAAAGGATATTAAAGTTAAGAGAAAAGGATAGTGATGTATCAAAAGTATCTCTTTATCTTGGTATTGCCTTTTACTGTTTTTGCTTTAGAGCATGAGTTTGAATATGTGGGTGTTGATGTCAATGTGACATTGCCAAACGGAAAACTTAAGTGTATTACTGTTAAAAGAGACATTCCTCATGAGTGTAAAAAAGTGCCGATAAGCACAGAGAAGCTCTGGGGAGGCCATTTTGCCCATGATTCCGTACCTAAAAAATGCAAGTCAACCTATGTACATGCCAAAGGAAAGCTTTTGGCAATCACATTGGATGATGATGTAGAAACCTATGGGGAATTAGAGGTATTGGCATTTATCAAAGAGATGCAAAAGAATAGGAATCTGCTTTTGGTAGATGCCCGTACAGAAGCATGGTATAGATATTTTACGATACCTGGAGCAATAAATGCGCCTTTTATTTATATCAAGCGTCCAAAAGAGTATGTATTTGAATTTGAAGATATTTTAAAACGCTTTGGGGTACGTATGCTTAAGGGGAGTGAGTATGACTTTTCAGACGCCAAAACCCTTGTTGTTTTCTGTAATGGATCTTGGTGTACTCAGTCATCAGATATGATATTTGTATTGCTTGAGCTAGGTTATCCTGCTGAGAAGATGAAGTGGTATCGAGGCGGTATACAAGATTGGCTGAGTGCAGGTATGACGACAACAAAAGATTTAGAGTAGAAAAATACCAAGTATAAAAAGAAGAAAGGGCAGCGTTTGCCAAAGATATTTTTTCTCTTCTGTTTTGGTGGTTTTAAGGATACCCCGGAAAAAGAGTATATCTTTCACTCTTTTTCTCTATCGGATGTCTCTTTGGCGACTCTCTCAACCATTTTGATACTCTCGATGGCATTGGTAAGAATCTTTTTGGTACTGCTTAGAGGCTTCATACGTAAATTAGTTTCTTTTTTATCTAGACTCTCATCCATTAAAATTTCCATTACCTCTTTTTCTAACACTTGAATAATCTCATTGATTTTATTCTCTATAAATGCTACATCCATCCTATTTCCCTTTGGGTCTAAAGATCTTAATCACCTCCTCATTGGCTTGCATATAAGCACCTCCAATGAGATCTATACAGTATGGAACGGCAGGAAAAACAGCATCAAGACATTCACGAATCGATTTGGGTTTACCCGGTAAATTGATAATGAGTGAACCGTTACATATACCCGCAGTTTGTCTTGAGAGTATCGCCGTAGGAACATATTGCAAAGAGACTGCTCTCATCTGTTCACCAAAGCCAGGAAGAAGTTTTTGGCAGACATTTTCGGTAGCTTCTGTTGTCACATCGCGCATAGCAGGACCCGTTCCTCCTGTGGTCACGATTAGATCACAGTTTTCATCGCGTGAGAGCCGTACCAGCGTGGTCTCAATAAGGCTCTGCTCATCTGGTATACATCGGTATATATATTGACACTCGTTGAGAAGATATTCATTCATCGTATCCATGATAGCAACACCTGAGATATCTTCATAGATACCTTGTGAGGCTCTGTCACTTGTAGTTACGACACCAATTTTGATTGTATCCATCTATATCAAAATCCTTTGTTATGTAGTGTTTGAGACATACTATAGCCTATATTTTATAAATTTTATATTTTTATGTTAGAATCATTTGTTTACTATAGCAGTGTATGGGCGAAGTAGATCTTGTCAAAGCAGAGTAAGCTTTGGATTTTTGGAAAATGCAAATTTACATAAGTATATAATGGATTAAAGGTAAAGGAATGATAAATAAGTTTCCTATGAGCGTAGCCAAAGAGAAAAGGGATACGATAGGATATGTTATAGAGAAGCTGTTTGGTTCCGGAAAATCCGAGATCTCTCTGAGGGTATATTTTGTCTATGCGTTTAGTTTTGCATCCTTCTTTTTTATCTATATAATTGGAATATCGGGTGTTAGCTCTTTTACCTATGAAACCAATATCTTCATACTTGGCGGTACACTATTTCTTTTTATTAATCTTGCATATTTGAAAATCACAGGTGATATCTATTATGCCGAATATATTGTGCTTTATGTGATCTTTGGGTGTGTGCTCTATCTTGTGTATACCGGGGGATATCATAATACAGGGCCACTTTGGGTTTTTGCTCTTCCGCCGCTTACACTTTTTATCCATGGTCTAAGAAGAGGTCTTGCGGATATTGCCGTTTTCTTGTTTGTGCTTCTGTTTCTCTTTTTTTATCCCTCAGAGTATCTACTAGAGGCTGATTATACGACAGCATTTAAAATTCAAATTATGCTTTCACTATTTGCTTTGGTATTTCTTTCTGCTTTGTATGAGTATTTTAGAGAAAAATCGATGAAAAAAATGAAAAAAGTACAACATGATTTAGAGTTCTTTTTAAAACGTGATCCTCTTACGGGACTCTACAACAGAAGAGGTTATCATGCCAGTATGGATCAAATTAGCGGAAGGCATGGAGTAATGTTGATGTGTGATATAGACCATTTTAAAAAAATTAATGATACCTACGGCCATGATGCAGGTGATTTCGTGATTCAAGAGATTGCGCAGTGCATTAGAGAAAACATACGAAAAGATGATTTAGCCATAAGATGGGGAGGGGAGGAGTTTCTCATCTTTTTGGCAGATACCAATATCCAAAATGGTTATCTTGTTGCAGAAAAATTAAGAGAGTCTGTCGAAAGGCTTACAATGCATTACAGAAAAGATATTACAATTAAAGTAACACTAAGTATGGGTATCTCCTTAATTAATAGTCAAATACCTTTGGAAAAGGCGATACGCAATGCCGACCATGCAATGTACATATCAAAGTCTTCCGGACGTAACCAAATCTCTAGATCTTAGCCTATCTTAGAGAGTATTTTATCTAGCATTGCAGTACTTAGTATTCTCTTGAGATACCCGAGTATATAGCTTGCCGTAGTGATGTAGTATCGTGGTTTGGGTTTGGGTGAAAGAATAATTTGATGTACTACTTGGGCTACGGCATCTGCCTCTTTGTTAAAGGGCACCTTTTTGTACGCTCCTTGCAGTTGTCTCTCGTATACCGCTGTAAAAAAAGAGTGTTCTATATCGATATTTTCTTTTAGTTTCGTGATGGCATTTTTTCGAAATTGACTTGTAATGGGGCCTGTATTGAGCAGTACGGGATAGATATGCGTTCCTTTAAGTTCCAAACGCAGTGTATCGGTTAGTCCCTCCAGTGCATATTTACTAGCGTTGTATGCGCCTCTCCCAAAAAGAGAGACAATTCCTAAAATAGAAGAGTGTTGGATAATTTTGCCATAACCCTGTTTTCGCATAACGGATATTACTTGGCGTGTACACTCATGCAGTCCAAAGAGATTGGTTTCAAACTGTTCTTTGAGTATCTCTGTAGGTATGTCTTCAACTGCACCGACTTGCCCAAACCCTGCATTATTGAACCAGACATCTATTTTTGATTCTAGTTTTAATACTTTGTTGATTACCGAGGTAATTTGACTGCTGTCGGTAACATCTAACTGCATGGCATGTTCAAAGCCAAGCGACTTTAACATAGCCACATCTTCACTTTTTCGCGCTGTAGGATAGACGCGTATAAATCTCTTCTTGAGATAGAGAGCGGTTTGGAGTCCTATACCGCTGCTGCATCCTGTAATAACAATATTAATCATAGCTTTCCTTTCAGTAGATGTCCTGCATCCTTGATAATATAGGTTGTAGTTATTGAGAAAAACTCGGCTACTTCATTGGTATCAATGATTTTATCCTTGCTGCCTAAAAAGACCTCTATTTCTATTTTTCTTTCCAGAAGTTCTTTGAGTTTTTCTTCGCTCCATCGGTAGTGTAGCAGTGCTTCAAGTTCATGTTTGTTTCCATTTTTCAAATACTCGGACAGTTCTATTGCGGCGGGGTATTGTATATTTTGTAAAAACTTCTCCATATAGCGATGCCTATCTTTTTCATAGTATTGCAATTGTGCACGGATAAAACTCTTTTTTTTCGTTTGAAAAAATGCAGGAGAGAGCAGAATAAGCCTCTCTATACGTTCTTTGGTGTGGTAGACATATTCAAATGCCTGTTGTGCACCGTAGGAGAAACCGGCAACCGTCATCTCGTTTTTATTTAAATAAGATTCAAAAAGGGATGACTCTTTTTGAAGTGAAAAACCATTAAAATATTTCACGTAAAATCTCTTGACATCTTTCTTGTGTAATATTTTCATGGAGCAAAAGATGTTCTAATACCATTTTTCTAGCAGGAGCAATACGTTTAAGCAGGGTTTTTATTTCCGAGATAGCCTCTTGTAGTACTCTGTGCTCTTCCTCTTCGGGCGATGTTGCGTATTCACCTAGAGTAAAGTCATGTACAATGGTATGTGCAAGACTCTTTGCCTCTGCAATATCGGCAGTTGCATTGCTAAATTGTTCTTTATATTCAAGGTCTGTGGCAATGCTTCCGCTAAGATAAAACTTCATTTTATTGATGAGCTGTGAACGGGAGATAATTTCATGCTCCTGTATGGTAACGAGGGTATTGATAATACCTATTTTTTCAAACTCTATATCAAGCCATGTGGCTATGAGGGCTTTTGCTCCCTGATAGACTGCTTGTATTTGACGCTCCTGCTCCGTATATGAGAGAATTTTTCTTTTTCCCGAGAGCACCTTCTCTTTTACTGCTTCAAAATCATCGGTTTTAATCATTTTGCGATGATGTTTGACAGCATTGAGTGCCGCTTCATTGGCCAGGGTGTCGAGTGCGGCAGAGCTGAAACCTACGGTCATATGGGCTACTTTAGATATATCTACATGATGCGGTTTTTTGGAAAGATAGAGTTCTAGTGTTTTGGTTCTGTCTTCCAAATCAGGAAGCGAGATAAAAAGACGTCTATCAAAACGACCCGGTCTAAGCAGCGCTTCATCCAACATCTCTACTTTATTGGTAGCTCCTATAACAATCACACCGGAACTCTCCTCAAATCCATCCATTTCAGTAAGCAGTTGGTTGAGTGTAGCTTCACGTTCATCATTTTGGGTATTGCCACGACTTTTTCCCACAGCATCAATCTCATCAATAAAGATAATACTAGGTGCCATCAGTTTTGCTTGATTGAAGAGTTTTGAGACACGTTTTGCGCCCATACCAACATAAATATGGACAAAATTGGCTCCCGAGTGGTAAAAAAACGGCACGCCAGCCTCTCCTGCAACTGCCTTGGCAATGAGGGTTTTTCCAACACCGGGAGGTCCTATAAGCAAAAGTCCCTTGGGGAGGCGTATATCTAAATTACGGTACTTCTGTGGCTCTTTTAAAAAATCTATAATCTCTTCGAGCTCCTCTTTAACCTCTTTGATACCTGCAACCTGATCAAAAGTAACGGTAGAGGTTTGTGCCTGTATGGTATGTATGCTTGATCTCTCTACACTCTCTTGTGAAAAGGTATTGGTTTGTTTTGTATAGGGGGAGTTTTTCTGACGTAGTAGTACATAGAGCACGGTCAGTGTACTTAGAAGAAAGATGAGAAGCAATATATCACTAGGAGTGATACTGTTCTTTTTGACTTCAACAAGATATTTGGCATAAAAGGTATCTTTGTTGACAGCCTCTTTATATATTTTATAGGTTTTTGTTTTGGTCTGTAGGCGAAGATAATCTCCATCAAGGATAATTTTTTGAATTTGATTGTCGGTATAGAGTCTGTTTGCCTGTGTATGTGTAATGAGTTGGTCGGTATCTCTTAAGAGTGCAAAGGAGAAAAGCCCTAACAATAAAAGCAGAAGTATTACAATAATTTTAATATTTTTCTTATTGATATGATAGTTCATATAGTTTTGCCTTGTTCCCGCTATATTCTACTTTTACATCATCAATACGTACCCAGTTAGAGGAGAGATCATGATTGCTTTGAACCTCTATTTTATTAAAGTATTGATCAAAGCCTTTAAATATTCCATCTTTTCCATTTTCAAGCAGTACATCAAGATGATTACGGTGGATACGTCTGAAGTGGTAATTCTTCTCTGCAACGATTGCTGTGAGCTCTCTGTGTCTTTTTTTTGCAATATCTCCTTTGATTTCCGGTTTCATCAATGCAGATGCCGTATTGTCACGTTTTGAGTAGGAGAAGGCATGAATATGGGTGAGTGGGAGATCTTTGACTCTGTTTATCGCTATTTGCCACTCTTTCTCTTCTTCTCCTGGATGTCCGACAATAAAATCGGTACCCAATGCATAGCCTTGTTGCGCAATGCGATGCAAGAGGTCGTAATCGGACTTGAAAGTATTGCGTCTGTTCATCAGCGTAAGCATCTTGTCGGAGGTGTGCTGCAGAGCAATATGGAGATGTTTTGCCATCCAAGGTTCTTTTAGCAGTTCCATGAATTCACTATCTATCTGTATTGGTTCTAAGCTTCCAATACGTATACGCCTTACCCCCCGTATTTGACTCATCTTTTTCAATAGTTTTGCTATAGAGCTGTTCTGATCTTTTCCATATGAGCCTACATTGGTACCCGTAAGGATAAATTCACCAAAGCCGTTGGAGGCAAGTTTGGCAATCTGTTCTAAAATAGTCTCTTCCTTATGAGAACGTGCAGATCCACGTACTTGTGGAATGATACAGTATGAACAGGCAAAATCACACCCCTCTTGTATTTTGATAAATGCCCTGCTTTTACCTATAAACTCCTCTACAATCGTGGTATCTATATGTTCGAGATCGCCTATTTGATAAAAAGGCTTTTCTTTTTTTAGAATCTCATCAATCTTCTCTTTTTCGGAGTGCCCCATGACTCCGAAAACTTTTTTCTCTTCAAAAAGGTTTTGACCTTTTGAGTGTGCACCGCAGCCGGCAAGAATAATCTTGGCATGAGGGTTTTTGCGTTTCATAGAGGAGATATAATTGCGTACAGAGGAGTCTGCACCATTGGTGACCGTACAGGAGTTTACGACAATAACGTCTGAATCGAGTTCATCTTGGCTTAGCGCATGCTCCTTGAGTTTAGAGATCATCACTTGTGTATCAAACTGATTGGTTCTGCAGCCGAATGTTTTAAAATATACTTTTTTCATCTAGAGCAAGGTTCCTTGTATCGGTTCATCCTTAGGTATGGATTTGGGTACATTTTTGTCCATATAGATAGATTGTGTCGGGAATGCAAGTTCAATGCCCTCTTCTACTTGTATACGGGAAATAATTTCTACCGAAATAGTACTTCTTAATGTCATGGTTGCAAACGAGTTTGTCAAATACCAGACGGAAATTTTCATGCCATAGGGCTCAATATGTGTAAAAATACGCGGTTCGACATTGGTGTTTCTGATACCATACTGGCTTCTTAGTTTATTGAGTTGTTTTCTTGTAATGTCAGTATACCCTTTGGAATATTTTTTGGATATCTCTTTGGCAATTAGTGAAGCCTTGTGTAGATCCGAGTCAAAGGTAACCACAAAATCAATACCGTCCCATACTGTTTTAAGCCCTGCATGAGAGTAGTTTGAGATCATATCCGTAAAGATAAAATTATTGGGAATAAATACGATTCTGCCTGCTCTTCTATTGACCATATAAGTAGTGAGGGTGATATCCTCATGAATGGTCATTCGTAGTAAGGAGATATCGACGATATCACCTACATACTCTACGCCGTCTCTTACAAATCGTACTCTATCTCCAACATGTATTGCTCCCCCAAGTACAATAGTAAACCATCCTAAAAGCGACATAAACCAATCTTTCATCGCAATAGCAATACCTGCAGAGGCAAACCCCAGAATGGTTACCAAATAGGATACGTTTTCTATATAGGCAAATAAAAGCGTGATGATCAACATGGTAAAAAAGGAGATATTGAGTGCTTTATTGATGGTGTAAAAGCGCTCATTGTCAGACATATATCTTCGTACTAAATATTTACTGAAGAACAGGATAAAAAGAAAAAAGAGTATAATGGCTCCAATAACCATAGCCTTTTGTGCTTCTCTTTTGATTTCATTTTTTAGATGGAGTTCTATCTCATCGATTTTTTTGGTATAGACATTCTCCGTTGTGTTAAATATTTCAAGCAGGGGCTCAAATGTTTTAAGCTGTTCTTGTACATCCAGCAGTACATTGAGATACTCTTTGTTATTGGGGTCAAATTCTAAAAGTTTGATGAGTATCTTCTCTTTCTCTTTATATTTTTTTACGATATTTTGCAAGGAGATGTAACGATTGTCGTACTCTTTTTGTTCTGAACGCAGTTTTTCTCTATAGGAGACGGCACTTATAATGGCAAAAGGGTTTCCTACACTTGGTACTTCAGGAATCATCGGCGGTGTAAGAAATTTTTTAAACGGATCTTTTTCGTACTCCTTAAGCAACAAAAGCTTCCCCGTGATGGTTTTGTTTGTTGCAATAAGCGATTCGAGTTCTTTCTCCTCTTTTTTTGATTTTTTCTTTTTCTTTTTTAAAACGGCAATACGATTTTCAATCTTTTTTTGCTGTTTTTTTAGCTCTTGGTAGGTATGATAGTTACTGTATATTTTGGACCAAATATTGTTTTCGGAGAGCTCTTTGTTGATTTTGTTTTTTAGTAAAACAAGATTTTCGTAATATGTATTTTTTTGAATACTCTTATTGGACTCTTCTATTTTTGTCTCTTTTTTCTCCGTTGCCCCAAGAAGAAGTGTGAGAGCAAAAATGAGCAGAAATTTTGTTATCAAACCGGATTTCATCGTTTTTCTCCGAAGGCAGAGAGTGCTTTTTTGACAATCTTCTCATCAATATCTGTAGCTATTTTATATCTGCCAATACCGTTAGGAAGGATAAATGTGATCTTTCCACCGGAAGATTTTTTATCTAAATAAAAATGTTCATAGAACTTTTCTATATCTTGTATGGTGTATTCTGTAGGCAGAGCGGCTCTTTTTAAAAGGGCCTTTATCGTATCGGCTTCTTTTTTTGACAAGAGGTTTAAGGCAACGGCTAGAGTATTTGCCATCACCATACCTATGGCAACAGCCTCACCATGTAGATAGCGTGTATAGTCTGTTTCATTCTCTACCACATGTCCAAAGGTATGCCCGTAATTGAGTACGGCACGTATGCCCGCTTCTTTTTCATCTTGGTTTACTACCCAGGCTTTGAGTTCTACGGATTTGCGTATCATCTCTTTGACAACTTGAAGGTTTGAGAAGTCGGCATGCTGTAGATAGAAAAAGAAATCTTTGTCAAACATGATAGCCATTTTGATTACTTCTGCCACTCCTGCGGCAAATTCACGTGAAGGAAGTGTCTCTAGGAATGAGGGGTCTATGTAGACGGCTTTTGGTTGATAAAAAGAGCCAATGAGATTTTTGCCGTATTGGTTATTGACACCGGTTTTCCCGCCTACGGATGCATCTACCTGGCTTAAGAGCGTTGTAGGAATTTGGATAAAATCTATACCTCTTTGGTAGAGACTCGCTGCAAATCCCGTCATATCGCCGATAACACCGCCTCCTAGTGCAATGAGCACGGATTTTCTGTCAAGCTTATGGATAAAACAGTGATCAAGAATATCTTCTATGGTTTGAAGGGTTTTATAGGCCTCTCCGTCAGGAACCGTAATGACATTTACAGAGGGTGCCGTAATCCTGGCACGCAGGATATCAAGGTGAAAGTTCGCTACGGTAGGATTGGTGACGATGGCCACGGAGGTATCGAATTTTAGTTGAGGCAGTTTTTCAATGGTGATGTTATACTGTACGGTATGTGCGCGTTCTAGTTTTATCGGGACAATCATTATAGAGATACCTTGCTGCCTTGATGGTGCATATTTTAGATTTTTTATCTTATCTCAATTGTGGTTAAATTTTGTTGTAGGAGAATACTTTTAGGTTAGAGATAACCCTCTTCTTTGCTCTCATTGGGTTCATAGGGAACAAGAAGTTTGGGATGTTTGTTCGTATGCAGCAGTGTCTGGTATATTTTAACCGACAGAAGTCTAAAGAGGTTGTTTGTATCTGGGTTTTTTTCAAAAGGCATTACCTGAAGTATATTATGCATACCGGAGAGTTCGCGAATGGGATTACTTATTTTTTGCCGTATATCTATTTCTCTATTGAATATTTCTGAAAGCGTCTGGAAGTGTTCCATGATTATGTTTCTCTCTTCAAATTCACCGTCTGGGTCATAATCACCAAGAAGCAGGTTTAAATCAAGTGATTCTGAAATATCAAATGCCGTGGTAGAGATAGATTCCATCTTTTCGTTTTCACTCATCAGAATAACACACTGTTTTACATCATAGAGATACTTGTCGCCAAAGAGATAGACAAGTTTTTTTAGACGGTAGAGGCTTTCTTTGTTTTTTCTGGCTTTGAATGTCTCTCTGCTTGTTAGTATTAACCCTATATCATAAGCATCTATGTCGTGTTCTATCTGTTCTTGAATATGATCGTTTTTATAGGAGATAGAGATATCTACCTGTGTGGATTCATATTTTCTTAACTTTTTTAAGATATTAAAATCATTGGGATAAAAAATACGTACAAAGAGTGATTTGTTCTCAAGCTTTGTTAAGAGATAGATACTCTCTTCAAGATAGGCAAGGGCATTTTTCTTATCAAAACGCATATCTATCATCAGGTAGATATCTTTGCCAAAAGGTTCAGGGAAGAGTCCCGTACGTTTGTTAACGGTCTTATAGATACCATCAAGTACAAGGGGTTTACCTAGGATGAGGAGTGTGTCATTGGGTCGAATCATCGTTGCGGCAGTAGGCAGAATTTGCATCTCACCTCGGTAAAGGGCGGCTATTTTCCATTTGCGTTGTACGATAGAGCCTATATGTCTGTAGGCATAAGAAGAGCCAAAAGGCACATGTACTTCCATAATCTCTCCTTGCCCTAAACCGACATTTTGTGCAACAAGAGGTACATTCGGAAGCTGCTCATAGAGGTGATTGGCTATAAATTGATCTTGGTGGATAATCGTGATGTTTTTACACATTTTTCCCATATTTTCATCATGCCATTGATTGACCAGTATTGTTCGTGCATTTGGATTGATAAGGGCGATATTCTTAAGTGTATATTCTGCATCCGTTTTATCCTCTAAGATGACGAAGATATGAGAAAACTTTGTCTTTTTCATTGTATGGCTGAGCTTGGAAAAACTTGTCGGGTCAATAGGCACCAGGGTAATGTTTTTACTCAGTTTTTCAGGCAGTGTGCCTTTTTTATAATCGGTGACATAGTAGTGGTTTTGGGCTACTCTTTTTTTAGCGATCCATGTAATAAAATGTTTTGCAATGCTCCCACTTGCCAAAATTAGTATATTTTTAATGCTACACCCCTAAAGCTTTTAGATATAATACTGCCTAATTTCATATGTTCATGCAGTATTTTGCCTATAAAGGATATTATAACACAATGCAATTTCAAATAGATAAAATTGATGTAGGAGCCAGAGCCTGTACGCTTAAAACGGCTCATTCTACGATATATACGCCTGTTTTTATGCCTGTAGGTACATTAGGAGCAATTAAAGCACTTGATAGTAGTGATTTAGAGAGATTTATACAACCTGAAATCATTTTGGCCAATACCTATCATATGTATCTGCGTCCGGGTGGGGATGTAGTCAGAGCGATGGGTAAGCTTCACGGTTTTACAAAGTTTCAAAAAAGTTTTTTAACAGACTCGGGAGGATTTCAGGCATTTTCTCTTAGTGATCATGTGAAGATAGATGAAGGCGGTATTACCTTTGCTTCCCATATAGATGGCTCTAAGCACTATTTTACTCCTAAAAAGGTGATAGATATACAGCATCAGCTAGGTTCTGATATTATGATGATACTTGATGATCTCGTAGCACTTCCTGCCACTAAAAAGCGCATAGAAGCCAGTATAGAGCGCACAACAAGATGGGCACAGCAGAGTATAGATTACTTTAGAGAAAAACAGTCTGAAGGGGTGGGTTTGGAGCAAAACATTTTTGCCATTATTCAAGGAGGTACCGATCGGGCATTTAGAAAGAGGTCGGCATCTGAGCTTTGTACAATGGATTATGACGGTTTTGCCATTGGAGGTTTGAGTGTCGGAGAGGCAAACAGTATAATGTATGATACAGTGGAGTGGACTACACAATTTATGCCGAAAGAGAAGCCAAGATATCTTATGGGTGTAGGAACACCGGAGGATTTGGTAGAAAATGTCTCTCGCGGTGTGGATATGTTTGACTGTGTAATGCCTACGCGTAATGCAAGAAACGGAACACTCTTTACCGGCTTTGGTAAAATCAATATTAAAAAATCTGCATATACTACCGATGACTCCCCTATCGACCCAGAGTGTAACTGTATGGTATGCCAGAAATATTCACGTGCCTATTTGCGTCACCTCTACAGAGCAAAAGAGATGAGCTACTACCGGCTAGGTACTATTCATAACCTTTATTATTATCAGCAGTTAATGCAAGAGATGAGAGAGGCTATTTTGCAAGCTCGTTTTGAAGAGTTTAAGAGGGTATTTTATGAAAAAAGAGGAGTGTAAGAAGACTAGAGATCTAATTTATCCGTTGCTTTAATGACCAATGCGATAAGGATAACCTCAAGAAGTATCAATATCCCTATAAGCGTGTTGAAATCTGAAAAAAATATCATAGTGTCACTTTCGCAAGTTTTTTATAGTCATAATCATAACGAAAAAATGTTAATTAAATATTAATTAGTATGAAGTTGGCTTATTGTTTATACGGTACTTTGGCAGAGGGTGTCTCCTTTGAGGTCTCTTTTAGGTGTGTATCCTGATCATCAAAAAAGATATCTGCACCAAAGGCTTTAACGACTTCATATTTTTGTACACCTCCTTGAAAAAAAGCCTCATCTACACGTACGCCCCACCCTTGTAGTGTACCTAAAACACGCTCATGTGTGGAGAAGCTTCGTGCCGTTACGAGTGCGGTACGTATGGGTGACGATTCCATAGGAAACTTGTCTTGTATCTCTGAGATAATTTTGAGAAATTTAAAAAAGGGTCCTTTGCTTAGAGGGTTTTTGGCATGTTTACGTTCATGTGCGATAAAAGCATCTAGTCCATTTTCTTGATAGATTTTTTCACTCTCATCTCCAAAAATGACTGCATCCCCATCAAAGGCAATTTTGACGGTCTCGGACTCTTTAGAAGCCACAGGTGTATGTGGAAGGATTGTAGCTGCTGCCACGCCAGTGCGGATCGCCTCTTCTACATCCTGAGTATGTGCAGAGAGAAACAAGTCAACCTTAAATGCCTTTAGATAGCGTGCCACAGGCGTACCTGCGGTCCACCCCGTACGTTCTATCTCTAAGGCATAGTGTTCAATGGAGCGTCCTATACGCAACCCTGTAGCCGCATTGTTTCGAGAGAGAATGATAACTTCGATGAGTTTATTGTCGAATGTTTTATTAATCATTAGCAGGTTTTGCACAAATCTAAAGGCAGATTCTTTTTTAAGCGGCTGATTCAGGTTTTCTAGTTGATGAGCATAGTATGATTCAAGCCCCTCTTTGTCAAAAATAGTATTCTCCTCTTCTAGGTCAAAGAGTGCACGTGACGAGATAGCAATGACCAGTTTGTCATCCAGGTTGTAAGCCATAAAAATCCTTTGGGGATATTGTAATATCTTTTTGTTTAATCGATAGATTTGAAGAGCAGATAGATCCATAAAGAAAAAATTTATGACAAAATGACATCTTTTTGATCTATCATTGCATATTTATGTATCATGCGTTTATGTATCAAAAGAAAAAAATAAAATTGTATATCTCAGATTTGATGCAAGAGCCTGTCGCTACATACCCTTCGTACTACCTATTGAGTATGGTCATGCATAAAAATGAGATGTTACATGCCGCACTGATTGCTTTGCATAGCTTTGATTTTTCTCATTATAGCGTGCCTAAAGATTTTGAAGATATTTTTGCCACCTTTCATACAGGTGTATTTTCTATCTTTAAGGAAAAGTATGTAGTAGGATATTTTGGGAATAAAATGATGTATTTGGAGTCTCATGGATGGAGAAGTCTGCCGTCGAGTGAAGATATATTTAAACGTGAGAACTGGCTGGTCTATTTATCTTAAGCAAGCACTTTTGATAGGTAGGGTATTTCTAGTTTATTGAGTATAACTCTATGATTCCCAACATCATCTAGTTGGGAATAGCTCTTTATGAAATATCTATTTTGATTTCACCGTTAAGCACATCAAAGGTTACGTTTGCACCCTCAGTTACTTTATCTTCAAGTATCAATTCTGCAAGACGATCTTCTACTACTTCATAGAGAGCACGTTTGAGCGGTCGTGCACCGTAGACGGGATCAAAGCCTGCTTCGGCGATGTAGGCTTTTGCGTTTTGGGTGAGTGTGAGTGCAATGTCACGCTCTGCCAGCTTTTTTTGAATATCTCTAAAGAGGATATCTACAATACGCGTAATTGCATCAAGATCAAGCGGATTAAAGATGACCTGCTCATCGAGTCTGTTTAAAAATTCCGGCTTAAAGTATTTTTTAAGTTCTTCTTGTACGGCAACACGTCTATCATCCGGATCTTTAAACTCCATAATTTTGTCAGATGCGATATTGGAGGTCATGATGATAATGGTATTTTTGAAGTCTACCGTGACACCTTTGTTGTCTGTTAACCGTCCGTCATCAAGTACCTGTAATAGTGTATTAAAGACATCCGGATGGGCTTTTTCAATCTCATCAAAGAGTACTACAGAGTATGGTTTACGACGCACTGCTTCTGTGAGCTGTCCCCCCTCGTCATACCCTACATACCCAGGAGGTGCACCGACCAAACGTGAGGCTGCGTGTTTCTCCATATATTCGGACATATCAATACGAATGAGTGCTTTTTCCGAATCAAAGAGGAACTTTGCCAAAGTTTTTGCTACCTGTGTTTTACCCACACCTGTCGGTCCTAGAAACATAAAACTTCCAATTGGTCTGTTGTTGTCGCTAAGTCCTGCTTTATTACGTTTAATGGCACGAGAGACTGCTTTGAGTGCTTCATCCTGTCCTACCACCTCTTGACTGAGAATATTTTCGATAGCAAGGATTTTCTCTTTTTCACTTTGAAGCATTTTAGAGACTGAGATGCCTGTCCATCGGCTGACGATACTTGCTATCATCTCTTCATCTACAGAGTTTTTCAGTAGTGTGCCCCCTTTCATCATCTCATTCCATTTGCTCTCAAGTATTTTGAGTTTCCCCTCTTGGGCAGGGATTTGTCCATACTCTATCTCTGCAGCTTTGTTGAAATCACCGGAGCGTTTGGCAGCTTCTGCCTGTGTACGCAGGGAGTCGATTGCCGTTTTTATTTCTGCAATTTGATTAAAGACATCTTTTTCCATATCAAATTGATTTTGTAAAGAGAGACGTTTCTCTTCAAGGTTGGCAAGCTCTTGTTCTATCTCTTCAAGACGTGCGGCATTTTTTTCGGTCACCTCCATATTAAGTGCCTCTTTTTCTACCTGAAGCGTACTTATCTGTCGTTTTGCCTTGGCCAGTTCGGTAGGTTCTGACTCAATTTGCATTTTAAGCTCAGCTGCTGCCTCATCAATAAGGTCAATGGCCTTATCGGGCAGAAATCTATCCGTAATGTATCTGTCTGAAAGTTTTGCTGCAGCAATGAGTGCTGCATCGGTAATGTTGACATTATGGTGCGCTTCAAGCTTATCTTTAATCCCTCTTAGGATTTGAAGTGCTTCATTAATGGTAGGTTCATCTACTTTGACAGGCTGAAAACGACGTTGTAAAGCTGTATCTTTTTCAAAATATTTTCTGTACTCTTTGAGTGTCGTCGCTCCGATCGTATGTAGCTCCCCGCGAGCAAGTGCCGGTTTGAGAATATTTGCTGCATCATTGCCTCCTTCACTTGCTCCGGCACCCACGATAGTATGAATTTCATCGATAAACAAAATGATATTGGCTGAGGCTTTTACCTCATCAATCACCGCTTTGAGTCTATCTTCAAACTCCCCTCTATATTTTGCTCCTGCAATAAGCCTATTCATATCCAGACTCATCACGCGCATATTTTGAAGACTTAGGGGCACCTCTTTATTGACGATACGTTGTGCAAGACCCTCTACGATAGCCGTTTTACCTGTACCGGGTTCACCAATGAGAATAGGATTATTTTTGGTTTTACGAATGAGAATTTGCATCATGCGCTGTACCTCTTCGTCACGTCCTATAACAGGATCTAATTTTCCATCAAGGGCTTTTTTGTTTAAATCATCCGCATATTGTGCCAAGGCTTCAAGCGTTTCATCTCCTGATTGTGAGTCTATCTGTTTTCCGCCTCTAATACTCTCTAGTGTCTTTTTAAATTCAGAGATATCGAGATATTTTCCAAAGCTCTCTTTCATAAAAGTCTCATCTGCATTGGCAAGTAACCATGCATCGACAGCTAGATACTGATCTCCGTTAGCTGCCATGACACCTTGCGCATTTTGCAAAGTGCGTACAAGATTCTGTGAGAGTTTGATATTCTCTTTTGTGACCGTAGAGACTTTAGGTAATTTATTAGCCAAAGATTTTATCTCTAGCTCTATAGCCACTTTATCTATATGCATTTTATTGAGTGTTTGATTCAAGATGCTGCCGGAGTTTGTTAGCAGTGCCCAGATAAGATGTACGGGTTCTATTTCTTGATTCTTGTTGTGTAGAGCAAGTGATAGAGCCGATTCGATTGTACCCTGCATTTGGTTGGTTAGTTTTTCTAAGATATTCATGGAATACCCCCTTTTTTTTAGTAATCTATCCTTATTATATAACATTGAGTCACTTATTGTCAAGTTTTCTTAGTTGTATTTTTTAATTTATGCTTTTTATTCATTGGTAGAGACGCTCCGTCTTCTTTTTGACTATTTTTGACAATTTTTGACGATACTTGTTTAAATAAAAAGGTAATTTTTATTAAGAGTGAGAATAAAAAATGTACAGATCGATATTTATTTTTGGTTTTATTTTGTTGTCGTTGGGTGGCTGTAGGCAGAGTGAGGATTTGTCAAATCAGTCTAATTTAATGGCTCAAACTCAAGATATCGAGAAGAGATCTTCATCAAAATTGATAGATATTTTGGTTCTTGTAGATCAAGAGGATAGTGATAATTTCAATGGCGTTAATGAGGCGAAAATAGATCATTTTATCTCAGTGACTAATAGGATCTATCAAAATAGTAACTTGGATATTAGATTTCAAATTAAAAAGATAGAGCCCTATAGACTGGGTAAGTGTGGCTCTAAAGAGCTGCTCTATGCGATACAAAGAGACGGAGCGGTTGAGAGACTGCGTAATGATGTGAAGGCAGATTTGGTTATAGCTTATAGAAAATATGCGAATGATGGAATATGTGGGATTGCTTTTATCAACGACAGGTATAAAAGAGAGTATGGGTATGCACACGTATCTTTGGAGTGTGTCAGCACTACAACGGCGCACGAGATAGGTCATATGATGGGGCTTGACCATCAAGAAAACAGATCTATACCGTATGCACACGGATATGGTATAGAGGGTGAGTTTCATACGATTATGGCTTATGGAGAGTATTATCGGAGAAAAGATCAGATGTATAACTACTCTAGTCCTCAGCTAGAGTGTAACGGATATGTCTGTGGTGTAGAAAAAGAGCTTGAAAACGGTGCAGATGCCGTAAGTGCACTTAGGGTTGGATCAGAGAAAATAGTAGTATTTAATTGAGTAATGGTGTATGATTGCAGTGAAAAAAAATCTATTTTGGATAGTGCTGATATCGGCTGTATTGTTTTTTCTCTCAACAGTTGTATCGAAAGAAGATAATGAAGTATCGGAGAAAAAGCCAGATAGTAGCGTATCTTATGAGATAAAAAAGAGACAAGAAAGATTTAAGTACCGTGATAAAAAGGTATTTAGAGAGATAGAAGAGAATAGAAGCATTGAGACGCATATGCCTTTTGAAAATTATAGTCTTGATGATGCTTTAGAAGAGCTAAAGGCTATTAGCAACGTCACACCCTTTGATGCAGTGAGAATGAAGTATGATGTAAGAGATATTGATGTTGGAGCGTATCTCAATTTACCTGAAATTGAAGGCAATATTTATACAATGCAGGTGGAACAAAGAGTTGTTTCAGCTAGGGGAAATATCACTATAATCGGAAGTTTTGAGGAGAACGGCATCGTTTACGATGCCGTAATCACAAGGGGTAAGGATACCGTTTTTATCTCTATGCGTACTCCGGAAGGAAACTATGAAGCCGATATTTTTCACACAAAAGGGTTACTCTACTCAAGTAGATCTTTGCAGATAGCTATGCATGATAAAGGGAGTATCGATACCTTAAAGCCGGACTAATCTATCATTCTCTCCTTATTAGGTGGATTTTGGAGTAAGAATGCTTTATCGGATAGTATGATGCATGCAGAGATATCAAAAGCAATCTCTTAGAGGTTTTTCAATAAAATGACACATCAATTTTCACAAGAAAGATTATCAATATGATTCAAAAAAGTAAAAAGATTATGCTGGTCGGATTTTTGGCCACGTGTCTATCAGCATATCTCTTTGGGGTTTCTGCCGCGGCAAAAGAGAATTTGGCAAAAAAATATAAACCCTCTACTCCCAAAGAGAAGATGGATGCTTATATTAAGTTTACTCAGATCCTTAATATTATAGAGAGCCAATATGTAGATGAGATAAACACAACGTCTTTGGTGGATAAGGCATTAAGAGGTTTGATGACGAACCTTGATGCACACTCTTCGTTTATGGATACCAAAGCATTTAAAGATCTCTCTGTACAAACCAAAGGCGAGTTTGGTGGACTTGGTATCTCTATAGGTATGAAGGACGGTGCTTTGACCGTGATTGCACCTATAAAAGACACACCTGCATATAAAGCCGGAATTAAAGCCGGCGATATTATCTTAAAAATAGATGACGAGGCGACGTTGGGTATGACAATAGACGAATCGGTCAAGCGTATGCGAGGGAAGCCGAAAACCTCAGTCGAGTTAACGATTATTCGTAAAAACGAGCCTAAACCGCTAAAAATAAAAATTGTAAGAGATATTATCAAAATACAGTCCGTGTATGCAAAGACGATCGATAAAGATATACTCTATCTTCTGATCAGTTCCTTTGATCAAAAAGTTGTTAAAAGTATTCAAAAAGCGATAGACGAACATAACAATACCGCAGGGATTATATTGGATTTGAGAAACAATCCGGGAGGTCTTTTAGATCAGGCTGTAGGTGTGGTGGATCTCTTTGTAGACAAAGGGGTGATTGTGAGTCAAAAAGGAAAGCAAAAGAGTGAGAATATAGCCTACAAGGCCCATAGTGAACATACAGATATATCTACACCTATCGTAACGCTGGTAAACGGAGGATCCGCGTCGGCTTCAGAGATTGTCTCCGGTGCATTGCAGGATTTTAATCGCAGTATTATTGTAGGAGAGAAGACTTTTGGAAAAGGCTCTGTTCAGGTAGTCATGCCAATTGGCAAGGATGAGGCACTAAAGCTTACCGTCGCACGTTATTATCTCCCAAGCGGACGAACGATTCAGGCTGTAGGGGTTACTCCCGATATTATTGTTCATCTGGGAAAGATAGAGTACGAAGAGGAGACTTTGTCTATTAAAGAGAGAGACTTGAAAAAACATCTTGAAGAGGAGCTTGAGAAACTAGAGAAGAAATCTGTAAAAAACAGAGAGATCAACGCTACATCCGAGGACAATGAGACGAAAGAGGATGAGACAGTGATTACGGAGGAACAACTCTATATGGATCTTCAACTTAAGTCAGCCGTGGATATACTCAATGCACTGATTATTACAAATAAAGGGAAGTAGACGGTGGAAAAAAAAGAACTCCTCTATGAGGGAAAGGCAAAAAAGATTTGGAAAACGGAGGATGAGAATCTTCTAATTTCCGAATTTAAGGATTCATTGACAGCCTTTAACGGCAAAAAGAGATCCTTAGAGGAGGGAAAAGGTGCATTAAATAATCAAATTTCTGCGGTACTCTTTGAGTATTTAGAAGAAAAAGGTATTTCAACACATTATGTTCGTATGCTTGACGAGAACCATATGTTGCATAAGCGTACGGAGGTGATTCAAATTGAGGTGATTGTACGCAATATTGCTGCAGGCTCGTTAAGTAAAAATTTGGGTATTGCAGAAAAGACGGTACTCCCTTTTGCACTGGTGGAGTTTGATTATAAAAATGACGCCTTGGGAGACCCTAAACTTAACGATCAGCACTGTCTTTTGTTAAATCTGGTTAATCATAGCGATGAGCTTGAGTTTATACGGTTTACGGCAAGACGCATCAATACCTTGTTAGGTCGACTTTTTACAAAGATGGATATTAATTTGGTTGATTTCAAGCTGGAATTTGGCAGAGATAAAGACGGAAACATTATTCTTATAGATGAATTGAGTCCCGATAATTTTAGGCTATGGGATGCCAAGAGTGGCGAGAGTATGGATAAAGACAGGTTTAGACAGGGATTGGGCGGTCTTAGTGATGCCTATCAATCCGTATTAAAGAGAATTCAGCATCGCAGTAAAGAAGGATGGGCATGAAAGCAGTAGTAAACGTATTTTTAAAAGAGGGTGTGCTTGATCCTCAAGGGAAAGCAACACATCATGCATTGGAATCTTTGGGTTTTTCAGGTATTGATAGTGTACGTATAGGCAAGCAGATTGTTATTGCACTCAATAGCAGCGACCAAGCAGAGGCGAAGCGAAGTGTAGAGCAAATGTGTGAGACACTGCTTGCAAATACGGTGATTGAAGAGTATAGCGTAGAGATAGTTGAATGAAAGTAGCAGTATTAAGATTCCCCGGGACAAACTGTGAGTTTGACACTCAGTATGCATTTGAAACCTTAGGTCATACTGCTGTATTGGTATGGCATGAGGATAGTAGACTTCCCGATGATACAGACTTGGTAGTAGTACCCGGGGGATTCTCCTATGGAGATTATCTACGTTCAGGCTCTATTGCACGTTTTTCTCCTATCATGAAGGCAGTAACGGCGTATGCCAAGAGTGGCGGGAGAGTACTTGGTATTTGTAATGGTTTTCAAATCCTTGCAGAGGCAGGACTTTTGCCAGGGGCATTGAAGCGAAACAACAACCTGCACTTTATCTCAAAATTTCAGCATATTAGTGTAGTTAATCATGAGAATGCATTTTTAAATCAGTGTGAAAAAGGCGAAATACTCAATATACCTATCGCCCATGCGGACGGGAATTACTATATCGATGATGAAGGTTTGAAGCGTCTTGAAGCAAATGGTCAAATTCTGCTTCGTTATTGTGACAGCAGAGGCAATCCTATTGCCTTAAACGGCTCTGTAGACTCCATTGCCGGTATATGTAATACAGAGAAAAACGTCTTTGGTCTAATGCCCCACCCTGAACGTGCGATAGAGATGATATTGGGTTCTTCAGACGGCGTACGTATGCTTAAAGGTTTTGATGTTTGATGTTTATACCTCATTTCTCTCTGCTTTTTATGATGGTTATGATCTATGCAGGGGCAGTAGAGGCTCAGAGTAGATACACATACAGTTATATACCCAAAAAGGTCTATGAAAATCAGCTTTTTCCAGTAACCGTAGTAGGTGCAGACCAAAATCAAACCCCAAGGTTGACGTATGATCGTTCCGATCCGACGCAACCTGTTTTTTCCACGCCTTTACAGGTAAAAAACGGTGATGATGTCTTTTATACTTTTTATTTTAAAGCGGGGAAAACGGACGTGCACCTGCCTCTTCTGTTTATCTCTACACCCTCAGAGGAGACGACTCTTGAGAAACACTATATCCCTCTTGAGAAACTTAAAGAGGATGAGAATTTTTCAGGGGTTTTGGCAACAGAGTTTAAAATTAAAAACTATCAAGTTTCAAATTTTGATGGGGATAATCATATTGTTAATCTCTCCATTGAGGCATATGAGGCAAATATAGAAGATATGCGCCTACAAGGGTCGAGCGATTACGGTATTGAAAATGTTTCACGAGAAAATGCAAAAGTGACTGCTGAGTTTTATGCTGTTTTGCCTCGTTCGCAAGAGAAGCTACAATTTACCTATTTTAATACCGTGAAACAGCGTTATATTGCTATAGTATTGCCTGTACAAGTTCAGAATGCTTCAGTAAGTACACAATCTGATTTAAATCCTAAAGTGGATGCATTTGAGCGCTTAAAACGCTATGCATTGATATTTTTTGCTCTTTTTTTTATTGTGATGTTTATATGGAAAAGAGATTTTTTATACCTCGTGTTAGGCGTGTTGTCTGCTCTTGCACTGCTTACTTTTTATATACCGCATAAAAAGATATGCGTCAAGCAAGGATCTCCGCTTTATATTTTGCCTACACAGACCAGTACGATCGGCACAAGGATAGAAAAGCAGTTGGATACTATGATATTGAACGTGCATGAAGGGTATACCAAAATCGAGTATAAAAAAGGAGTGATAGGATGGATCAAAGATGAAGATATTTGCCAGCCTTAGATTTTATTGGGGTGCCTTTGTCATCTCTTTTAATACGGCTGTACTAATGATTCCTGCTTTGATGATTTTTGGTAAGTATAAAAGTACGATTGTACATCATATCAACGCCTTAACACTTTGGATGATGGGTGGAATTGTTTTAAAAAAAGGAACCATGGATATGGATGCAGATATGTATGTGATGAATCATCAGGGGGTGGTAGATATTATAGGATTTGAAGCCGTACAGAATAATCATGTACGATGGGCAGCTAAAAAAGAGCTTTTTGATACACTTTGGTTTGGTAATTTGCTTAAATATGCAGAACAGATATCCGTAGATAGAGCCAGCAGGTCCTCCTTGAGAAAATTTATTAAAGATGTGGCATATTCCAGAGATGTTATGAAGCGACCGGTAGCAGTATTTCCTGAGGGTACGAGAACGGACAAACAGGATTTGCTTCCTTTTAAAGCCGGTACAAAGGTGACAGCCGAGAAATTAGGTCTGAAAGTACAGCCGGTTGTGATTACGGGAAGCAAGAGATTGCTCAATGAGCATAATAAAACAGCACATTCGGCAATTGTACATTACCATTTTTTACCTACGATAGACGTGAGCAAAGCAGATAAAGGATGGTATAAAAGATTAAGAGATGAGATGCAAAAGGTTATAGACGATGAACTTATTTACAATCATCGCAGTCGCTAGCGGCGGTGCGATAGGTGCAACTGCCAGGTTTTTAATCAATAGATATATGAATCAGACTTTTATCCATACCCTACCCTTGGGGACATTGACGGTAAATCTCTTGGGATCACTCTGTATTGGCATACTTTTTGCATATTTTCATCTTAATATTTCACTCTCACCGCATTTAAAAACATTTTTGACTACAGGTATCTTGGGAGCATTGACGACTTATTCTACTTTTGCGATAGAGAGTTTCTTTCTTCTGGAATCAGGAGCGTATACATATGCCTTTGTCAATATGGCACTCAATCTCTTTGGGAGTATTTTTTTTGCAGGACTTGGATATATGGTATTTGTACAGGGTATGAAATAGGAGAAGTTTTGTTAGCTGTTAGGAAGGAAATAGAAAAACATATAAAAAGACTTGTTAAGCCTCTTAAGGAGGATGAAGCGTTAAAAGCTGCATTGAAGGCAAAGCTTACAAAAAAAGAACTCAAGCTGCTTAACGCTTGGTCAAAGGAAAGAGAGATAAAAGTGCTTCAAAAGCAACTCAATCTTGATCATGAGCGTTATGAAGAACTCTCAGCCAAACTCATTAGGAAGCTTAACCAAGAGAAGCTGAAACAGGCTATCTCTATTTAAGTGGCATTGTGTTAGATTAAGAACAAAAGGTTTTAGATGGAAATTACTCACTTTTTTGATGCCTTATGGCAACTTAGTATTGCCATGGCTCCCTACATTCTTTTTGGTCTATTTTTTGCAGGGATTTTACATGAACTCATACCTGAGAGCACTGTAACCAAACATTTAGGTAAAGATAATATTGTTTCTGTAGTGAAGTCAACCATTTTTGGTATTCCTCTACCTGTCTGTTCTTGTGGTGTTATACCGCTTGCTACTTCCATCAAAAAATCTGGAGCATCAAGAGGTGCGACACTCTCTTTTCTTATCTCTACCCCTATTACCGGAGTAGATTCCATCATGGCAACTTACGGGATATTTGGGTGGATATTTACCGTCTATCGTGTTGTTACCTCTATGATTATTGCGATGATAGCCGGTATTCTTACAAATATCTTTGATAAAGAGGTGATCGCAGAGGAGAAAAAGCCTATGTTTTCTACCTTTGCTCCTAAAACATCGACGGGTTTTAGTATGAACACACCAATATCTGAGGAGTCCTATGGTACAGGTGAGGAGAGTTGCTGTGCTAGTTCTCATGAAGAAAAGAAAGCATTTTCTTTTCTTCGTGCGATGCAGTATGCTTTTACTACCTTACTTGGAGATATAGCTAAGCCTCTATTTTGGGGTCTTATAATAGGAGCTATCATTACTGTAGCCATCCCAGAAAACTTTGCAACCTTGCTTCTAGAAAATGTATGGCTCTCTTACTTTATAGTCATTATTATAGCCGTTCCTATGTATGTCTGTGCTACAGCCTCATTACCTATTGCTGCAGGGTTGATGCTAAGTGGTGTGAGTGCCGGAGCTGCCTTTGTTTTTCTCTCTGCCGGTCCTGCGACAAACACAGTGACTATAGGGGTGGTAAAAAAGATGTTAGGGACAAAATCTTTGGTTATTTACTTAGGAAGCATCGTCATAGGAAGCATCGTCTTTGGACTTGGACTTGACTACATCTTTGATGCTTCAGCCATAGACCCTGCTTCACTCATCCACATGGAGGAAGAAGGTGGCATCATCGCTACACTCTCTTCTATCGTCTTGTGGGGCTTGGTAATGTACTATATGAGTAAATCTTATTTTCCAAAGAAGAAAAGCTGTAGCGGTGGGTCTTGCTGCGGATAAGTACTCTATTAAAAAGGGGCTTAATTAAAAAATCGGGGGTTTAAAATCCTCTAGAAACTTCGGTATATTGGTAAGAAACCAAGGTATTTCTATAATGCATTATAAAAAAGCTCTAA
>JALSJI010000004.1 GCA_026989435.1 Sulfurovum sp.
GTCAGTATCATCCGTTGCCGTGGCACCGGCTTCGTTATAGGTATCACCTACGTTAAGCGTGACCGTGGCATTACCGTTGAGTGTAATCACGGGCGGTGTGGTGTCCAAAGTATTTTCTGCTTCAACGGTGACTGTAACTCCGATGTCCGTAATAGAATAGTCACTAACGAGTCTAGCCGTAATTGATGAACCTTGTATAGTAAATTGTTCATTTATATCTCCATGATATTGTCTAACAAGACGACCATTTTCATCGTAAATATAGACAAAATCATAAAATCTTTCTGTTCTTCCCTGAACAGTAATAATAAGGCTTGTTGCATTGTCTATTCGAATCTCTTGTGAGATATCGGTATAGTTGTCATATCTTCCCGTAGTCCAAACTTCTGCTTGGGCAAAAGCTGTAAAAAAAATAACCAAAATCAATGTCCATTTATTAAGTAGGTGCATTGATACTCCTTTTTTGAATTGATACTGTAAATAAAGTATTTTAAAGAGAGCTATCTAAGATCTATGAAGTAGATTGGTATATAGATAGCTCTCTTACCGCAAATAGAATTAACCATTTGTGTAACCCGGCTATCTTCATACCAATATAAAGCATATTGGATTGCAAGACCCGCAGTTTTCCGTCCTGCACTCACATGCAGTTAGGCTTTAACAGGGGAATCATAACACGGTAATACTTAGATAATGTTTTAGTAATTTTTATAATATTAAAATAAAAGCTACTCTTCTGTAGAATATATTTATGTGAGAAATATCTTTATCCAGAGGTATAGACTGTAAAGAGGGGTATGAATGCAATTAAAAGAACTTTACGCTTATTTAGATAGCATTAGTCCTTTTGAACTTCAAGAAAAATGGGATAATTCCGGACTTATAGTCGGTGAGATGTCAGCTAAAGTGTCACAAATAGTAGTTTCTCTGGATATGGATATGCAGATGATAGAAGAGGCGGGGGAAGGTACGCTTTTTGTAGTGCATCATCCGCTTATATTTAATAAACTTGTACAGCTTGATTTATCTAAATACCCTGCAAACTTACTAGGAAAAATGATACAGAAAAACCACTCCTGTATCGCACTACATACGAATTTTGATCAGACTCACCTTAATAGATACGTGTTTGAAAAGATATTGGGGTTTAAAATGGAAAATCAGAAATCATTTTTATGTACGACTAAAGACGAGTGGCGTTATGAAGCACTTATACGGCACGTTAAGCAGAAGCTAGGGTTATCTATATTAAGAGTTGTCGGTAAGAAGCAGAAGATAAAAAGCATCGCACTTTGTACGGGATCAGGGGCATCACTCATAGACGAGGTAGATGCAGAGTGTTTTTTAACAGGTGATATAAAATATCATGATGCGATGAAAGCGATGAGTGAAGGTTTGATGATGATTGATATTGGTCATTATGAGTCTGAAAAGTTTTTTGCAGAGATTTTATATGAGGAATTGAAAGTTTTACCTATTTTAGTTATAATGGCAAATTCTAAAAACCCGTTTCATACAGAAATAGATTGAAATAGGTTTAAATTTTCTATATAAAACTTAATAGAAGAGACTTTTATACCCTAAAAGAAGGATAGAGATTGAATAAACACCTACAAGAACTTATAGAACTTGCAGAAAATGACAAAGCGATAGATAGTTATAACCCTCAGCTTGAAGCAGCTGATAAAAAAGTAATAAAAGCACAAAAAAAGATTGATGTTGCACAAAAAGAGTTGGATAGGCTGCAAGCAGAGATCGCTGAGAATGAGGTAAAAATTAAAACGTTTGATGAACAGCTTGGTTTGCTTAATGAACAGCTTGCACAGAATATTAAAAAAGCAAAAGAGATTACGACAGAAAAAGAGATGAAAGCACTCTCTTTAGAAGAAGATATTGCAAAAGAGAAGATGACATTTGCCAATGAAGAGATTGAAAGACTTCAAGAGATTAATCAGACAAAGAGCGCATTGATACAAGAGGCTAATGAGAGATTAGAGACTCTCAAAACAGAGTTTGAACGTATTAGCCAAGAAGTTTCTGCCGAAAAAGCAGAGATAGAAAAGAGTAAGGCTGCACTTTTTGCCAAAAGGGAGGCATTAAGTAGGAATATTGAGCAAAAAGTCCTCTCCTTTTATGAGAAAATACGTAACTGGGCGGGGAATACGGCAGTCGTTGCCGTGAAAAAGCAGGCATGTTATGGGTGTTATATGAAATTGAATGACAAAACATATTCAGAGGTGATTAAAGCAGAAGAGATATGCAACTGTCCTCACTGCGGTCGTATACTGTATATTGAATCTGTCACGGAAGAAGTATAAGTATCGAAGATTATGGGGAAATGGTTTTTTTTCCTCTATAGTTTTGTGATCATAATTTTATACCTATTGGCATTGCCTTTTATCTTTCTGTTTTCTTTTAAGGCCAAATATAAAGAGGCACTACCATCTCGTTTCTTTTTAAAAAATAATGCATCTTTTTCTTCTGCGGGTGTCTGGTTTCATGTGTGTAGTTTCGGAGAGGCAAGGGCTATCAAACCTTTAGTAGAAATCGTGCCTAAAGAGCATTTACGTATGAGTACCATCACGCAAACAGGCTATGATATGATTGGTTCATATACCCAAGAGCGTGCATATTTGCCTTTTGAACCGTTGTTGTTTGGATGGGTGGTATCACAAAAAGTGTTAGTAGTAATGGAAGCGGAGTTATGGTATCTGCTTTTTGTTTTGGCACAAAAAAGGGGTGCAAAAACCTTGTTGGTAAATGCACGGATATCTGATAAATCATATGTAAAATATATGCGTATGCGTTGGTTTTATAGGCATATTTTTAAACATATCGATGAGGTTTATGCACAAACGGAGAGAGATAGAGTGCGTTTGAAGTCTTTAGGGGCACATCGCGTAAGGGTAACAGGAAACATTAAACTTTCAGATATTGCATCCGTTTCAAAAAAATTGGTAAAACCTTCGAGTGTCGTTGTATGTGCAGCAAGCACGCATGAGGGAGAGGAGCAACTTGTTCTTGATTCCTTTGAGATCTTCAAAAAGAAAAATAATGAAGCAAAACTTGTTATGGTGCCAAGACATCCTGAACGTTTTGAAAAAGTTGCAAAATTAATTGAGTCCTTTTCAGACAAAAACGGTGTATCATGGCATGCATATTCTCAAAAAAGAGATTTTAAGAGCGATGTGATTTTGGTAGATATGTTGGGTGAATTGGTAAATATCTATGCCATTTCGGATATAGTGATACTTGGTGGAGCATTTGTGCCTGTCGGAGGGCATAATGCCGCTGAAGCTGCACAGTTTGGTTGTAAAATGATTTCAGGTAAATATTACTTTAATCAAAAAGATATTTTTGATGCGATAGAGGGTATGGTAATTATAGAAGCATCAAACCTTACTAGGACATTATTACAACATGATAAGCTTAGGCCCACACAGATAAAAAATAAAACGGATATTTCTCCTATTATAGCCTCTATTAAAGATGCTATAATAGCGTGAACGCATAAGACAGGTATATCAAATGGCTATAGACAAAGCATATAAAGTGTTGGCAAAACAGCTGGATATTTCAAATAAAAAAGCAAAATATCTCATAGACAGAGGTTTTGTGTATATAAGAGATAAAAAAGTAAAAATTGCACGTGCGGAAGTAGATAGTGATACCTCTTTTCGTATAGAGAATCCGGAGGATATAGAGATACTTTATGAAGATGATGATATTATTGCCGTGAATAAGCCTGCACAGATAGATTCATATGAGGTAGAAGATTTTTTTGAGGGTGCAGAGCTTCTTCATAGGTTGGATAGGGATACGTCGGGGGTGCTTCTTTTAGGAAAGAATAGGATTTTTATAGATAAAGCGATAAGGGAGTTTAAGTCCAATAGGGTAGAAAAACATTATATTGCGTGGGTGGAAGGTATGTTGTATGAAAAGATAGAGATAGATGCCCCCATTTTTACGATAAAAAAAGGAAAGGCATTTTCTAAAATAGATTCTCTGCGAGGAAAAAAATCCTATACGCTGGTCAAACCCGAAGAGATTCAAGGCAAAAAATCTAAAGTGCATATTAAAATTACTACCGGAAGAACACATCAAATACGTGTACATTTGGCACATATGGGATATCCTATTGTGGGAGATGAGCAGTATGGATCTAGAACAAAGACCAAACGTTTGTTACTGCATTCGGAAAAGATAAAACTATTTGATTATGAGTTTTATGCCCGTGAACCTAAAGATATAGCTAGATATAAGTAGTATTTGACAGTGATGTGACAATATGGACCCACTCTATTTTAATTTGAAGAATAGAGAGAAAAGCAGTTTGCAATGCTATATTTAATATTTTTTATTTAATAGATTAATAATAAGTTAATGAATATATGGTATCATTTCTTTTGTAATATATATTAATATGAAAAAGGAAAAAGATGAAAAAGATTACACTTTCGTTAGCAGCAATTATAGCAACAGGTACATTTGCTTTTGGAGGGGGAGATATCGCTCCCGTGTTGGAACCTGTGATAGAGACACCTCCTATGGTGGTAGCCGAAGAGGAAGCGATTGATACCGGTTTATATCTGGGGCTTGGGTACAGTTTGCTTCGGTCTGAATCAAAATACGGACAAAACAGTCTTGCTCATGATTACTCGGCAGTGATGGCTCAAGCAGGGTATAAATTTAATGAGTATATTGCTGTAGAAGGTCGATACTGGTATGGATTTGGTGAAGCATTAGAGAAGTTGAATAGGAACGTTTTTGGACAATTTGATTCTGAAGCAACAGCATGGGGAATCTATGCAAAACCAATGTATCCGGTAACAGAGGAACTTGATGTCTATGCATTGGTGGGGTATGGTGCATCTAGTGTCAATGGTACAAAATTAGTCAACGGAACCGTTATGGATATCGAGGTACTTGGTTTCTCGTGGGGTCTTGGCTTATCGTATGCATTTACAGAGAATTTCTCTCTATTTGCAGATTATGTAGATTTCTATGATGATATTGAAAAAGTAAACACGGTAGATTTTGAAAATGCCTTTGATTCTATCAATCTTGGTGTAACGTATAAATTTTAATCTCTTAATATACTAGGGTATACAGTGTAACCGTCTACCCTAGTATTAACGACTATCTTCCCTCACTCCTTAAGCCCAAATAGGGTAAAATCATATATTCTAAATAGATATAATTGTAGGTAAAGCATGTTTGATACACTCACTGATAGTTTTAAAAATGCCATAGGAAAAATACGTTTTCGCGATGATGACAAAGCGCTTAAGAAAGCCACTGTCGAACTTAAGAAGTCACTGCTTAAGTCAGATGTACACTATAAGGTGGTCAAAGAACTTCTCTCAAACGTAGAGCTTGAAACCAAAAAGCATGGTATAGGAAAAGATAATTTTTTAAAAGTGCTTCAGGAGAAATTAACCGATATTCTTACTATTGAGGGTGCACCAAAAGGTTTTACTTTTGCACCCAAACCACCGACGGTTGTTTTGATGATTGGTCTGCAAGGTTCAGGTAAAACAACCACTACGGGGAAATTGGCCTATTTTTTAAAAGAGCAAAAGAAGAAAAAAGTACTCATAATCGCAGCCGATTTACAAAGATTAGCGGCTGTAGAGCAATTAAGACAGATATGTTCCAGTATAGATGTTGATTTATATTATAATGAAGATGCTACGCCTACGCAAATTGTAGAAGATGGTCTTGATAAAGCAGAAAAAGAACTTTATGATGCGGTACTTATAGATACAGCGGGTCGCTTGGCTATTGACGATGAGTTGATGGAGGAGCTTGCCAATGTCAAAACTGCTGCAAATCCGGATGAACTTTTTTATGTAGCCGATGCAATGACCGGTCAAGATGCAGTAAAAACAGCGCAGACATTTAAAGATAAGATAGGTATTACGGGAGTGGTACTGTCGAAGTTTGACGGTGATTCAAAAGGTGGCGTGGCACTTGGACTTACCCGACAGGTAGGGGTGCCTCTTCGTTTTATAGGTAACGGTGAGAAGATGCCGGATCTTGAACAGTTTATCCCGGATAGAATCGTAAGCCGCCTGATGGGTGCAGGAGACGTGGAATCTTTAGCAGAGAAAGCTGTTGCTGCCATAGACCCAAAAGAAGCCAAAAGAATGACCCAAAAAATTAAAAAAGGACAATTTAATTTTAATGACTTTTTGGCACAAATGGAACAGATGAAAAAATTGGGTTCTATGAAATCTATTATGGGGATGATCCCCGGTATGGGCAATATGGCGAAACAGCTTGGAGATATGGATTTGGAAAATTCTGAAGAGATCAAGCAAATTAAAGCTTTAGTAAATTCTATGACACCCAAGGAGAGAGAAAATCCCGAACTGCTTAACAATGCGAGAAAACGCAGGCTTGCAGCCGGAGCAGGTTTGGATCTGATGCATGTAAACCGTGTACTCAAGCAGTTTAAGAATGCAGCAAAAATGGCAAAGAAGATGTCAACCAAAGGTGGAATGAAAGAGATGCAGAGGATG
>JALSJI010000005.1 GCA_026989435.1 Sulfurovum sp.
ATGTATGCACAATGCGAGGAGGCTTTGGCACAGAAGTAAAGAGTATACCTATAGCCAGTATAGAAAGAATAGCGGTAAGCCAAAAGAGTTTGTCTATGCCCCAGTTACCACCAACTATAGGGGCTACTATCATAGCTACGGCAAAACTCATAGCGATAGTCCCACCCATGATAGCCATGGCATTGGCTCTTTGCTCTTCTTTGACGAGGTCAGCTATCATCGCAGAGACTACTGAACCAATGGCTCCTGCACCTTGTAAAAATCGTCCCAGCATAAGCATATAGATGTTGTCTGAAAGTGCAGCGATAATAGACCCGACGATGAAGATAAGCAGACCCACCAAAAGTACTTGCTTCCGTCCAAACTTGTCAGACATCATCCCAAAGGGTACTTGAAAGATAGCTTGTGTAAGGGCATAGCCACCCACAACAAGACCTGCTAAAAATGGTGTAGCTCCTGGCATGTCAAGTGCATAGATGGAAAGGACAGGAAGGACGATGAAAAGTCCAAAGAAGCGAAGTGCAACGATGAGACTAAGAGGCATTATTTGTTTAATCATAGTGATACCTTTAATACGATAAAATTTCTCTTATTATAGTACTAAAAGGTTAAGAAACAATGAAGTTAGTCTTAGCAACGGGAAACAAAGGTAAATTACGCGAATTCAAGCAAATGTGTGAAGATGAAGTTGTACCTTTTTCAGAGTTATTGGGCGAGTTTGACATTGTAGAAGATGGTGACACCTTTGCCGCAAATGCCCTCATAAAAGCACGGACTATTTATGAAAAGTTAGGAAGCGATTATTTGGTGATATCTGATGACTCTGGTATCTCTTTGCCTATACTTGGCGGAGAGCCTAGCATTTATTCTGCACGTTACGCGGGAGTTGGTGCTACAGATAAAGAAAATCTTTATAAACTCATAGAAGAAGTAAAGAAAAAAAGTCTTACTTCTACTCCTGCTTACTACACAGCAGCTATTGCTATAGTTTCTAAGTATGGCGAGTATGTCGTGCATGGCTGGATGCATGGAGATGTGCTAGTGGAACCCAGAGGGGTAAAAGGCTTTGGCTATGACCCTGTGTTTGTACCTAGTGGGTATACGCAGACACTTGGAGAGTTGGATGATGATTTAAAAAGTGAGATTTCGCATCGTGGGAAGGCTTTGGGGTTGGCGAAGCCGATTATTAATATGTTGAAGAATAAATCATAAATAAGAATGAAACTAAGATATGTTAGGAAAAACAAATGACAAAATCAAATTATAAATTAGAAGAACATGTTAATGATTGGGTTAAGTCTCAATTTGATAAACTAGGATTAAAAAGTCAAAAAGATTATCATATTGAATCAGCAATGCCTGATTATCTTATAGAAGCTCTACGAGGTAGAGCAAAAACTGACAATAAAACAAACTTTGGCAAACCTGACTTTAGCCTCACTAAGTATTCACAAGCTCCTGTTATTATTGAAAATAAATTGGGAACAAAAAAACTTATAAAAGAAACAAAAGACGGTGTAAAACTTGACGATAAGTCCATAAAGGATTATGCTGTTAATGGAGCTTTACACTACACAACAGGTATGATTGCATCTGGAAAATACCACGAGGCAATTGCCATAGGTCTTGCAGGTGATTCAGCTGAGTCTATTGAATTTAAAGTGTATTATGTTTATGGTTCGGGGGAGCATTCTTATAAATTATTAGAAAATATTACGACTCTTGATTTTCTTGAAAACCAAAATACATTTGATGCATTTTATAAAGATGCCACTTTAACAGAAGATGAAAAGCATGATATTCTCATTCACTCTCAAGCTACCTTACAAAAATATGCTAAAAGCTTAAACAAACTTATGCACAACCACAATATAACAGCTCCACAAAGAGTACTATATGTATCAGGTATGCTTTTATCGATGCAACATGTGCTTGACACGGATGGAACTAAAATTCAAGATGGCTTAGTTCCTGAAGATTTAAAAGGGATACAAAGCGAATCAAGACGCGATGGGGTACAGATTGTCAACCAACTAGAAGAGTTTTTAACTGCCCGTGAAATACCCCTTGAAAAACGAAACCTTATGTTGTCTAGTTTTTCAGAAATCTCAAAAGATGCACAAAGAGATGAACTAACCGAGCTCGATAAAGAGGTTTCTAAGTCACTTAAAGAAGAATCAAGCAGTAATAAACAGATATTTACCTTTATTTATCACAATATATTTTTATCTATCGATGCGATGGCAGGGCATCTTGATATCATGGGTGAGATGTACTCGGAGTTTTTAAAATACGCTCTAGGCGATGGAAAAGAGATAGGCATCGTTTTAACACCTCCTTATGTGACTAAAATGATGGCTACCATACTTGATGTTAACAAAGATTCTAAGGTGATGGATTTGGCAACAGGTTCAGCGGGTTTTCTTATCTCGGCTATGGAGCTTATGATACAAGATGTTGAAAATCTTTATGGTAAAAAAACAACTGAGGTGCAAAACAAAGTAGACGACATAAAGAAGAAACAACTTTTAGGGGTTGAGTTGAATGCAGAAATGTTTACGCTTGCCGCTACCAATATGATTTTACGAGGTGATGGAAGCTCAAACATCTATAAGGGCAATACTTTTAAAACACCAAAAGACCTTTATACCGATTTTAAAGCCAATAAACTACTACTAAATCCACCTTTTTCTTATGATGAAAATGGCATGCCTTTTATCGCTTTTGGTTTAGACAATATGGAGCAAGGCGGTCTTGGTGCTATTATTATTCAAGATTCAGCAGGAAGTGGAAAAGCCGTTAAAACCAACAAGTCTATTTTAAAAAAGCACACTCTAAAAGCAAGTATAAAAATGCCAACAGATCTGTTTCAACCTATGGCTGGAGTACAAACAAGTATCTATATCTTTGAAGCAGGCAAGCCACACGATGCCAATGTCCCAGTTAAGTTTATAGATTTTAGAAACGATGGCTATAAAAGAACAAAAAGAGCCATACAAAACATAGATGAACCAACAAATCGATACGCAGATATTGTAAAGATTTACAAAGCAGGCAAAAATGCTAAAGTTGAGGCTACGTGGGATATTGATGATGTCTATATAGAAGACTTTATCACATCAAGCGGTAAGGATTGGAATTTTGACCAACATAAGGTTATAGATACTAAACCAACTTTAGAGGACTTCAAAAAAACAGTAAGTGATTATCTGTCGTGGGAAGTTTCCAGCATCCTTAAACAAAGGGGTGATGAGGGAAAGTAGTGTCCTCACTTGACAAGCTATTAGATAGTGTTGAGTGGGGAGAGTTTAGGCTTGGGGATTTGTTTGATATTAATCCAACAAAATATTATAAATTAAAGAATGGAAAGATCATTTCTAAAAATGGAAAAGTTCCATTAATATCAAATTCTTCAACTGAGAACGGAGTCATGGGATTTTCAAATTTAAAAGCAAATAATATAGGCAATACTATAACTTGTTCGGATACAACTCTCGGTGCTGAAACAATGTATTATCAAGATAAAGACTTTATAGGATATTCACATATTCAACATTTAGTGCCAAAATTCAAACCGTTCAATAAAGCAATTGCAAGTGTTATAATTTCTGCATGCACAGTTGCTACATCTAAAAAATATGATTATGGAAATAAATTTAATCGAGAGACAATGAATAAAACCCTACTGCAACTTCCCATTAAAAATGGGAAGATGAATTTTTCTTTTATAGAAAAATTTATAGCGGAGCTAGAAGCAGAGCGTATAGCGGAGCTAGAAGCTTATTTGGTCGCGACAAATCTTAAAGACTATACTTTGACTACAGAAGAAGAAAAAGTTTTAGATGATTTTGAAAATGGGAAAATTATATTTAATGAATATAGAATTGAGGATGTATTACAGTGGCAACCACAAAAAGAAATCGACCCCTTAAAACTTGGAATTCTAAAAGATGTAACAGAACCGCTTTATCCTTTTTATGGGCAAGCTACTGTAAATAATGGAATTATTTCGTATAATCAATTGTCTAAAAATATTTTGAATAATAAAGATGCAAAATCAACTATATTAATACATTCAAATAACCAAAATATTGTTTATTTAGAAACACCATTTTATTTAAAAGATGGGCATGGGGCTACTAGTGTATTACAATGTAAAGAATTAAATAAAATAAATCAAATGTTTATTGTTGCTTCTATTGACAAAGTGATAAAAATAAAATATTCATATAACAATAAAGCAACAAAAATAGAATTAAAAAATTCAATTATAGAGCTTCCATCAAATAATAATCAACCAGCTTATCAATTAATGGAAACCTTCATCTCAGCCATTCAAAAACTAGTCATTAAAGATGTAGTACTCTATGCAGATACAAAAATCTCTACGAGCAAAGAAGTTGTCAATGCCAAATAACACTCTAGCCCTAAAAGATGAACTCACAGAGTTTCTAATCTACAAATCTGACAACCAAGACATAAAAGTAGATGTTCTCATACAAGATGAAGATATATGGTTGAGTATGGAGCAGATGGCATCTTTATTTGGTAAGGGGCGTTCGACTATTAATGAGCATATACTCAATGTTTATAAAGAAGGAGAGTTGGAACAAGAGTCCTCTATGAGAAAAATCGGGAAAACCGATTTTTCTACTAAGCCTACTAATTTTTACAATTTAGACCTCATTATATCGGTAGGGTATAGGGTCAAGTCTATACAGGGCGTAAGGTTTAGACAATGGGCTAGAAAGATACTTAATGAGTACATAGTAAAAGGCTTTACTATGGATGATGAGCGGCTTAAAAACCCTCAACAGCCTTTTGGTAAAGATTATTTTAAAGAGCAACTAGAACGCATAAAAGATATACGCTCTAGTGAAAGAAGATTTTACCAACAAATAACAGATATTTATTCAGAATGTAGCATTGACTATGATAAAGACGCTGAGATAACCAAGGCATTTTTTGCGGTGGTACAAAATAAGTTACACTGGGCAATCACTAAACAAACCGCACCTGAAATCATCTACACAAGAGCCGATTATACAAAAATGAATATGGGTTTAACAACTTGGAAAAATGCACCATTAGGTAGAGTGCGAAAATCAGATGTTGTCATTGCTAAAAATTATCTCAATGAGAATGAACTGGAAACACTCAATAGAATAGTTACGATGTACCTTGATTATGCAGAACATCAGTCTAAAAAGCAAATCCCTATGACGATGAATGATTGGAATAGGAAACTAAATGCCTTTTTAGAGTTTAATGAACATGAAGTATTGTATGATGCAGGTAAAGTGACTGCTGTGATAGCCAAAGAATTTGCTGTTGGTGAATATGAGAAGTATAAAACGATTGAAAACAGAACGTATCAAAGTGATTTTGATAAAGAGATGAAAAAGATACTAAAGGACAATGTTAAATGAACAAACAAGATTTTATGAAAGACCTACAACGCATCTATGATGAGTTGCAAACAAGACAGGCAGAGTTAAACAGCTATTATGACTTATTGGACAAAGACAAAGGGCATGAGAAAGCAAAAAGTGTGTTGACTTTTTTCTTAACTACACTAAACATTCCTAGAGATGACGAGGGGTATATGGCAGGGCTTACACGTTTGGTAGGGTTACGTGAAGATGCACTTGAAGAGGTGATGAAAAAACAAGGCTTTGATGAGAGAAAAATACAACACAAAAAAGAGATAGCCTATGGTTTTGTGAGCCACTTTCATACAGAGCGACATGAGGCATTGCTACAGTGGATAGAAGAGGAGCAGTTACTCACTCCTTTTTACCGCTCTTTGGTGTATGGTGTACATTATATAGGGCAATTTATGACACTATGGCAGAGTGATTGGACACGTCAGATCATAAACACTATAAACCCTGAACTAAGTAGTGTGTTTGATGGTGATGATGCAAAAGTATTGGCGTTTTTGAAAGAGAATGACTTGCTAGACAAGGATACACAAGGCAATGTAGGCGACAGATGTTACTCCGTGCTTCAAAAGACAGAAGAAGGCTACAAGTCAGTAGCGTATGCAGAGGCGTTTCCTAAACAGGTAGCTTCTGTGACTAAGGCACTAGACCAACTCATCAAGCGTTTAGAGATAGAAGTAGATGAGGTGTTTAAGCAAAAAGAGGAGTGGATAGCGTACATGGTAGCACTCAAAGAGGCATTTGAACACACAGATGTAGATGAACTCATAGGCAAATGGGCAGAAGTAGACCGAAAATGGATGGCAGTCAAAACTCCACTGCAAATAGGACACCCTTTAGAGTACTATGAAGACCACTATAGAAAAGCAGTAGCGTTAGAGTGGGACTTACGCATCGTTAACCCTAACTTACAAGAAG
>JALSJI010000006.1 GCA_026989435.1 Sulfurovum sp.
TTCGTTTGAGCCTACTAAGTAACCTACAACTACGAGTACCACTACCCAGATACCAGCTCCCAATGAAGTGTAAAATGAGAATGTTGCAAGGTTCATACGAGCTAATCCAGCAGGTAAAGAGATGAGTTGTCGGATGCCTGGGATGAGTCTGCCTGTAAAAGTCGAAATCTCGCCATGTTTAGAAAAGAAAGTATCGAGTTTATCGAGTGTTTCTTCTTTGATGAAAAAGTATTTACCGTACTTGAGTATGAGTGTTCGCCCCAATGATTTTGCCAAATAGTAGTTCAATAGTGCACCACCTAAAGAGCCTAGAATGCCTATAAGTATTACTATATAAAGATTCATCTCTCCCTTGAAAGCAAGATACCCTGCGGGTATCATAATCACTTCACTAGGAAAAGGGAAAAAGGTACTCTCAAGAAACATCAGTAAAAAGATACCCCAGTAACCCATATCACCTATGTATCCCACAATAGTATTTGCTATATCATGTATCATTATTCAGTATACGCACCAATTGCCGTAAGTCGATCATAACGCTGATTGAGCATCTCGTCGATAGAGAGTGTTCTTAATACCTTTACATTATCAAGAAAGTATTTTTTAACTACTTCTGCCGCACCCTGTTTATCTCTATGTGCGCCAATGAGCGGTTCATCCAAAACATCATCTATGAGCTTATGCTCCAATAGGTCTGACGGTGTAATTTTTAATGCTTTAGTAGCAGTCTCTACCTTAGAGGGATCATTCCATAAAATAGCCGAACAACCCTCCGGCGATATGACCGAAAAGACAGAATAACGCATCATTGCCAGTTTGTCAGCCACGCCAATTGCTAAAGCTCCGCCGGAACCGCCTTCACCGATGACGATAGAGACCATAGGCACTTTCATAGAAGCAAATTCAAATAAGTTCTTGGCAATCGCTTCACTCTGTCCACGCTCTTCTGCACCAAGTCCGGGATAGGCACCCGGCGTGTCTATGAGCATCAATACGGGGATATCAAACTTCTCTGCCATTCGTACTGCCCGCAAAGCCTTTCTGTAGCCTTCAGGATTAGGCATACCGAAGTTGCGTTTAATTTTATTTTTAACCCCTCGCCCTTTTTGTTCACCAATTACCATAGTTTTTTGATCATCGATCCAGCCAAGATAACAGACGATAGCAGGATCATCACGAAATGCTCTGTCACCGTGTATCTCATATGCATCCTCCATGATGATCTTAATATAATCGAGTGCATAGGGTCTATCCGGGTGTCGTGCAAGCTGGAGTTTTTGAAAATCTGTTAGAGAACCGAATGTTTTATTAACCTCTTTTTCCAAATCTTGTTGGTATTTGGCGACTGCTTCCATATTGGCAATAGCATGTGCCGATATAATCTCTTCTTGTATCTTTTCAATTTTTTTTTCAAAATCTAGATATGTTGCCATTTTAAGCCTTTATATTTTTCTAAAAATAACAACACCGTTTGTACCGCCGAAACCAAAAGAGTTAGACATGACTACATGAATGTCTGCCTCTCTTGCTCCCGTAGTAATATAATCCAAATCACACTCCGGGTCCGGAGTTTCGTAATTGATCGTTGGAGGCAACACCCCATCTCGCATAGCCATCAAAGATACTACTGCCTCTATTGCTCCGGCAGCTCCTAAGCAATGGCCTATTTGACCTTTAATCGATGAGACAGGAGGACAATTCTCTTTTCCACCAAAAAGCTCTTTGGCGGCTGCTGTCTCATTTTTGTCATTAATCGGCGTTGATGTACCGTGCGCATTGAGATAATCTATTTTTGGTTCACCTGCCATCTTGTATGCAGCCTTCATCGCACGAAGCGGACCATCCATCGTAGGGGTAGTGATATGATTTGCATCACCGCTCTCTCCAAATCCTATCAACTCGCCGTAAATAGTTGCCCCACGTGCCATAGCATCATCGTAAGACTCCAATACCAATGCTGCCGCACCCTCCCCCATAACAAAACCGTTACGATTGGCATCAAATGGACGAGAGGCGCTTTGAGGATCATCGTTCCTAGTAGAGAGTGCTTTCATCGCAGCAAATCCACCTATGCCCACAGGACAGATAGCCGACTCTGCTCCAACGACCAACATTTTATCAGCCATACCCACCATAATAGATTTAGCTGCCTCGCCGATCGCATGCGTACCGGCTGCACACGCGGTTACCGAGGAGAGGTTTGGGCCTTTCATACCCTCATAAATGGAGACAAATCCCCCAAGCATATTGACTAAAGAGGAGGGAATAAAAAACGGAGAAATTCTCCTAGGAGCTCTATTTCCGCATACTAATGCATTCTTTTCAATATTTGGAAGCCCTCCTATACCCGAAGCAGATGCCACGCCAAATCTCTCCATGTCTACATTATCGGGGAGTTTTGCATCAGCAATAGCTTCTTTGGCTGCCTTAAGTCCTAACTGTATAAATCTGTCTGCTTTTTTTGCCTCTTTCGCATCCAAAACTTCCAATACGTCAAAGTTTGGTATCTCTGCGGCTATTGTAACAGAGTGGCCTTGGGTATCAAAACTTTCAATCGTTCTAATGCCGCATTTACCCTCTACCATCGCCGAGAAAGCACTCTCCTTCTCCAACCCCAAGGAATTAATCATGCCCAAACCTGTTACTACCACTCTTTTCACGGATGCTCCTATCATATGCATAAATTAATATATAAATAAACCTTCAATAAAATATTCATCTATATATTAGGTCGATGCTTTCCCTCATATAAGAGAAAGCATAAAACTATACGTTTTCAATAAACTTGATCGCATCACCTACCGTAGCAATCTTTTCTGCTTGATCATCAGGGATTTCAATATCAAATTTTTCCTCTAATGCCATGACCAGTTCAACAACATCAAGACTGTCTGCTCCAAGATCTTCTACAAATCTAGACTCTTCTTTTACCTCGTCCGGGTTCACATTCAGCTGCTCTACAACTACCTCTTTTACATCGTCAAATAATGCCATTGACTGCTCCTTTAATTTGTTAATAAATACGCAAAAGTATAACAAAAAAATGATAAAAAGCTTATAGATTCACGTAAATGGGCGATTGTCTTTGAATAATGAGAAGCATTGTGTGGAGAGTCTGAGAAAAAAAGTCCTTTTGAGACTTTTTCTAGTAATGATTTTAAAATTTGTATTTTACATTTGCATACAGATACCTACCCGGTTCATTCATAAGCATTACATCATTGTTAGGAAGTGTGAGTAAAATCAAATCTTTATAGGTATTTGAAACTGCATATGTCGTGTCAAACAGATTGTCTACACCTAAAAGAAGCTCAAAACTTTTTCCAAAACTTTTTGTGGCTCTTACATTCACTACAGTATATGCATCGAGTACCTGCTCTCCATTTTCATAATCAATGTTATCCCATGAATCCGAAGCGATGAGTTCCGCTCTTAGGGCAAGGTCATCCCACATATCATAATTTACAGCAGCATTGAACTTAAAAGGTGCGATATCAGGCATATCTGTACCTACTTGATTTGAAAGTGGATTGTCTTTTTCTCCTCTTTGGTATGCCATACCATACTCAAAATAGAGTGACCCCGTTGCCATATATGTACCACTCACATCAAAACCGTAGAGTGTTGCATCTACATTTTCATAGGCATTGAGACTTACCTTTTTATCCATCATCATTTTTGTGTTACCGGCATTAAATGCAATGTAGTCTTGCAATTTTGAGTAGAAAATTTTTGCTTTAATCGTAGCATTTTCATACTGTTTCTCTACACCTAAGTCAACTTCATAGTTGATGGTATTTTGTAAATCGGGTGTACCAATAAGATTTCCCATTGAACCTACCCAGTATAACTCTTTTGCATCTGGTACTCTTGAAGATTTTCCCACGCCTGCAAAATATTTTGTTGTACGATTTACATGATAGGTTGCCAGAGCATACCCATTTAGCTCATCATAATTATTGGATAGTTGTTTAGGATTTGCAGAGTCGATATCTGTCATATCATATCGTAGCCCCAAATCAATAGTGAGTTTATCCATCTTTATACTGTCTTTTACAAAAAATGCCATGTTTTGGGTGTCTACATCCCAAATACCGTGAAACCTTGCAAGAGGAAGAGGATTGTCATTTTTATAGTATCCTCCATCCCAGTTACGTAAACTGTAGTCAAGTCCAAACGTTACTGTATGATTGTCCATATCAAAACTATTTTTTATTTTTGCACCTTGTGTCTTTGTTGTCAGTGCATGGGTCATATACATTTTGGTACCCATCACACGATACTTCGTAGACATTGGATGTTCTACTTCAGATTGGTAGGCTTGCATAGTAAGCTCTTTAGAGTACTTACCTAAATCTTTTGCAATATATTCTACATTATAGATATCAGAGTCATCATAAAGGGCATCCATTTTAGTCGAGGGGTACAAAATATCATCTGAACGGTTAGCCGTATAGGAGAGTCTTAGCTCTTGGTTATCGCTAATGTTCCAAAACATTTTTGCCATGAGTGTTTGTTTTCTAAAAGCATCTAAATCTTTGTATCTATTTTGATACTGTGCCGTAGGTGACACTAGTCCCTCTTTAATGTTACGCTCTATCTGCCCTACAAAGTCATCACCGTTTCCGTCTTCATATTGACCCCCACTCTCTGTAGATGCTGAGAGTAAAAAACGTATATCTTTTGTTCCTCCGCTTACATTTAAAGCAACTTTTTGGTATCCAAAACTCCCTGCTCCTAAATTTAACTCACCCTCAAATCCCTCTTGAGGTTTTATGGTATGCACCTTCACGTCAGCAGAAAGTACACCAAGATCCTCTACATTAAACGGCCCTTCATTTATCTCAATATAGTCTACATTATTTGTAAGTACATGGGAAATAGGCGGGTCCATTCTGTTTGGACAAGCACCATTCACTTTGGTACCATCTATAGTGACAACAATGTTGTCTTTTTTCTGACCTCTTACACGAATATCATTTGCAATACCCGAACGTCTTACGAGTGATACGGAGGGAGACTGCTTAAAAAGTGCCTCACCAAGGTCTGCCGAATTAATCTCTTCTCTGCTTACGTCTTTAATGAGTTCGGAACCCGCCTGTGCCTCTACCGTAATCTCTTCTAAATCAATCTCTTCTGCCAATAAACAGACTGTAGACGCAATTGAAAGTACTATTGTTTTTTTCATCTCACTCTCCACGAATTATTTTTGACTATTGTAGAAGAGTAGTGTTAAGTTTGTGTTAAATTTTATCTAATTTGATAACGGAGTGTAAGATTGATAGTAGTGGGTAGAGAAACGGGCGACTTTTTGACATCTATAGGAAAAGCGCTTTTTACGGCATTGCGTGCTGAATTATAAAATATTTTAGGGCCTTTAAGCGTGATAGCTCCCACATTTCCATTAGCTAAGACCGTAAAACGCACTTTCACTGCACCTTCCGTCATGCGTCTTTTTGCAATACGCGGATAGAACTTGTGTTTGTCTATCTTTTTTCTAAGCGTACTCCAAAACTTGTTGCGTTGTGCAGGTGTTCTTTTTGACTGTTTTAAAGATATCCGTGCTTTACTTATTTTCTTTTTATGTTTTTTCTTTCTGTACTTTTTTGTCACTTTTTTCTTGACTTTTTTAGCTCTCTTTTTGATAATTTTTTTTCGTTTTTTTATCACAGGCTTTTTTATAATGGGCTTTTTTGCAATAGGCTGTTGCGGCACCTTCTCCGCTACAGGTTCTGGCACAACTTCTTCTACTTTAGGTTCTACTTTAACGACCTCTTCAAGAATCGGCTCTTCAATCACTTCTTTTGCTATCTCTTTTTTTACTTCAGGCACAAATGTTGAAAGCGACATCCGTATCTCTTTCTCTTTTGTCTCCTTAAATGAAACAAAATGCCGTGTCTGTGCATAATAAATCGCTGCAATCACACCCAAATACAAAATAGCTGTAATAGTGTAGGCAGTAAAATGACGAAGTCCGTGTCTGTGCATAAAATCTTTTCTTGATGGTTTAAATTGAAGTATTATGACGGAATAACGTTAAGGGAATGTTAAAAAAAGGTATCTCCAAAGGAGTTGAGAGACACCTTTGACTTATTTCGACATATAATGCCCCCAAATTCCTAGACAACTATTCTTCGCTCGATCTTTCAGATTCGATACAATAAGAGAAGAGAAAAGAGGAGTTTTATAATAAGTAAAAAGAAAAAGAGCT
>JALSJI010000007.1 GCA_026989435.1 Sulfurovum sp.
CTTGAACTCCGCGTTATAGCTCTTTTTCTTTTTACTTATTATAAAACTCCTCTTTTCTCTTCTCTTATTGTATCGAATCTGAAAGATCGAGCGAAGAATAGTTGTCTAGGAATTTGGGGGCATTATAAAGTATAATTTGGATGAGCATATCGAAATTATCAATCAGGCTTTACATGATGATACAATTTCCAAATTCCATATTTTAGAACAACTTAATCATATGATCTATTCTGATACCATTAGTGATGAGGATTATAAAATATTTGAGGATATAAAAAATAAGTTGTTTGGATGTTAGCTTCTAATTACTGTCGTGCTACAATAGCCTAAATATTTTTTAAAGGTTTTGTATGAAATTTACGGGTATGAATGTGTTGGTTACGGGAGCAAGCAGAGGCATAGGTGCAGCGATAGCCAAAGGCCTTGCCGGTTTGGATTTGAAAGTATGGATAAATTTTCGCTCTGCAGAGGCCGAGGCAAAAGCGCTTAAAGTTGATATTGAAGATGCAGGCGGAAAGGCTGAGGTCATTGGATTTGATGTAACTGATGAAGCAGCGTATGTAGCAGGTATTAAAAGCATCATCGCAGAAGATGGAGAACTCTCTTACCTCGTAAACAATGCAGGTATTACTAAAGATGGACTTGCTATGCGTATGAAAACAGAAGCCTTTATGGATGTGATTAATGCAAACTTGACATCAACATTCATAGGGTGTAGAGAAGCGTTAAAAGTCATGCGCAAAAAACGTTTTGGCGCTGTGGTAAACATAGCCTCTATCGTAGGTGAGACAGGCAATGCAGGACAGACAAACTATGCAGCTTCTAAAGGCGGCACCATAGCGATGACCAAATCCTTTGCCATAGAAGCTGCCACTTCTGGCATACGTTATAATACTATCACCCCAGGATTTATAGCTACAGAGATGACGGAAGTACTTAAAGATGAAGTCAAAGATACCTTTACGGCCAAGATACCTATGGGAAGGTTTGGAGAGCCTAGCGAAGTGGCAGATGCCGTGGCATTTTTACTCTCTGATCATGCTTCTTATATCACGGGCGAAACACTGAAGGTGAATGGCGGGATGTTTATGTAATACCTGCTTTGAATAGTATAAAATTAGAAATTTAGGATAGTTTTGGGTGTAAAAATACTTCTCTTGGAAGATGATAAACTTTTTAACGAAACCCTTCAGGACTTTTTAGAAGAGGAAGGGTTTGTGCTTGATACGGTATTAGATCCCTATTCCGCACTTGATTTGACCTATGAAAACAACTACGACCTTTATCTTTTTGATGTAAACTTGCCTTATGAAAACGGTTTTAAACTTTTGGAGAAATTACGTGACGCAGGCGATATGACGCCTACGATTTTTATTACCTCTCGTGATGACAAATTATCATTGACACAAGGGTTTACAAAAGGGGGTGACGACTACATTGTAAAACCTATAGATCCGGATGAACTTCTTTTACGTATCAATGCGGTATTACGACGGCAAATACGCAGTGATGTAGTGCAATTAGGAGAGTACCGTTTTGATATTTCAAGTAAAACTTTATTAAAAGAGAAAAAGGTCGTGGAGTTGACAAAAAAAGCATCGGAACTTCTTTTGGTGCTTCTGGAAGCACAAGGAAAAGTAGTATCCTCAGAGCAGATAAAAGAGCGTCTTTGGAGCTATACGGAAGAAGCAAGTGACGGTGCATTGCGTGTGTATATAACACAACTGAAAAAATATTTTCCAACACAAATTACAAATATACGCGGTATTGGTTACCGAATAAGTTTCACATGAGAAAAGAGCAGATTGTTGCGGGAGTAATCTATTTTATTACCGTATTTATTTTGCTTATGGCAATCTACCGTTTTTTAGAAGATTTTCATATGAGTACTTTCAATTTTTTTATAGCAGGTGCTTTGGTCTTATTTGTTGCAGTGGGGTGGGGCTATGTACTCATAGGTCTCATTTTTGCTCCCAAAAAAAAGATGGAAAATACTCTTAGTGACTTGACTTATAATGTTATCCACGAACTTAATATTCCGCTTTCTACCATCAAAGCCAATGCAAGTATGCTTAAAAAAGGTATGGAAGACGAAAAGTCTCTAAAGCGTTTAGGACGCATAGAAGATGCCGTCGTCAGGCTTGAAAAACTCTACAATGAATTGGTTTACGGTATACGTAAAGAGATGCATAGCATAGAGAAAGAACGCTTTTATCTGCATACTTTACTTGAAGAGCGTATTGCTATTTTTGAAGAACAGGGACGCAACCGTTTTGAACTGGATGTGCCTCAATATGAAATAGAAGTAGATAAAATAGGGTTTGAACAGATGTTTGACAATCTTATTTCCAATGCCATGAAGTACTCTGAAAAAGAGAGCCTTATCTCCATAGTGTTAGAGGACAATACGCTAAGTATCATAGACAGGGGTGTAGGTATGAGCAGTACAGAGTTGTTGCAAGTCTATGAGCGTTATTTTCAAGCAGATGAACAAAAAGAAGGTGCAGGCATAGGGTTGTCATTGGTTAAGGCGTATTGTGATGGTGAAAATATAGGTATAGACATACAGTCTGAAAAAAATGTGGGTACGCGTGTGAGTTTAGATTTGTTAAAAGTTCATATGAAATTCACTTCGTAATGCTATGATGATATAAAAGGAATCTACCATGACATCTCATATTTTACTTTTAGAAGATGATATACAACTTAGTGATACCATCAAACAATTTCTAGAACTTAAAGGGTATAAAGTCTATACTGCCTATGATGGGTTAGAAGCTGAAGAGATAGCTTATGAAAAGCATTTGGATTTGATGCTTTTGGATGTGAAAGTGCCGCATATCAACGGCTTTGATTTTCTCAAGCAATTACGTGATGAGGGTAAGGAGATACCTGCCATTTTTATTACTTCTTTAAATAGTGTAGAAGATGTGGAAAAAGGATTTGCTTTGGGATGTGATGATTATATCCGTAAACCATTTGCACTCAAAGAGTTGTTGGTACGTGTGGAATCGTTGCTCAAACGCTCTTTTGGGACACATGAGGAGCGTATCGTATTGGGTGATGGATTGCTTTTTGATATTAAAGAGTTGAGCTTGACACAAGATGGCAAAAAGATAGGGCTCAAAACAAAAGAGATTAAACTGCTTTCTCTTTTTTTACAACACACTGATACGCTTTTGGAATATAAGACCATTCATGAAGCACTATGGGAATATGATGAAAAACCAAGTGCAGGTGCGCTACGTACCTATATCAAAAGATTACGTGCGGTGATAGGCAAAGAGAAGATAGAGACTGTAAAAAATATAGGCTACCGCTTTGTTAAGTAGTGAAAAGAGAAGTTTGGTTCGCTTTTTGGTGATCTATTTGCTCTCGACACTATTGCTTTTTTCTTTGGCTTCATGGATATTTTATACCTCTTCCAAACAGCATCTGTTAAGCCGGCAGAAGCAGATGCTCAAATATACATCTAAAAAACTAGAAAATAGACTGCGTAAGCTACATAAATCTCATGAAGATACGTTACTCTATCCTAACTATAAGCAGATACAAACAGCCATCTATGACATAGACAAGCACTATATCTTTGGCACCTACCCCAAAGCACACACCTTTGATGCGACACAAAAAGGGATACTCTATGAGAAACGAAAAGTAGAGCCCTATTATTTGGGTGCTGCCTATATACTTGTGGCTAAACCTGTAGATGAAGCACCGATACGCAATCTCCAAAAGAACATTCTATTTTTTATGTTGATTGCGGGGCTTGTTTTTTCTGTATTGGGGTATTATCTGGGACGATTGTTTGTCGCTCCTATGCGTGAATCGCTAAACCGTATGAATCAGTTTATCCAAGACACGACCCATGAGCTTAATACACCTATTAGTACGATACTGACGAATATTGAGATGATAGAAGCACTCAATACAGAGCATCAAAATGCCAAAGAGCTCAAACGTATAGAGATAGCCTCAAAGACACTGAGTAGAATCTATGATGACCTGAGTTATCTAAATCTAAACCATCACTATCATCGTAAGATTGAGACGATTGATTTCTCTGCATTGATAGAAGAGCGAATCGCCTACTTCTCCTCTATGGCAAAGGCAAAAGATATTAAGATTGTACGTCATATAGTAGAGGGTGTACAGGTAGAGATGGATAAAAATGATGCACTCAGACTCATAGACAATCTATGTTCAAATGCCATCAAGTATAACAAGCATCATGGCACACTCGAAGTCATTCTCAACCATGAGACCCTGGTCATCTCAGACACAGGTATAGGTATCAAAAAAGAGGATTTAAAACATATACTCCAACGCTTCAATCGTGCCAACAAAAGTGAGGGTGGATTTGGGATAGGACTACATATCGTCTCTGCAGTGTGTGAAAATTATGGGTTTGAACTAGAGATGTATTCTCAAATCAATGAAGGAACGGAGGTACGTGTACGATGGGAAAAATAGTATGGGCATGGGCTTTGTTGTTAGGCGTGTTTGCTTACTCAGATGGGTTAGAGAGCCGATGTTTAGCCTGTCATAAAGCACAACAGATACCTAATGATTTGATTTACAGACGCTATCTTCTCAAATACAGCAGTGCTAAAAATATAGAAAATGCGATTTATCGCTACCTTAAAAACCCTCAAAAAAAGCACTCTATCATGCCCCCGCAGTTTTTTTTGAAGTTTCCGATGAAAAAAGAACTGCTTATCCCTGAACCTGTATTGCATCAAACTATTCGCAGTTTTATTGAAACATTCGATATAAGAAAAAAGTTAAAATTAAAATCTCATTGATCGCTATATTTATGCTACAAAGTAGCTTCTATTAACACTCCACTAACACTCCGATAACATTTTGCTAGCATGGTATATGCCATACTACGTACTGTACAAATATCTTAACAGAAGGTTTTAATACGAAAGGAGTGTAGATATGTATGTAAATAAATTTTTTTTCAAAAGCTTCGTTGCATTGTGTAGTGTTGTATTGATTGGTTGTGGTGGAGGTGGAGATGGTGTGATTCAGACTTCTTCTGATAAAAAATATTATGATAGTGATTATAGTGATGATAAAGGTTCTGATGACAAAGGTTCAAAAGGTTCTGATGACAAAGGTTCAAAAGGTTCAGATGACAAAGGTTCAAAAGGTTCAGATGACAAAGGTTCAAAAGGTTCTGATGATAAAGGTTCAAAAGGTTCTGATGATAGAGATAATTATAAGCCGGTTACCGTCCTACCAGATGTATATAAAGTAGATGCAGGAAGACTTCTAGGGTCACAGTGTGCACAATGTCATGGAACTAACGGCGTTTCGGTAAACTCATGGGACTCTATAGCAGGAGAAGACAATCTGCATGATGAGATGTTTGAGTATGATGAGCCTATTATGTTTGCACAAGCACGTGGATATACAAAAGAAGAAATTTCGCTTATTGAAGAGTGGCTGATGACACTTAAAAAGTATAAAGACTAAAAAGTAAGAAAGGATATATGATGAATAATACAACAGTGAACACTATAATAGGTTCAAGACGTCGGTTTCTAAAACTTGTTGGATTAAGCCCCATTGCTGCAACTGCACTCGTGCACGCTAATGTAGGGGCGAACAATACGCCTCATATCGTTGTGATTGGAGGTGGTTTTTCAGGGGCTACCTGTGCCAAATATCTTAAAATGTGGGGAGGAAGCAGTGTAGATGTCACTATCATAGAGACAAACCCTACCTATGTTTCGCCGATATTGAGTAACTTGGTCATCAATGGTCAAAAAACCATACGTGATTTAACATTTGACTATAAAACAATGAATTCTAAGTATAAGGTTAATATCGTACACGGTACCGTAGAGAATGTAGATAAAACAGCAAAAGTATTGACACTGGATAATCAGAATAAGATTCAATACGATAAGCTTGTCTTGGCTGCGGGAATTGATTTTAACTTTACTAATAGTTATGATATTACCAAGGTTCCACATGCATGGCAGTCAAGAGATGGTATTGTACAACTACAGTCTCAAATTGATAAAATGAAAAATGGCGATACC
>JALSJI010000008.1 GCA_026989435.1 Sulfurovum sp.
GTTTGAGTCGCTGTCACATCAACGACAAAGTGCCAAAGTATTTTTTTGACCTTATAATCGCTCAAAGGTCGATTATTCCGTGCTTTCATAGCAAAATGATATCATTTTGCTAGTCTAGAGCCTTAGTAAAAGTAAGTGGCTTTTAGGAATGACAGGTAAGGAATAAGCCCAATCCTTTTTTTAGGATTAAGGGAGTTTATTGAGCAACAATAGATAAGATTTTATCTTTTATGGCTTCTGCAATTTTAGTGTATCCTTCTTTATTTGGATGTACATAATCTATAAAGCCGTTTTGCGTATCCATATTTAAATTTTCACCAATAACCAAGATACCCTCTTTTTCTCTATTTTTAAATTTTGATAGATAGTATTGGCGATACTGCTCATATACACGCATATACTCTTGATGGTTAACACCTGAAGAAGATGATGGGTTTGTACTACTAGGAGGTGTGGGCATTAACATTAAAATTTTTGAACTGAGTGGTAGTGCCTTTCTAACCCCCCCTGCTAGAAGTGCAAGATGATCTACTTTTGCTTGAATAATACTGTTTTTGTAGTATCCTTTGGCAATACCTTTTGTTGCTGAGAGCATATCATTCACACCTAATTGAATAATGACGATATTGGGTTTGGCTTTTAGTATATGATCAAAGTAGTATTTAAAATCAATCTGACCATTATGAAGAAATGGAGAATCAGGGTACCATTTGGGATTTAGATTCATATATGCATCAGCTGTCCATCCTGCTCTTCCTTCATGTGCTATTCCTGCATCACTTCGTGTACCTAGATACGTATCTTGTAAGGTTGTTTTATCTAGGGCAGCTTTTAGAGGTATTAAAATATCAGAACCGTCGGTAAAACTGTCACCTATAGTTAAAATATTGATGTTTTTTGTTTGTATGTTTACAGCAGTCGGTTCTTGTACAGTTGGTTTTGTATTTGTAGGAGTTGGCATCTGTGTTGATGGTACTTCTATAATAGGTGTCGGTTTTTCACTCTCTATATGCTCTGCATCTATTTTTTCTAATGTTTGACCTTTTTTCATCACAAATGCACCTTGAAGCATCAAGGTCATAGGAACAAGGCTAAGAAGTATAAGTTTTTTTATCATAGTAAAATCCTTTTTTAAGATAATTTATTTATTTTACCCAGACAGAGATGCCCTTAAACCTTGTATAAGAGTCATGCGTAGGTTCATACTCTTCTCCTTCACCGCCGTAAAAGGTAGAAAATACCAGTCTGTCCACCGATGTTTTTCCGTGATTTCCGTCAGCTATCCACTTCATACCGCCAAAACTTGCCGCCAATTTCCCGTCTATATAGACACGCATCGTACCGTCTGCTTTATTAGGAGTATTGGCTTTAATGGTCTGTCTTATCTCATACCATCTATCTTCGCTAAAGGCAAAGAGTTTAGAGGTGTCCCTGTCCCAAAAACTATTAGCAGGTTCCTTAGTAGACATGTAGGGTCCTGCACCATAGGCTTTTTGTCCTTTTTTGCCTTCTCGTCCAGGATGATAGATATATCCGATAAGCCCGCTTTTAACCTCTGTGCCGTCTTTTTCTTTAAGGCGGTGAAACATAAACCTTGCGTTAAAGCCGTTCATCATCTTATGCTCGCCTATACGCAGTCCTCCTCCTATGGCTAAACCGCCTCCAAGTCCAGGCAATTTACCCCCAAGAGTCCAGGAGAATCCTCTCTCAAACTTTATAGAATAAACCAGCGTAACTTCTTGGGGATTGTATATATCCTCTTTCTGGCGTGTCTTTTTAGGCAAAGCAGAGAGGATTTGCACCCCGCCGTTATGTGGGGATACCTTTCCTTTTAGATATTTTACCCTAAGTACGTTTTCCTCTCCGTCTTTTACAATAGAGGTATGATTTCCTACCCCGTCCGCTCCGTACATCCAAGATCCGTCATGATTCTTATAGTATAGATTTTCACCCTTATAGGCATAAAAATCGCGTTGCATCATCTCCTCAGTATAAACGCCGGGTCTGTGTTTGCCAAAGTCAATCTCGTAAATCTTTGTACCAAGAGAGCCTGTATCAACCTTAGTGCTTGTTTGTGTATTTGTAGGAGTTGTTTCTTGTATAGTAGGTGTCGGCTCTTGTACGGTTGGTTTCGTATTTACAGTAGTCGGTTCTTGTACAGTTGGTTTTGTATTTGTAGGAGTTGGCATCTGTGTTGATGGTACTTCTATAATAGGTGTCGGTTTTTCACTCTCTATATGCTCTGCATCTATTTTTTTTAATGTTTGACCTTTTTTCATCACAAATGCACCTTGAAGCATCAAGGTCATAGGAACAAGAGCAAGTATCGTTATTTTTTTTATCATATTTTTGTCCTTTATTTATCTATAATTCTATCTTTTTTTTAGAGAATATGCTTTTTAGTCCTCTATTAAGGAGTCAGAGGGAACACCTTTTAATGTATCGGTATACTCTGCACCAAACTCCTCTTCATAGTTGTATGCCGAGAGAGTAAACTCTTCATCGGGAACCACGTAAAGCTCAAACTCGCCATTTTCATCGGTTGTTAAATCTTTGCTCTGCCAGTTTTTACCGGTGGCTTTGACTCTAACATTGGGCATAGGGTTCAAATTTTCATCCAAAATTTGACTTTTGTATTTCCCTCTAGGCTTCTCTACTGGTTTGTTGATACTCCATACACCCGTATGCGTGATTTCACATTTGTAGACATCGTTATCATCTCTATGTGCCGTCCCTTGCTCTATCCAAATACCTTTATTTTCATGATAATACCATAGAGGAATCTCCGAGGCATCCGTATCCGTAAGATTATAAATATTAACAGTTATAGGGTCTTGGATATCAATGTTGTTCCCCTCATCATCTCTAAGTTTTAAGACCATATATTTATAGTTTACAAAAGGTACGATTACACCGTTTGAATTTAGACCTTCAAAAGTACCGGGGAAACTCTCTTTTTCTTTGTCAGTAGTGGTATTTTTGACTTGATATTGAAGTTCTATTTTGCCTATATAGTTCGTACCGTCTTCTTTTTGGTATCTTACATCAGAACTGATGTCAAGATTTCTTTCTGAAGAACCTTTATTACTCTCATATGACCATTTTATGGTTTTTGAATCTAGAGAAACTTCTAGATAATTTTTGGTATCTTCATCAATGGTAATGATCTCGCTGTTATCGAGATAGTTCTCTTTTTCAATATTTACGGCAACCCTTTTTGCTACCGGGATATTTGTAAATTGATAGTACCCGTTTTCATCTGTCTGTGTAACACACCCTGCTATCTCCACTTCTGCACCGGCAATACCTCTTTGGTTGTTAAGATCAACCACTCTTCCTTTTTGTGTGGCACTGCCTTGTTGGCATACGGGATTTTCCGTCCCTAACTCTATAAGTTCCCCGTCGATACTCGTATAGGTATTTTCATTGTATGAAGAGACACCACCTCCACATCCTACTAGCAGTGTAGCAGTAATTCCTGTATAGAGTAGATGGTGTATTTTAGTATTTAAATATGTTTTCATTGTGTAGCCTTTTGTCTATTGCAGTTGCCACACCGGTAGGGTTAGAGGAGGGAAATAAAGAGACTCTTCTTTATTAAGACTAAACAAAATTGCTATATATACGCAATTTATGATGTTTAGGCAACCCGGCTGTCTCAAGGGTGAGACCCGTGGCTTTCCGTCCCCGCTTCACAACGGGTTTGGCAACGAACAATATTATTTTTTATTTTCAAACAAGGAGAAATAAATGTCGCATCAGGGGGGGAAATAAAGCATTAATCTAGAGGATTAATGGCAACCCGGCTGTCTCAAGGGTGAGACCCGTGGCTTTCCGTCCCCGCTTCACAACGGGTTTGGCCTTGTGTTGAATTGTAGTTGCATTGTAACAGAAAAATCTATCAAAAATGTCAAAAATGTCAAAAATATAAAAAATAAGCTAAAGATAGTTCTATCTATAAAAAATGTGAATTTATAGAAAAATAGTGGAATTTTGACATTATTTGACAAAGATTAGGATATGATTTTGAAATTAAAATGAAGCGGATTATTATAGAGATATAGGATGCCTCAAAATTGTAAGCACAAACAGGAACTCGTGAATGAATGATAGAAAAAAGCTGATCAATAATTTTTTGTCACTGTTTATTGTGCAGGGTTCTAATTATATTATTCCACTCATTACCTTTCCTTATATCGTACAGGTGCTTGGCATTGAAAAGTTTGGATTGTTGGCGTTTGCCACGGCTTTTATCGCCTATCCGACACTTTTGGTCATCTATGGACTTGACCTCTCCGGAGCCAGGGAGGTTGCCTCCGCTAAAGAGAGTAAGCGGCGTTTGTCTATTATATTAAGCTCTATCCTTATGGCACGTTTTATATTGACACTTCTTGCTGCGGGGATTACTTTTTTGATTGTTTTTTCTGTTGAGAAGTTTGCAAAAGAGTGGTTACTCTATCTTGTAACTTTTGCTTCTATTATAGGAACGATTTCTTTTCCTATCTGGTTTTTTCAGGGGATGGAGAGAATGAAATTCATTACCTACCTCTCTATCGCATCAAGGATACTCTATCTTATAGGTATTTTCACCTTAGTGCATACAGAAGAAGATTATCTCTATGTCCCATTACTTAATTTTGCCACCTTGCTTTTTGTGGGTATAATCTCTTTGATAGTGATAAAAAAAGAGTTTGGTGTCTCTTTGGTGATACCAAGGCTGAAATATATAAAACTACAGTATATCAAAGGGTGGTATCTTTTCGTCTCACATTTGGCAATCAATCTTTTTACAAGTTTTAATATGCTGGTACTGGGTCTTGTCTCTTCTGATTTAATAGTAGGATATTATGCACTTGCCGAAAAAGTTGTCAAAATCATCACCTCTTTATTTAAGCCTCTTCATCAAGCGCTTTTCCCTCATGTAGTGCAGTTGGTAAAAAGTTCAAAAGAGAGTGCAAAGTCGTTTGTCCGAAAAATCTCATGGTATATGCTTGCTGTAAGTATTGTAATATGGGCTCTATTCTTTTTTCTCTCCGAAACTGTATTCATACTTGTCTTTGGCAAGGATGCACTCAACTCTATACCCGTTTTTAATCTTCTCTCACTACTTATTATAATCATGCCCTTTGCTGCATGGGTATATAATGTCGTATTGGTTTCGTTTAAATTAGAGAAATATTTTATTAAAATTTTCTCTATCGTAGCCGTGATCAATGCAGTAGTGATTATTGTTTTGCTGCCGTGGTTTGAAGCAAAGGAGAATATCATTGCTCTTTCTTTGGTATTGAGTGAGAGTATCTCTTTGCTCTTTGGTATCTACTTTTATAGGACAAAAGTACTAAATAGAGGAATATAATATGAAAATTAATCTTTTTTCCATCTTTTTACTGTTACTTTATCTTGTAGCATCCTCTTTTTTTGGATTACTCACTTTGCTGATTCCCAATCAAGATGCCGTTTTATTGCTCTCTTTATCGGTGATTCTTTTTTATATGAAAGGGGTGAATGTAAAGTCCGTATATGAGGATCGAAACTTTCACTATTTCTTTATATATGCTTTTGTTACCTCATTGATCATGGCATATCTTAATTTTTCCCAACCAGCACTATATAGCATCAAGGCTGCACGGATTTTTTTAATCTATTCGGTCCTATTAATAGCTTTAAATATTTTGCTTAAACAGGTTGATCCTAAGAGATATTATCCCGGTATAGTTATATTCTCGTTTATCATTATAGGGATTAATTTTTATGTCTATATCACCGGCGATACGTCGATACTTTCAGAAGACGTACCCATCCTTAAGAGACTCGGCGAGATTAGAGTTGTTATAGGTACTTTTAGTATAATTATTTTTATTCTATTTTTTTATCATCATCTCTCTGAGAACAGGTGGTTTATCTTGCCTCTTCTTGGACTATTGTTTACAGTAGTGGTCGTACACAAAACACGCTCACTCCTTTTTCCTCTTTTAATTATTATGTTTATACCGCTGCTTAGAGTCTATAAAGCGCAGTTTTTTAAATTTTGGCTCATTTTTATAGTACTAGTACTCCTCTCCTTTATGGCTACGGGGTATGAAAAATCGATTATTTCACCCATTACGGATTTGCTCATGCTCCTGATAGAAGAGTCCCAAACTACAGGACACTCCAATGTCAATATTCGAGCTATGGAGCTAGCTTATTTTTGGAGCTTTTTAGATACAAAAAGTATTCTCTTTGGTTACGGTATGGAAAATATTCAGTTTAAGGTACTCTATGAATCACACTTTTATCTTTCGGATATAGGGTTGTTTAAGGTATTTTATCTGCATGGAGTTGTAGGAATACTGTTATATATTTTCATGTATTGGAGACTCTATCTTGTCTCAAAAAAGTCAAATACACCGCTGCATCTTACAGGCAGGAGTATTGTCTATTTTCAGATACTCTCCCCTTCAACCATCCTTCTGTATACACCGGAATTTATGTTGTTGTTTATGGGTATTTACGTATTGATTAAAAATCGAAATAAAATAATAACTTTATCTATTAAAGAATCAAGGAGCAACAGTGTATAAAATATATACGGTTATCGTGAATTACAAATCAGAAGACGTTATAGCCAAAGCAGTAGCCTCTTTTAATGAAGAGGAGGTAGAGCATAAAATAGTTATTTTAGATAATGGCTCTACTCAGGAGTCATACGCTGCTCTACGAAAAGAGCTCGGTGATGTTATAGAGATTATTCGCACGGAGTCGAATCTAGGATATTCTGCCGGAGCAAACTATGCAGTACAGTACATTAAAGAGAAGTATGATGACGTGGGGTATTTTTTCTTTTTTAATCCTGATGCCTTGGCTACTAAAAATATGTTAGGAAAGCTCTATCATACACTCCAAAATCATGATAAAGCAGCAGCGGTTTCTCCTTTAATATTGGATATGCAGGGTAATAAATGGTTCTCTGGTACACGGATCGAATGGTACAGTTGCCGGATTGAAAATAACCCTAAAAATAGCGATTCAAATCGCATAAGGGAAATAGATACTTTTAACGGGTGTGCTGTTTTAATCGATGCAAAAGCTTTTTTTGAAGTAGGGATGTTTAATGAAGATCTCTTTATCTATTATGATGAACCCTTTTTATCAATGGAACTGTTAAAAAAAGGATATCGCAGTCTTTATGATCCCACTGCCGTAGCACATCATATGGTCTCCCACTCATCCGGACAACACAGTATATTTAAAACACATCTTATGACACGAAACCATGTCGCATTTTTTAAAAAATACGGCAAATCAAAATCACCTTTATGTCCATATTATTTTCCTTTAAGAATGATATTGTTTTTTTTGAAACGGATGATGTTTAAGAACATATATTACGTTTTGAAGGGTATCTATGATGAATTAACAGGTAAAAGGGGTGCACCGTGAATATCTATATCTATCCTATTTCTGATCCTAATAAGTCAGTATCCAAAAATCCTTATATCGACGATTTAATTCAAGGCTTACAGAAGCATGATTGCAATATTGTGAATAAGAATAAACTAACCCGTTTTGGTATTTTTGATCTTTTAGTTTATTGGTTTAAAACAGATGTCTATTATCTTAATTGGATCGAGAATCTTCCTGATAGAAGATTTGGGTGGATACAGGCCCTACTGTTTTATCTGATATTTTTAATTTTGAAGCTTTCCGGTAAAAAGATAGTTTGGATGATGCATAATAAACTCTCACACTCCAAGCAAGCACTCTTTTTAAAAATGATCACAAATTATCTTTTGATCAACTATGCAGACTTGGTCTTGACCCATTCTAAAGAGGGGGTGAGGTTTGGAAATATTTTTATGCGTCATCAAAGAGAAATTCTATTTCGGCATCATCCTTTAGAGCAAAAAGCTATCAAAGCAGACAATACGACGGAAAAAACCATTGATATACTCATTTGGGGCAGTATAGCCCCGTATAAGGGAATTGATACTTTTTTGGAATATCTAAAAAAGAGTGATGCATATGAAAAATACCGCATACATATCGTAGGTAAAATTACACAAGAGGCTTTGGCTAAAAGGCTAAAATCCTATCAGGGTAAAGCTCTTGTTATAGAGGATGATTTTGTCTCCAATGAGAGGCTTCAAACGCTATTTTCAAAAAGCCACTTGGTACTTTTTACCTATGCAGGATATAGCACTTTGTCTTCCGGGGCACTGATGGATACCCTTGCTTACGGCAAAAAAATAATCGGACCTGATGTAGGTGCATTTCGTGATTTGAAAGAGGAGGGATTGATAGAGACATTTACGGATTTTGACAGATTGATTGAAAAATTAGAGAGAGGTTTGGATGTAGATATAAACTATCATGAAAAGCTTCGGCAATTTATAGAAGAGAACTCTTGGGATCATTTTACTGCGCTTGTTTGTCAAAAACTCTATCAAAAAGTATAATGCAATATCTTCTTGTTTTTTGATATAATAATGCCGCCAAAAGTACGTATGAAATTTATATAAGACAATAAGGAAAGAGAAATTGAAAGGAATCATTTTAGCAGGGGGAAGCGGTACAAGGCTCTATCCCATTACAAAAGCAATCTCAAAACAGTTAATTCCCGTATATGACAAGCCGATGATCTATTATCCTCTGTCAGTGTTGATGCTTGCAGGGATTAATGAGGTACTCATAATCTCCACACCGCGTGACGTGGTACTATTTGAAAGTCTTTTAGGTGACGGAAAAGAGCTTGGCATGCGCATTAGCTATGCCGTTCAGGAAGAGCCAAGAGGTTTGGCAGATGCATTTATTATCGGTGAAAGTTTTGTAGGTACCGAGAGTGTCTGTTTGATACTCGGAGACAATATCTATTACGGTCCCGGGCTTACGCCAAGACTTGAAAAGGCCGCACAGCTTACCGAGGGTGCTATTGTATTTGGGTATTATGTAAAAGATCCGGAACGTTTCGGTGTGGTAGAGTTTGATGAAGAGAAGAATGTCGTCTCTATTGAAGAAAAACCTGCCAACCCAAAGAGTCACTATGCCGTGACAGGTTTGTATTTTTATGACAACAGCGTGATTGAGATTGCCAAAAATGTGAAACCTTCAGAGAGAGGAGAGATTGAAATTACCTCAATTAACCAGGAGTATCTCAAAAGAAAACAGATTCAGGTAGAACTGCTTGGAAGAGGGTATGCCTGGCTTGATACAGGCACACATGAAAGTCTCGCCCAGGCAAGTCAGTTTATTCAAAATATTGAAGCTAGACAGGGATATAAGGTCGCTTGTATTGAGGAGATAGCACACTATAAAGGGTGGATAGACTCTAATCAGCTTATTAGGCTTGCCGAACCGTTAAAAAAAACAGAATACGGACAATATATGATTAATATAGCAAATGAAACAAAAAGATTTTAACGACAAAGTAAGGAAGTAAAATGAGTACAAATAAAAAATCTATTTTAGTTACCGGCTGTGCCGGATTTATCGGATCGAATTTTGTTCCTTATTTTTTAGAAAAATATTCGGAGTATACACTGATAAATCTTGATCTGCTTACCTACGCCGGAGATATGGAGAATCTTAAAGAGGTGGATGATCACCCACGTCACCATTTTGTACAGGGAGATATCTGCGATAGAGCACTGTTAGAGCGCATATTTCAAGAGCATGATATACGTGGGGTGATTCATTTTGCAGCAGAGAGTCATGTGGATAACTCTATTAAAAATCCGGGGGTATTTGTACAGACCAACGTTAATGGTACGTTCACGCTGCTTGATGTTGCCTATAAATATTGGATGCAGATGCCCTTTAGGTACAAAAAAGAGTATGAGGGGTGTAGATTTCATCATATTTCAACAGATGAGGTTTACGGTACGCTTGGAGAGGAGGGGCTCTTTACCGAGGAGACACCTTATGCACCGAACTCACCGTATTCCGCCAGTAAAGCAGGTAGTGATATGATAGTACGCAGTTATCACCACACCTACGGTATGAATACGGTGATTACAAACTGTTCAAATAATTACGGCCCAAAACAACATGATGAAAAATTGATTCCTACGATCATACGAAAAGCTTTGAAAGGTGAAGCTATACCTATCTATGGTGATGGCAAAAATATACGTGACTGGCTCTATGTACTGGATCACTGTAAAGGTATTGATCTCGTTTATCACACGGGTCTTAACGGTGAGGTTTATAATATAGGTGGGCGTAACGAGAGGGACAACAACTATATTGTTCAAAAAATTTGTGAGATTCTTGATGAGAAGTTTCCTACACAAAAGAGTTATAAAGAGTTGATAACCTATGTTGAAGATAGAGCAGGACATGACAGAAGATATGCGATTGATGCGAGTAAGATAGAAGATGAACTGGGTTGGAGAGCAGATGAAAATTTTGAATCAGGTATCTTAAAGACTATAGAGTGGTATGCCGATAAATACCGAGCATCATCTAAAAACGGCTAGAAGGCTTGAGGTTTTTTAAAGATAATCTAAAGCTATATTATTAAAAATCAAGTAACAGGATAGATATGTATTTATCAGAATATGCATACAATAGAGATAATAATTTTAATTTGCTTCGTTTTTTTGCGGCATTTATCGTACTCTACACACACAGTTTTTCACTCCTTAGCGGTAATATCTATGATGAACCGATGAGAGTTGCATTAGGAATGTCGATTGGCGATATGGCGGTAGATGTTTTTTTTGTAACCAGCGGTTTTTTGATTACAAGCAGCTACTTTAATAGAAACAGTATTGTCACATTTGCCTGGGCTAGGATATTGCGTATCTATCCGGCACTCATTGCAGCGATGCTCTTTTGTGTGCTTGTAGTAGGTGTCTACTTTACACGCTTAGAGCTTACAGAGTATTTTACGGATATGCAGACCTATAAATATTTTTTTAAAAATATTATCCTGTTCTTTGGCGTAGAGTACTATTTGCCGGGTGTTTTTGAGAATCTTCCCTACCCGAAGGCAGTGAACGGTTCACTTTGGACTCTTCCTCATGAGGTAAAAATGTATACCTATTTGGCAATTATACTTTTAATTACCGCTTATCTTATGAAGAAAGTAAGCTTTCTTAGCTTTAAAAAAGCATTGCTTCTTGTGACATTTATGGCACTCTTTTTGCACTTTACGAACCATTTTTATACATTAAGAGAGACATCACATTTTTTACCAAAGTTTCTTAGACTTTTTTCTGCATTTTTTATGGGGGCATCTTTTTATCTCTTCAGAGATAAAATCAAATTAAAAACAAGCTATTTCTTTGTAACGGCAATAATCCTAGTTATCTCAAGCATGCACAAAGATCTCTTTTTTATCATCTATTATTTGGTATTGGCATATCTGCTTTTTTATATCGTATATGTACCAAAGGGTGCGATAAGAAAATTCAACCAACTTGGTGATTACTCTTACGGTATGTATATTTATGCCTATCCGGTTCAGCAGTCTTTGGTGGCTCTCTATCCAAACCTCGGGATTTTTGCTATGGTATCAATCAGTTTTATCGTGACATTGATATTCTCAATACTCTCTTGGCATTTCATAGAAAAGAGAGCTTTAGGGATGAAAAACTATTATCAGGTAATAGAAAAAATATTTCAAAAAAGATTATAATTGGAAAAATCTCCCGTAATGCGGTTTGACATTTTTTGACATAACTACAATATAGTGTGAAAGATAATCAATCTGGATACTTCGTATATCAATAGAGTGAAGAGTGTTATCTTTATGCTATACTTCCAAGTAGAACCGGATGATACGAATGATGAACATAAAAGAAATATGAGGGCAAAAGATGAATAAAAACGGTATATTATTAAATCAAAACGAGATGGGTGAAGTAGATATAAAAGAGGTGCTCAAAACCCTAAAAAGACATAAACTTTTTATCTTTTTCATCACGCTTCTTTCTACACTGATATTTGCAGCATATGCATACTATACGCCAAACCTCTATCAGGCAGATACGGTAGTGGAAATAGGCGCAGAGAAGAAAGCAGGGGCGCAAAAAGAGGATATCCTCAGTATGGCACTAGGAGGAGGGAAGGTCAACCTTGATACGGAAATGGGTATTTTAATGTCACGTAAATTAGCTATGGATACCCTAAAAAAAGTGAATCTCTCTCATAGATATTATGCAATTGAGGGATTTAAAAGACCTGTTGAGCTTTATGAAGACGTTCCCTTTGAAATTATCATGACGAAGGGATATAACCTGGTATTTACACTGACACCTCTTGATAGCAAGCGTTATCGTTTGGAGACAGAAGGCAAAGAGAATAACGGTAGTAGCTGGAGCTTTAATAAAATAGTACAATATAATAAAGAGATTAAAGACGACCATTTTACTTTTACCCTTTTGGTCAATGATGTAAAAAATCTTAGTGCGCCAAAATATAAGTTCATGGTTTTTGATATATATAAAACGATGGAATATATGCATCAAAATATCTCTATAGAACAGATGACTGAACTTTCATCTCTTCTTAAAATAGTCTATCGTGATACCGTACCTCAAAGAACAAAAGATGTTGCAGATGCTTTGGCAGATAGTTATATAGCACATGCAATAGCATCTAAAACAGCAGAAGCTTCGAGTATACTTGAATTTATCGATCAGCAGTTAGCTGAAATAGACAGCGGATTAAAAGAGTCCGAAAATGAGCTGGAGAAATATAAACAGTCAATCAGTACGGTAAGCCTGACCTTTAAAGCCGAAGGTGTAATAGAGAAGTTGAGCGAGTATGAGACTGAACTTAAAAAAATTGAAATTAAAAAGAAGATGCTTGATACGATTTATCAAAAAGTGCAAGCAGGTTCGGATATAGAGACACTCTCGGTTGCAGGGCTTGATCTGGATGAGAGTCTGGGGAAATTGATCTCCAAGCTTCAAGATGCACTTTTAGAGAGAAGACCTCTTCTGCAGCAATACACCAGTGCACACAGAAAGGTACAGAGTATTAATAGGGTGATTGCACAGCTAAAAAAGATGATTAGAATCAACATCAAGGCACTCAAAGCAAATATTGACCAAAGAGCCCAGTTGCTTGCAAAGAATGTTGAAGACCAAAAAGATATGTTAGAGGCACTACCCGAGAGTGAAAGAAAACTTGGAAGACTACAGAGAAACTTCACGGTGAATGAAAAAGTGTACTCCTTTCTTTTGGAAAAACGAGCTTCAGCAGTGATTGCTAAAGCCGGTACCATCAGTGCAAACAGTGTTTTAGACAGGGCTTTACTGCCTAAGCAACCGGTTGAACCCAAACGAAAAGTTATTGTTGCCTCAGGCTTTATTCTTGGACTGATTTTGGCTGTTTTGATAGTACTTTTAAGAGAGTATTTGGATACAAGAATAAAAGATGAGGAAGATTTAAAAAAGTTAACTTCTATACCGCTGCTTGGCTCTATTCCTTCTTTTTCGGGTTCGGAAGGAAAAGCCAAAGTACTTGAAGCACCAAAATCTGCTGCGAGTGAAGCATTTAGAGCATTACGTACAAATTTGACATTTTTGTCGCAGACAGAGGAGTCTATGGTTATTGTAAGTACCTCAACCATTTCAGGTGAGGGGAAAACAACGCTTAGCATCAATTTAGGTGCCGTTATGAGTTTGACAGGAAAAAGAACCGTGATTGTGGATCTTGATATGAGAAAACCTCAGCTCCATAAGCGTTTGCAACTCTCAAATATTAAAGGAATGAGTTCTGTACTGGCAAAGAGAGAGAAGCTCTCTGATGTTATACAGCATATTAACAATGCTGAATATGCAGGTCTGGATTTTATCTCATCGGGTCCCATACCGCCCAACCCAAGTGAACTGATTGAGGGTGCAATGATGGATGAGGTGATCAGAGAGCTTAAAGAGCAGTATGATATTATCTTTTTTGATACTCCGCCGGTTGGTTTGGTTACAGATGCACTCTTGTTATTGCCAAAGGCTGATGTCTCAATCTATGTTGTCCGTTCCGCCTACTCCGAAAAAGAGTTTTTAAATAATGTTGAACGTATTGTGGAGGAGTATAAGATTAAAGGGCTTGGAATTGTTCTGAATGATGTCAGTTACGAAAAAGTGGGCTATGGCTACGGTCATGGCTATTATGAGGAGGACTAGATGTTCTCTTTTTTTACCAGAAAGTCCAAAGAGAGTTTGGGTGATGATGCAAGTATGCTTCAAACAGATATACATTCACATTTAATACCGGCTATTGATGACGGATCTAGAAGCATGGAAGAGAGTATTGCTCTTATTAAAATGTTTGAAAAGCTAGGGTATAAAAAATTGATTACCACACCACATATCATGGATAAAGCTTATGGCAACTCAAAAGAGTCTATTTTATCCAATTTAGAGAAGCTCAAACATGCATGTGAAAGTGAGAATATCGCTCTTACGATTGAAGCGGCTGCCGAGTATTATGTGGACGAGGGCTTTATGAAGTTAATTGAAAAGAGTGAACTTTTAGCAATAGATGATGAGTATGTTCTCTTTGAGACCTCTTACATACATAGACCTATCGATTTAGAGTCGGTAATATACAATATTAAAACAGCAGGATATAAACCGCTTTTTGCACATCCTGAACGCTATAAGTACATCAAAGATCCTCAAAGAGAGTTTTATGAGCTGAAAGAGCAGGGTGTGTCGTTTCAGGTTAATTTAAACTCTTTTATAGGCTATTATGGGAAACAGGCACAAAAGCATGCCATGTTTTTACATGAAAACAGTATGATTAGTTTTTTAGGCAGTGATGTGCACGGAGAAAAACATATAGAGTCACTTAAACGTGTTTTTAAGAATAAAATTTACCATGAGATTATGGATAACAACAATATCCTTAACAGTACGCTTTCTTAGAAAAATCTTTCATTAGGATAGCAAATAGGCTTCCAGGATCTCTGATGCAAGGTTGAATTTCAACCTTGCATCACGCTATTTATTGAAGTAGAAATTTTGCACTAACAGCGGGCTGTAGTACCGATCCAGCTAATTGGAGGCTTGGTAAAATATCTTGGATACCAACGTTGAATCCTTTGATATTGTTAGGTGTAACATAAACAATATCATTTGGATAGATCATCATTGATGCAGTTCTAATAGCATCAGGACCGGTAAGATCTACCGTTTTGGTAAGTACTTTGTTTTTTCGGTGTTTCATAACGACAATTGCTTTTCTGTTTGCAGAGGTTGTCAAGTCACCGGCTTCTGCAATTACTTGTAGTAAAGATGCCTTTTCATTAAAAAGTCTGATCGGTCCAGGATTTTTAACTTCTCCTAGTATATAGGCTCTTTTGTTGAGTACCTCAAGTGAAACTTCCGCATCTTCCAAATAGGCACCGTAGGCTTTTTCGATCTTTTTTTGTGCCTCGGTTTGCGTGAGACCTGCTACGTGAATACTTTTAATCAGCGGTAATCTCACATACCCTTTTGAGTTGACAAGTACACCGTTTAAATCTTGTTTCTGACTCTGTACACTTGTTGTACCGAGTTCAGGATGGTTATACATGGTAATTGATATTCTATCATGCGGTACGATACGGTATTCATACCGTGCCTCATGACTTAGATCGGTCACACTGTTTTTTGCTTTGGGCAGTGTGATATTGGTTTCATTGAATAAAATCAAATCCTTCTTGGTCGTACATCCTCCTAAAGCAAGAGCGACGGAGAGATATAGTATGCTCTTTTTCATGATTATTTCCCCCTAGAAATATTTTAATATAGCTAAGTATAACCAATAAATTATTAAATTAAGACATATATTTAAAAATATTAGCCTAATTCTTAAACTTGATTGACATTGACTCAAGTTTTTTGATATAATCTGATAATTTAATTTAATCATATCATAAACTAGGAAGGTAATATGTCAAAGAGTTTATATGAGACGCTAGGTGTAAGTGAAAATGCTTCTGCAGATGAGATAAAAAAGGCATATCGAAAACTTGCAAGAAAATATCATCCCGATATTAATAAGGATGCGAGTGCAGTAGATAAATTTAAAGAGATCAATGCTGCTTATGAAGTACTTTCGGATCCCGAAAAAAAAGCCCAGTATGATCAGTTTGGTGATCAGATGTTCGGTGGCCAGAATTTTCATGATTTTGCACAAGGACAAGGAGCAGGTGTTGATTTAGATGAGATATTGCGTCAGATGTTTGGCGCAGGCGGAGGATTTACGGGTGGTTTTGGCAGTACAAGAGGAGGTTTTGGAGGCTTTGGTACACCGGATCTAGATATTACGACACGTATTACCGTACCCTTTATGACCTCTATAGAAGGTGGTAAGTATAGTATCAATAGCGAAGGAAAGCGTTTTGATATTAAAATACCTGCCGGTATTAAAAGCGGGGAGACACTTCGTGTAAGAGGTAAAGGAAAAACATATCAGGGACATGCGGGGGATCTACTCATTAAAGTAGAGGTTGCAGACTCTCCCGAGTATGAAAGAAGAGGACAGGATCTATATAAAACCTTTGATGTACCACTTAAAGAAGCACTCTTTGGTGGTAAAATATCCGTAGAGACACCGGAGAAGGTAGTCTCTTTAAAAGTACCTAAAAATACAAAAAACGGTCAGAAATTTAGATTAAAGGGTAAAGGTGTTCCTGATAGAAAAACAGCAATGAGAGGTGATTTGTATCTTCTTGCCAATGTTGTTTTGCCTGATATTGATACGCTTGATAGTGATCTTAAGAAGCTGTTAGAGGAAAAACTATAGAAGGAGGAGGAAACTATTATGCATAGTTATGATGAACCGGTTTATCTTATTTCCGTAGTGGCATCGATGTTGGATATACATCCGCAAACATTAAGACAGTATGAGAGAGAAGGACTTGTAGAGCCTTCAAGAACACAAGGACGTATGCGTCTTTATTCTCAAAGAGATATAGATAGAATGAAACTTATTTTACGCCTTACGAGACAAATGGGTGTGAATCTTGCAGGAGTTGATATTATCTTGCAACTCAAAGAGCAGATTGAGAAGATGCAGAGCGAAATAGAGATATTAAAGTCTGAACTCTCCAAAGTAAACCGTAACGGTTCGGTGCATACAAGCAAAGCCTTGGTGAAAACATCTGCGTATGATATTATCATTTTTGAAGAGTAATAGAGGAAAATATTACGTTACCTTTAGAGTACTTTTTTATCGTTTGAGATATAATCTGATAGAGATTTTTAAGAGATTCAAGTAACTATTGGATAGAATGCACTGCAATCACTAAGATATGCATGTAATAGATAAATGAATAATCAGGTATAAAAGAGTATGGATAATGCTAAAGCGTATATAGGTATTGCAGAGAAGATGAAGAAGGCGCTCACTGCCGAGCTTTTTGGACAGGATAAGGCTATAGAGGCCGTAGTGAACAGTATTAAGGGTAACATCTCCAAAAATAGAAATACCCCTGCAGCCACTTATCTTTTTTTAGGCTCTCCTGCTACGGGTAAGACCTATTTGGCAGAGCTGATGACGAAAAATTTGGATGGGTATAAAATAAGAAAATTTGATATGTCTCAGTACCAAGAGCAAAACGGCGGTGAACTCTACGGATATCCAAAGGGGTGGTCCGGGTATAGCGTAGGACAACTGACGGGTTTTGTGCATGATAACCCTAAATCTATTATTGTTTTGGATGCCTTTGAAAAAGCAGATAATCTGATTCAAAATCATCTTCTTCCTATTTTTGAGGGTGGCCAAATGCGAGATGCCTGCGGATGGGACAAGATGACGGATCAGCCATGCAATGATGACCCTGAAAAGATATATGATGAGAGTAATGCAGATTTTATAGTTGATTTTAGAGAGACTATTTTTATTATTACCTCTAGTTTAGGTGAGGAACTCTATAGTGATCATAAATTTATTAAGTTGATAGAAGATGACTATATCCAGGCAGAATCTATGATACTTGATGCACTAAAAAGAGAGGAGAAACGAAATGCAAAGACAGGGGGTATGCAAAAAGCGATTATTCCTGAGCTTGTCTCTCGATTTTCCCAGGCGACTATCGTATTATTTAACAAACTCAATTATCTTGCCTATGAGGCCATAGGTAAAAAGGCTTTTTTAGAATATAAAGATATCTTCAAAAGTCATTTTGATATAGCATTGAAAGTAGATAAGCACTTTGGCAATTTTTTGAAAACACAAATTTTACTTTTTGCTCCGGAACTGGATGCAAGACGTATTAAAAATAAAATCGGTGAATCATTTTTTACGAAAGTAACCAATTATATCTTGGATGAGCAAAAAGATATCAAAGAGATTACAGAGATAAAGATCTCTCTTTCAAAGAAGTCTATAGAGTTTATCGAAGAGAATATTCTTCCTCTCATTAAAGAGGAGAAGCTTGTAAAAGAGCTCTTTAGAAAAAATATCAAATTGGAGATAGAGGATGGTTTTTCCGAGAAAAACGGTATAGTAACCTATAAGGTAAAGCGTTGCAGTTTTAAACAGGTAAAACGTATTAAAGATTTTTCTGAAGACGGCTTGGTATTTGATATCCCCAATGTCTCATTTGATGATATAGCAGGTCATGCTAAGGCAAAAGAGAGGCTTAAAGAGGTAATTACATTTTTAAAAGAGCCCAAGTTATTGAAAGAGTTTAATGTACAGCCACCCAAAGGGATGCTTTTATATGGTCCTCCCGGTACGGGAAAAACACTTTTGGCTAAGGCATTTGCTGCAGAAGCAGAGCTTCCTTTTATCTCTATTACCGGGGTAGAACTTTTGCAACTTGATAAGATAAAGAATGTCTTTAAAAAGGCAAAAAGCTATGCACCTTCTATAATTTTTATAGATGAGATTGATACCATAGGTATGCGTGGCAAAGAGAATACAAGAGAGGTACAAATTAATAAACTACTTGCAGAGATGGATGGCTTTTCAAGCAATCCCGATGAGCATATTTTTGTGATTGCCGCAACAAATTACAAGGAGAATATCGATCCTGCTATTATTAGAGCGGGAAGAATAGAGCTACATATTGCCGTTGATCACCTAGATAAAGAGGCAAGGAGATATTTTTTAGATAGAATGATACGGAGTAAACCGACAAAGGGTACTTTTGAGATGAATAAACTTTTGATGCATACTGCAGGACTTACGGGAGCAGAGCTGGAGATGGTAAGCAAAGAGGTTTCATTTTATTGTATCAGACACCATATGACACATATGACCCAAGAGGTTTTATTGCAACAAATTCATCTTGTAAAGTATGGTAAAGAGGCGGATTATATCTCTGATGAGTTAATATTTGAGAAGACTGCTATACGTGAAGCGGCACAGGCAGTGATTTCAAAAAAGCTGATGCCCCGGATGAAAATTAAACATATCAGTGCTAGACCTAGAAATAACCAAAATAGTTTTATTGTAAACAATTACGACGAAGAGCAAAGGAGTTTGACCGTAGAGGATGTAAAACACCGCATTTGTATCTCTCTAGCCGGACGTATTGCACAAATTAAAAAGTATGGTCTTGTGCATGGTGTGGATATGGATGCATCTCATGATTTACGGCAGGCGAGCAAAGATGCCTATAAGGCCATAGCGTATTACGGTATGGATAGTGAGGTGAGCTATGTAGATATGCAAGAGGATAGTAAAGATATCGTTGAGAGGAAAAAGAGTCATCTAAATCGTGTATCATACCATCATAATAAAGTGGATGAGGTTTTGGAGAGATGGATAAAAGAGGCAGAAGAGAAGACCAAAAAACTGGTAGATGAAAATTGGGAGAGTATCGAAGCTTTAACGAAGAGACTCTTGGAAAAAGAGATGATGTATGATGAAGAGTTAATCAACCTTTAAAACATTTTAAGGCTAATTGCTTACACAATGGTTCCCTCGTGAAGCCCATTTGGTAATGATACCTTTTTTAGTGGTCTCTATAAAGAGTTTACATGACTCTTGTACAATATCGCTTCCATATCCAAAAAGACCGTAATTTCCGTAAAAACCTCCAAATCCATACCCTATACCCATAACAGGTGAGGGAAGCGAGTAGATACGCGAACGCTCATAGATATAGACTCTGTTTTTATTCGGGAGCGTGAAGGTGTCATCAGGATAGCCTATCTGATGGATTAGCTCGGAGATGTTATGTCCGACCCATGCGTTATATTTTTGAACAAATTTGGAATGAGTTGCACACCCTTGTATGAGCAAGAATAGCATACTGCCAAAGATAAATCTTAGTATATACTTCATTGACTTTATTCCTTTTATCTATGGATCTCTTATAGGGATGATAATATAGGATAGTGTAGTAACTGTGAAGAAAAGTGTAGAGTGAAATTTATAGGAATATGGTGGGTCGGGGGAGACTCGAACTCCCGACCACTCGGTTATGAGCCGAGTGCTCTAACCAACTGAGCTACCGACCCCTATAGGGTGTTTGTTTACTTTTCGAAATCATGCTGATTTTCGAGTCAGAAGTATATCTATTGTAGTCTTTAAAAGTAATTAAATTTTGTAAAATTCCAAAAATGACTATAAAAATGATAAAGGATGTTCCGCCATGACTGAACATAGGCAGAGGCAGTCCCACCACAGGAGCCATTCCTATGACCATATAGATATTTACTCCCATATAGACAAAGAGTAAAAAGGCCAAACCTGATGCAAATACCTGTATGAGATAATCGGATGCAAATTTGGCGGAAAGATAGAGAAGGTGAAAAATAAGTAGGATGTATAGCCCTATGACAACCATCATACCTTTAAAACCGAATCTTTCTCCTAGATATGCAAAAATAAAATCTGTGGATGAGACGGGTAAAAACTTGAGTTGTGTCTGCGTAGCATCCTCCTTTTTTTGTCCCTGTATACCACCTGAACCTATGGCTATGAGGGCCTGTTTTACATGGTAGCTGGGTTTACCTATAAAGTCAGTAATACGTTTTTTTTGATAAGGTTTCAACTGTGTATATAGCATAGGGGCACTTAGTCCCAAAATAATGACAATACCAACCCAGATACGCCAATGAATACCTACAATAAACAAAATGCCGTACCCGGTAATAAGCAGCACAAGAGCCGTACCTAAATCAGGCTCTTTGGCAATGAGAACAAAAGGTATAATAATGATAATAGAGAGTTTGATAAACTGAAATATACCATAGCCATCTTTAGGAGGCGGTTTTTTTGAGATAAGATAACCTAACATCATCATCACTGAAACCTTGATAAATTCAGAGGGTTGAATGGTCATACTCGTACCCGGTATCTCAAGCCATCTTTGTGCACCCAAAATGGTTTTTCCTACAAACTCCACGGCAAACAGCAAGCCGAGATTTGCAAGATAAAAAAGAGGTACAAACCACCACATGATACGTCTCCAAGGTATTAAAAATGTGATAATGAAGGAAATAAAAGCGATAAAATAATAGACCATTTGCTTTGTAAAGAGATGTGTATTAATCTCTTTGACAAGATAGGAAGAGATGACAAGAAGCGGGATGATTTGAAAGATAAGAAGGTAAGAGAAGTTCGTATAGACCTTTTTTTTAGATCGTGAAAAAACTTCCATACTTTACCCTCTTTTTTGGGTATTATATCAAAAAATATATTTTACAAGTATTGGATTTGGATGGTTGGATTTTATTATTTTAGACATTTAAAAAGTATTTTAGGATGTAAGCACGCCGTTACACAGAAGTGTGAGAGTGAACCTTATGCATTTTCTATGGCCTTGCATACGGGAGAGGCCCCACAATCTATTATGAAAAATCGAAAAAAAATGAAAGCATGTTTAGAGATGGGCAGGGATACGGTTTTTGTTTTCGCCAATCAGACGCATGGTGATCAGATTGCCGTGATTGATGAACATTGCAACAGAGGATGGGAAGAGATGAACAGTGCAGTAAAAGCGTCTGATGCACTGATAACGAATAGGAAGCATATTGTCTTAGGTATACTCACTGCAGACTGTGTACCAGTCTTGCTTATGGATACAAAACGGCATGTGATTGCAGCCATACATGCAGGATGGAGGGGTAGCAAAGCTCACATAACGGCTAAGTGTATAGCAAAGATGTCTGATATCTTCTCCTGTGAGGCACAAGACATTCTTGCCGGTATCGGTCCTGCAATTGGACAATGTTGCTATGAAGTTGATAGCAGTGTAGCAGACTCTTTTCATAAAGATCATAAAGTATTGTCGCATACTACTCAGAGATATATGCTCGATTTGGCAGAAGTGAACAGGCAACAACTTTTGGATGCAGGGCTACTAGAATCACATATAGAGATGTCTCACCTCTGTACGGGATGCAATAGGGATAGGTTTTTTTCTTATCGTAAAGAACAAGGTTGTTCAGGAAGGTTTATCTCAATGATTGGATTGATAGACTAAAATAAAAAAGTAAAGGGATGTTCAAAAGATTTTACTTATCCACACGCCTGTCTTCATCGGCTCCTAGCTCCATTATTTTCCACGGTAACCCTTGCAGCATTAGCTCATTCATAAAGGGATCCGGATCAAACTCCTCCATATTAAAAACACCTTTTCCCTGCCATTTCCCCTCTAATATAAGTTTGGCTCCAATCATGGCCGGTACACCTGTGGTATAGCTGACAGCTTGACTCATGACCTCCTCATAACACTTCTCATGGTCTGAGACTTGATAGATATAGATCGACTTTTCTATACCGTTTTTGATGCCTTTTGCAAAGATACCAATATTGGTTTTGCCTTTTGTACGTGCCCCCAAACTTGCAGGATCAGGCAACAGGGTCGAGAGAAACTCAATGGGAACAATCTTCCTGCCTTTATGTTCTATCTTTTGAATGCCTAACATGCCTATATTCTCAAGACACTTCATATGTGTTAGGTAGCTTTGACTAAAGGTCATAAAAAAGCGAATACGCTTAAGCCCTTTGATATGCCTGATCAGCGACTCCATCTCTTCATGGTAGAGTAAATAGCTCTCTTTTGCTCCTATCTCCGGATAGTCCCATATTTGCATCATCTCCATGGGTGCTGTCTCTATCCATTTTCCACTCTCCCAGTATCTACCTTTTGCACTGACTTCACGTAGGTTTATCTCCGGGTTAAAATTGGTAGCAAAAGGATAACCGTGATCACCTGCATTGCAGTCGAGTATATCTATCGTGTGTATCTCATCAAAGTAGTGTTTCTGGGCATAGGCACAAAACACGTTGGTCACTCCGGGATCAAATCCTGAGCCGAGTAGGCCCATGATCTTCGCCTCTTTAAACGCTCTATCACGTGCCCACTGCTCTTTGTACTCAAATTTTGCACTCTCAGGGTGTTCATAGTTGGCAGTATCCAGATAGTCTACGCCACACTCTATACAAGCATCCATGATACTGAGGTCTTGGTAGGGAAGTGCTACATTGATAACGATGTCGGCTTGGACTTTCCGTATCACTTCGACAAGCTCAGTAATCGAGTCTGCATCTACTGTCATAGTTGTAATACGTACACCCACTTTTTCTAGTATATTTTTAGCGATGGCGTCGCATTTACTTACAGTTCGAGAGGCAAGTGTGATGTCACCAAACGTATCTACATTCATAGCACATTTAAAAGCCACAACATTTCCAACGCCACCTGCACCAATGATGAGTGTTTTATTTGACATGGATTTTCCTTTTGTTTTATGAAAGTATTATAATGTACTTTTGACAAACTTGACTTTTAATATCTTAAAATAAATTGATTAAAGAAATAAAAATCATAAAGGATAAAATATGAAAAAAGTAAGTATATACAGTTTTGCTACACTTGTGGCACTAGTGAGTATTGGGTGTGGTGGGAGTAATGGTGATGCAGGAACGCCAACAATTGTTCAAAAGAATAGCCAGGCAGCAACGGTAAGTGGATTAAGCAATCTAAAGTCATCTTCAAATATGGATAGACTATCTGAGGGAAGTGATGTTAAAAATTCATTTGATACTGTAGGTGAAATTGATACTTATCCAAGTGATGATGATACTTTGTGTACTTCTGGTAAAATTGATTATACAGCTGATGAACCTAGTAAAACTATGACCATGAATGCAGACAAGTGTTTTGATGGTTCAAGCACACTAGATGGTGCAGTCTCAGTAAAGTTTGAAGGAAATGATGAAAGTCCAACAGCTGGTACAGCAACTGTTACTAGAAATATATCTTTAACAGACACAGATAATAATAGTTTTTTACTTGATAAAGGTGCAACACTCAATGTTGTTTTAACTGAAGCAGGAGCTAAAAAGTATATAGATGTTGAAACAACATTTAAGAGTAAAGTAAATGGTGTCATCATCAATGCTTCTGCAGTAAAAGTCAAAATTACTGATGAAAATGACAAAAGTATTGTAAATGTAAAGTCAGGTGAATTTAACATTGGTTCATACTATTTTAAAATTGATGAAAGTAAAAATAATACTATCACAGATAATGGTGGTACTATACATATGACAGATGGTGCGGGACACAAAGTAGAGTTGGTTACGGAAAATGCAAGTGTTAAACTTAAAGTAGATGAAAATGGTGATGGTACATTTTCAGACGCTGAAACTTTAGAACTTAGTCAATAAAATATGTGGGTAACTCTACCTCTGTATTTACAAATAATAACTTTCTATAATCCAAGACAATATAAATAATACGGGAATAAAAAGCAGGGTACTAAGCAATATAAGCGAAGTGACATCTTTAGGTTTGCAGTCATAGAGTGAAGCAAGATTGATGTTCGCCACTGCCAAGGGTACCATCATCTCCATCAATATAATACCTTGTACAATCAAGGGTAAATCGGTGAATCTAAGTACCAAAGCTGTAACCAAAGGCGTAAAGATAAACTTTTGGCTCAGTGTACCTAACATGAGTGCAGGATGTAGCTCTTTGATATGTATGTCTTGCAGAAAGGTTCCTAGTAAAAAGAGTTGTAAAACGATACCTGCATAAGCTCCCATTTTGAAAAACTCCTCTATTTGCGTGCCTATGGGAATCTCATAGATATTGATAAGTATGGCCACTATTGAAGCAGGGATGATGGGGATTTTGATGATATGAAAGAGCGAATCTTTGATGCTAAAATTTCCGCGTGAATAGATATAGACTCCTATGATATAGACCACCAAGACATTTGCAATGTTAATGAGTGTGGTATAGATAACAGAGGCTTCTCCAAAAAGAGCTATTCCTAGAGGAATACCAATGTTTCCCGTGTTACCTACAAAGCCAGCTATAGTAAAAATTGAACGCCCTTTGGGATCTGTACATATGAATTTTGCTAAAAAAACGGTAGGAAGAAGAAGTATAAGGATAATTCCAAAATAAATAAGAGGTACATAGATATGTTCTGTATGTAGTTTAGCCGTAGAAAAGCCCCAGATTGTTACAAAGGGTTGTAAAAAATAGATGGAGACGAGTGTAAGTGTTTTGGTACTTATATCTTCATGAAAGAGGCGTTTTGCTAGGTAGCCAAGCATCATAAACAGATAGACAAAAAGTATTGAAAGAAGTATTGTTTTCATAAAGGTATTATACTGTTAATCAATTTTAGATAAGATGCGTAGAAATTTATTCTATACAGATATTGTTATGATTAGAGGAGTTTTTGAATGAGATTCATCCGTTATGCCGCAAAAGTAAGTATGGTGTTTGCATTGATTTTTCATTGGAAGGCTTTAGCAGAAGAGAACCTAAGTAAAGAGATAAAGATAAAAAATGTAGATAAAACCGAAAGCAAGATAATCATTGGTGCAGTAGAAGATATAAAAATAGAGCCTCCGAGAGTAACGCTAAAAGCCAGAATAGATACGGGCGCAAACACCACCTCCATTGATGCCAGGAATATTATACCTTTTGAGAGAGATGGTAAAAAATGGGTAAAGTTTTCTGTCTATGAGGGAAGTATTGAATATAAAGTAGAGCGGCCTGTTTATGATACGGTACTGATAAAACGTCATGGAGAAAAGTCTCAAAAACGCTTTGTGATTAAAATAAGAGTCTCAGCCGGAGATATAACACAGCTCATTCCCGTTACATTGACAGATCGAAGCCGTTATGAGTTTCCTATTCTCATAGGTAGAAATTTTTTAAAAGACTATTTTATCGTAGATGTTTCTAAAAAAAATCTATTGAGTAGCGAGAAAAAAGATAAGCAGTGATGACTTCTAGAAAATACCATGCTATCGGAGTAGCGGCCGTCATTGCATTTATCGGACTTTTTCTTCTTTATTATAAGGTAAAGATTCTTGGTATGCCCTTTATGCCGGATGAGACAAAAACAGTCTATAGAATAGAGGCAAAGATTACCTTTGAAGGGATGAATAAGCCGGTACATGTCTCTATGGCATTGCCACAAGAACAAGTAGGACTTCAGGTTATTTCTGAAGAGGCCTCCTCTTCGGGGTATGGATTTACTAAATCAAAAACTCTTTACGGACAGAGAGCTGAGTGGGCAAAAAGACGAGTCATCGGTCCACAGACACTCTATTATACATTGGAGTTGGTAGAGCAGGAGTTTGTACAAAAGAGCGAGCCTGAAAAGAAACATCAAACAAGACGTAAAAAGGAGTTGCTTCTTGATATCCCTGTAGAGCTTCAAAGTGCTGCAAAAAATCTTATTAAGGATATACGCTGGCGTTCTGCAGACCCCCACTCCTTTACTGCACAGATGATTCGAGACTTTTCGGATAAGGATCCCTCTCAGGCAGTTAAAATACTTTTGGCGAAGAGTAATATCACAAAACAGGATATGATTTATCATATGTTACGCTATGAAGGGCTTACCGTGCGAAAAATAAACGGACTCTATATCGATGAGTCTCATAGAAATTTGAAACTCATACCACTTATTGAGGTATTACATAAAAAAAAGTGGCAACGTTTTGATCTGGAAAAAGGAAAAATAGAAAAAGATACACACTTTTTTGTCTGGAGAAGAGGAGGAGAGTCTATACTGGATGTTACGGGTGCTAAAAACTCCAAAATTACTTTTTCTGTCAATAAACGGCAAGTACCAAGCAGATATCTAATTGAGAATAAAAACATCATTAAAAACTCTGCTATTCTTGATTTTTCACTCTTTACTCTGCCTGTATCCGAACAGAATGCATTTAGACATATGCTTCTTGTCCCTTTTGGTGCATTGGTAGTTGTCTTTCTTAGGGTATTTGTGGGGATTCGTACCTCTGGAACCTTTATGCCTATTTTGATAGCAATGGCTTTTATGGAGACATCGCTTATTGCCGGTGTGGTCATGTTTATCTTGATTGTGGGTATAGGTTTGATTATTAGGAACTATTTGAGTATGTTAAATCTTCTTTTGGTTGCAAGAATATCTGCGGTAGTGATTGTCGTCATTGCCATTATGTCTTTTATGAGTATTTTAAGTTTTAAACTTGGTATCGAAGAGGCGATGACAATCACCTTTTTCCCCATGATTATTTTGGCATGGACAATTGAGAGAATGTCTATTTTATGGGAGGAAGAGGGGGCAAAAGAGGTCTTTATTCAAGGGGGAGGTTCTCTCTTTGTGGCAGTATGTGCCTATTTTGTAATGAGTAATACATTTATAGGACATCTCACTTTTAATTTTCCGGAAGTCGTATTGGTTCTTTTGGGTATTATCATTTTGATGGGTCGCTATAGCGGTTACAGACTGACTGAACTGATACGTTTTAAATCACTTACAGAGTAGTATCTTGTTTGCTAATCCTTTTAAACTAAAAAAACTAGGTGTGCTTGGGATGAATAGACGTAATGTCTATTGTATTGCAGAGCATAATGATCGTAGGAAGTACCCGTTGGTAGACAACAAACTCAAAACCAAAATATTAGCCCAGGAAGCAAATATTGCCGTACCTAAACTCTTAGGTACGCTCTCATTGCAGTCTGAAGTACGAAAAATTGAGCATATATTAAAGGGGCTTAATGGTTTTGTTATCAAACCTGCACAAGGAAGCGGCGGTAAAGGTATTTTGGTTGTGACATCTAGAAAAGATGATCTCTTTTTTAAACCCGGTGGAGAGAGTATCTCTTTTAGAGAGATAAAACAGCATATCTCTAATACACTAAGCGGTCTTTACTCCTTAGGAGGGAAAGTAGATGTTGTTATGATAGAGCAATTAGTCGAGTTTGATCCTATTTTTGACAAATACAGTTTTGAAGGTGTACCTGATATTCGCATTATCCTCTATAAAGGCTTTCCTGCCATGGCTATGTTACGTTGCTCAACCAAGGCAAGTGACGGAAAAGCCAATTTGCATCAAGGTGCCGTAGGCGTAGGCATAGATATTACTACGGGTAAAGCATTGTCGGCAGTGCAGTATAATAAACCTGTGATTAAGCATCCTGATACCGGATATGATTTTTCTGAATTATCTATCTCGCACTGGAAAAATATGTTAGAACTCTCAGCACGCTGTTACGATATGACGAAACTGGGATATCTGGGTGTAGATATTGTGATAGATCAATATCTAGGTCCCTTGATACTTGAGCTTAATGCAAGACCGGGACTTGCTATACAAATTGCAAATCAAAAGGGTATATTAAAACGTTTTGAGCGTATTGACACTGCACCTGCATATTTGACGGCTTATGAACGTATAGATTTTATTTTAGAACAATTTGGTAAAAATATACAATTAGAATTTAAGCTTTAAATCGATAGATGCTATTAATCTATTTTAGATATGATGTTGTAATACAATAAGTAGGATAGCAGATGGATTTTAGCTCTTTAGAGACCTGGGGATATTTAGCAATCGCTTTTTTCTCTTTTGGCGGATCGTTGTTTATTGTTGCTGCAGCAGGCGTTTTCTCTTTTATGGAGAAAATGGATCTCACCATTGCACTTACAGTAGCTATGGTTTCTAACTTTCTAGGTGACATGTTTCTTTTTTATCTTGGAAAGTATCAAAAAAAAGAGATACGTCCATATTTTGCCAAACATAAACGTAAAATTGCATTAGCAACGTTGATTATGCGCAAATATGGAGTGGCCGCTATTTTTATACAGAAATTTTTATATGGAGTTAAGACTCTTGTTCCGTTGTCTATGGCACTCTCTAAGTATGATTTTAAAAAGTTTGGATTTTACAATTTTTTTGCATCAATTATATTTGTATTAGCTATAGGACTTTCTGCATACTATTCTAGTGAAGCAATGATCGCATTTTTCGGCGTTATTGAAGAGAAGCCGTGGATAGCACCTCTTGTACTTTTTATTATTTTGGGCTCTGTGTGGTTTGGTATGGAAAAGCTTACAAAAAAATCTTAGTTGTCCCTATTTTTAACAAATTTTTCAATGCGTCTAATGCCCTCACGTATTTTGGTAATATCTGTAGCAAAAGAGAATCTAAAGTATCCCTCTGCCCCGAATCCTATACCCGGAACGACAGCTACCCCTGTCTTTTGGAGCAGTTCCTTAGCAAAGGCAATAGAGTCATCAGAGATATCTTTAATATTGACAAAGAGGTAGAAAGCACCTTGCGGTTTGAGTACGGAGAGTCCGTCAATATTATTGAACAGTTCAACAGCCTCGTCACATCTGCCTTGAAAGGCTCTGCGCATATTTTCTATATCATTATCTGCATCACCTATTAATGCCGGGATAGCTGCTTTTTGAGTAATGGAGTTGATATTTGACGTGCTTTGCGACTGTAGTTTGTTCATGGCATCTATCAGTTCTTTTTTGGGAGTAGCCAGATATCCAAAACGCCAACCGGTCATTGCTACTGATTTACTCAGCCCATTGATTGTAACTGTCCTTTGGTACATATGATCGCAGATACTTGCAACGGCCTTAAAATCAGTATCATATACCAGTTTTTCGTACATCTCGTCTGAAGCTACGATAATCTCCGTATCTTTTAAAACCTCTGCCAAATCTTCCAACTCTGCTCTTGAATAGACAGCACCCGTAGGGTTTGAAGGTGTGGTAAGGATAAGCATTTTTGTTTTTGGGGTGATGGCTTTTTTGAGCTGTTGGGCTGTTATTTTGAAATGACCTATCTCATCTGTTTCAATGATTACAGGTGTAGCTGAGGCGTATTTGACAAGCTCTGGATAAGTAACCCAATAAGGAGCCGGAATAATGACCTCGTCCCCAGGGTTGAGTAGGGTTTGAAAGAGATTAAAAAGTGACTGTTTAGCACCGTTACTGACAATGATATCGGAGGACTCATATTCAAGATTATTGTCACGTTTAAGTTTGTAGGATACTGCCGAAAGAAGTTCGGGAATACCAGCTACGGCAGTATATTGTGTAAATCCTTTACGGATTGCTTCAATGGCTGCTTCTTTAATACATTGCGGTGTTTCAAAGTCCGGCTCTCCGGCAGAAAATGAGAGGATATCTTTGCCTTGAGCCTTTAGGGTGCGTGCAAGTGAAGAGATGGCTATTGTAATTGACGGCTCAAGGCTCTCTATACGTTCAGACAACATCATGTTTCCTTAAAATAAAATAAAGCGATTATATCAAATTGTGGTTAAATTAGTCCATACTTTGAATAAATTTATTATAGATTTCTTCAAGTTCATAATCTTTTTTTCTAATGGCTTCTTGTTTGGTTTTAGGAAGGGCATTTTCTAGTACTTCAATACGCTTTAGCAGATACTCAAAGATCTCCTTATTAATATCCGGAATGATATCATGGCTAAGACGTGATCCTTTCTCTTTACACTCTATCACTCGTGCCGGTATACCTATGGCCGTCGAAAAGACGGGTACATCCTTTACCACGACAGAGTTTGCACCTATTTTCGCACCGTCTCCTACATGAATATCGCCAAGCACCTTAGCCCCTGCACCGATGACAACATTATTTCCAATGGTAGGATGACGCTTATTTCTTGAGGTACGTACCCCTCCTAAAGTAACCTGTTGGTAGATAATAACATCATCCCCTATCACGGATGTTTCACCTATGACGACACCAAGACCGTGATCGATAAAAACCCTACGTCCTATTGTGGCTCCAGGATGTATGTCTATCATCGTAAGAAACATGCCGACAGCAGAGATAAGTCTGGGAATAAAGCGTAATTTTCTAGTATAAAGCCAGTGCGCTATTCTATAAAAGAACAGAGCCCACAAACCCGGATAATTAAAAAAAAGTTCAAAAGTAGAGTGTAAGGCGGGATCATTTCTCTTCACATTGGAAAAGTCTTCTTTAATGAGTGAAAATAGGTTCACGTTACTCCTTTGCCTGCTTGAATAGTTTTGAGATAACTATTTTCACCTAAATAAAGATAGATTTTACTTAAAAGTTCTCTTTTTTCTTCTTTCGCAAGGTATGGGGATTGCTCTATATGAGATTGAAGCGTTTTATAAATGATGCTTGTATCATAGTCCAGGTCATCCAAGATATCTATGAGATTTTGGGCCTCTATAACTCTTTGAATGGTATAGCTACCGTTTTTTTGAAAATGAATCACTGCTTCAGTAGGGTGGGTAAAAAGGTTGTGTTTCATCCCTAGTACTTCTTGGTAGGCTCCTGTAAGGAAAAATGCTAAAAAATACTCATCTTGACTCACGTCAATGTCATGTAAATACAGAGGCA
>JALSJI010000009.1 GCA_026989435.1 Sulfurovum sp.
TGTGATGTTAGACGGGCAGAAAATCTCTTCAACCAAGTTGGTCTCTTCGCCAAAACGCATCTCAACCGCAGGGAAACAACGTACCTCACCTTTTGCGTTTCTAGCTGCAATGACGGCTATCTCTTTGTCTATATCTACTTTCTCTTCAACGATGGATGAGCCCTCAAGCAGTGTGCTGTTTGCATCTTTAATCAATGCTACCCCATGCCCATCATATCCGCCTTTACGTAACTTCTGAACAAACGGGTAGATTAATTTTTCACTATTGATAGCAGTTTCTATCTCTTCTTTGTTTTCATAACACTGAAACGGAGATGTCGGCATCTGATATTTCACGTAAAACGCTTTTTGTAGCCCCTTGTCTTGTATGAGTGCAAGTGTGTCAGGGTCAGGAAGGACTTTTAGGCCCTCAGCTTTAAGCTGCCTAAGTGCCTCTATGTTGATATCTTCTAGCTCATAGGTAAGGAGGTCTACTTGCTTACCAAAAGCATAAACATCATCAAAATCTCTAAAGTCACCTTTTATATAGACATTGGCTACATTACGTGCAGAACAGCCCTCATCTGGGTCAAGCACATAAGAGATGATATCCCATCTGCTTGCTTCTTGGACAAGCATCTTACCTAATTGCCCCCCTGCGATGACACCTAGTTTTAGGTTTGAAGTGACTAATTTTTCTATCAAAATTAGCCTTTTACCCTAGCGTTACGTTCATCTTCTTGTTCTTTGTAAAGCTCTGCACAGCCTATGGAAAGCTCTCTTACTTTCAATATGTAGTTTTGACGTTGAGCTTGAGAGATGGCTTTTCTTGCATCTAGTACATTAAAGACATGGGATGCCACCATGCACTGGTCATACGCAGGCAAAGGAAGTCCTGCTTCTAAACAAACTTGACACTCCTTACTTGCATCTTCAAAGTGCTGAAACAAGTTCTCTACATTTGCCACTTCAAAGTGGTACTTAGAAAACTCATACTCACTCTCTTTATGTACATCTCCATAGGTCGTGATAGTCTCACCCATTTTGTTCCATACGAGTTCATAAACCGAGTCCACACCTTGCAAGTACATCGCAAGTCTCTCCGTACCATAGGTAATCTCCACAGCCACAGGGTCACAGGCTATGCCTCCTACTTGTTGAAAGTAGGTAAATTGTGTCACTTCCATACCATCAAGCCATACTTCCCAGCCAAGCCCCCATGCACCAAGGGTCGGAGACTCCCAGTTGTCTTCTACAAAACGGATGTCATGCTCTTGCAAATTAAGCCCCAAGTACTCAAGAGACTTCAAATAAAGCTCTTGAATGTTGTCAGGACTAGGCTTGATGAGTACTTGAAACTGATAGTACGCTCCAAGTCTATTTGGGTTTTCTCCATATCGTCCATCTGTAGGACGACGGCTCGGTGCCACATAGGCAGCAGACCAAGGTTTAGAATCTAAGCTTCTAAGCAAAGTAGCAGGGTGAAATGTCCCTGCACCCGATGGAATATCATAGGGTTGTACGATGTTACAGCCCTCGGCTGCCCAGAATTGTTGGAGTTTTAATAAAAGTTCACTAAAGGTTACGGCATCTGTATTCATTTCTTAATTTCTACTTTCTAATTTTACAATATTATCTCTATTTCGCTTGAGTCTAGTTCTACTTTTTTTGCTTTGCTTATGCGGTCTTCTTGAAGTTTTACTTTCAATTCGTCATCTTCAAGTGCCATGATTTGGATAGCAAGATATGCCGCATTGACTGCTCCAGCTTTTCCAATGGCAAGTGTTCCTACAGGTAAACCCTCAGACATCATCACTGTACTCAACAGAGCATCTTCACCTTTGAGTGAACCTGCTTCCATAGGTACACCTAAAACAGGCTTAGTAGTACTTGCTGCTACTTTGCCGGCCAAATGTGCTGCCATACCGGCAGCGGCTATGAAAACCTGTGCACCTTTTGCTTCTGCTTTTTTAATATAATCTCGTGTGCGCTGTGGACTTTTATGCGCAGAAGAGATCACAAGTTCGTAAGGCACACCAAATTTTTTCAATGTTTCAACACATTCGGACATAATAGCGTAATCACTTTTTGATGCAATAATAATAGATATAAATTTCATAGTTCTCCTTTCATTCCTTTCACCTTAAAGCATCGATAGATCTCATTCTCGTTTCACTCACTAAAATTTCGCATCTTTTAATACCTCACTCTCCATCCTCATAGGCGTAGATGTATCACTCAAGCCTTTTTTTGCCAAAGCCTCTGCTATCTCACGTCTTAGTATCGTATAGCCCGGTAATTTTGTAGGAAGCACTATATCGTTGATGTTACCACTGTGTACACACTCTAACTCTCTACTCTCTTTAGTAATAATTTTTTTAAACGTCATAACATATGCTCCTGCTATCTGCTCTATTTTGCCGATATCATTATCTACAAGCTCAACGCTTGCACCTACAGGAAGTACAATCTCAACAGAGTCGCCCACACAGGTTTTGTCTTTACATTTCCAGCTAAGCCCGTCTTCACTCACAAGTCCTGCTACTTGGTGTGTACCATACTGTATCGAGAAGTTATTGGACTCCGTATTGTTTCTATCAAAAGGACGAGAAAGCAAATATGCATCGGTAAAACCACGGTTTTGTGTGGTATGAAGCTCTTTTTGATAACGCATAGCATCAAAATCTCCTGCATAGTAGTCATCTATCGCATGACGATAAGCTTTAGTCACCACACCTGCATAGTAAGACGACTTTGTTCGTCCTTCTATTTTAAGGGAATCTATGACACCGGATTTCAATATTTCATCTATATGTGAAGCCATATTCATATCTTTTGCATTCATAACGTATGTTCCTATGCCCTCTTCTTCATCCAGCCTAAAGGTAGTACCGCTCTCAGGATTATGCGCGTAAATCTCATAGGGGAAACGACAATCATTGGCGCAACTTCCTCTATTTGGTACACGTCCGGTTTGAAGCGAAGAGATGAGACAACGCCCAGAATAAGCAAAACACATAGATCCATGCACAAAGATTTCAAGTTCAAGATCAGGAACATGATTTTTAATCGCTTCACAGTCTTTCAATGATATTTCACGTGCCACGATAATGCGTTTTACCCCTAAATCATAGTAAACTTCTGCATCCATCGCATTCATGACGTTAGCTTGGGTTGAGAGATGTATAGGAATCTCAGGTGCTATTTTTCTAGCGATTTTAACCACCCCAGGACTAGAGACTATGAGTGCATCGGGTTTAAGCTCAGCGATTTTAGCGATATGGTTTTCATACAGTTTTAACTGTGAATTAAAGGGAAAAGAGTTTACAGTTGAATAAACTTTTTTACCACGTTTGTGTGCATAGGCAATACCCTCTGCATACGCTTGCATATCAAACTCTTTGCCTGAACGTATACGCAAAGAGAAGGTACTTGTCCCTCCGTATACTGCATCTGCACCGTAGTTTAGAGCAATTTTCATCTTCTCTAGGTTTCCTGCAGGAGCTAAAAGTTCTACTTTATTTTCACTGTGCATCTCTTTCCAATTGTTTTAGAGTTTAGGAGTATATAATTCCTATTTTACCCTAATAGTAGTAAAAAATAGTTTTCTATGATAAAATCATACTATGAATAAAAAAACAAGAGTAGATTTACACAACCACACCGTACGTTGTAACCATGCTACAGGTACAATTGATGAATATATACAGCGTGCCATAGAACTTGATATTGATGTGTACGGTTTTTCAGAACATGCTCCTATGGATTTTGACCCTGAGTATAGGCTCTCTTTTCAAGAGGTGAATGCATACTTTCAAGATGTCCTTCATGCAAAAAAAAGATATCAAGACCAAATAGAAATTTTACTGGGTTACGAAGTAGACTGGCTCCGGGAACATATGGATAGTTCCGTGTTGAATGCAAAGATAGATTATCTTATAGGCTCGGTACATTTCATCGACAAATGGAGTTTTGACAACCCGGAATTTTTAAGCGGATGGAAAGAAAAAAATATTGATGATATTTGGCAAGCCTATTTCGAAGCGGTTGAAACCATGGCTCAATCCGGAAAGTTTGATATTGTAGGGCATTTCGACCTTATAAAAGTATTTAAATTTATGCCTAAAAAAGATGTGAGACTCTTAGCAAAAAATGCGCTTAAAGCCATCAAAAAATCAAACATGGTTATGGAGATAAATACATCAGGACTACGTAAACCGACTGCTGAAATATACCCGTCAAAACCTCTTTTACAAGAGGCATACAGCTTAGAGATCCCTATTACCTTCTCTTCGGATGCCCATGCAGTCAAACACATAGGTGCAGGATATGAGCAGGCCATTGCTCTAGCTAAAGAAGTAGGGTACACCCAAGCGGTCATTTTTAAAGAGCGAAACAGACAATTGATTACTTTTTAAGCAAAAGTATTCATCAACCCTCATTATTTGTCGCTATAATGCTATAGATAAAATAAAATTTAGGAGCATTATACCATGGGTAAATTCGTGAACAATCTAAAAGAGTTCAATACATATTGTGAAGAGAATGAAGTTGCGTTCATCGACTTTAGATTTACAGATATTAAAGGTGCATGGCACCATATCTCTTACAGACGTTCGGTAGTCAGTGACGAGATGCTTGAAGCCGGTCTTCCTTTTGACGGTTCTTCTATTGAAAACTGGCAGCCAATCAATGAGTCGGATATGCTTCTTAAACCGGATGTAGAAACGGCATTCCTCGATCCATTTACGGCAGATGCTACAGTGATTGTTATTTGTGATGTCTATGATATTTATAAAGACGAACTCTATGCAAAATGTCCGAGATCTATTGCAAAAAAAGCATTAAAAGCTCTAGACGATGCCGGTGTGGCTGATGCTGCTTATTTTGGACCGGAAAATGAATTCTTCATCTTTGATGATGTAAAAATTGTTGATAAAGACAATCATCAATCGTTTAAAGTAGAAACAGATGAAGGTCATTGGGCCGATGATGCAGACTACGATGAGATAGGAAACATGGGCCACAGACCTAGAATAAAAGGAGGATACTTCCCTGTAATGCCTACAGATTCGGGAGTGGATTTAAGAGCAGAAATGATGCTTATTCTTGAAGAAATCGGCCTTGAAGTAGTACTTGGTCACCATGAAGTTGCACAAGGTCAACATGAAATCGGTATCGTATTTAATGATATTATTTCAGCTGCAGACAATGTACAAAAATACAAATATGTCGTCAAAATGGTAGCGCACCTTAACGGAAAAACAGCCACATTTATGCCAAAGCCTATCTACAATGATAACGGAAACGGTATGCACGTACACCAATCACTCTGGAAAGATGGAAAAAACCTTTTCTATAAAGAAGGCGAATATGCAAACCTCTCCAAAACTGCACTAGATTACCTCTCCGGTATTTTCAAACATAAAGAAGCAGTGGCATCATTTACTAACCCTAGCACGAACTCATACAAAAGACTGCTTCCTGGTTTTGAAGCACCTCGTATCTTGACATACTCTAGCCAAAACCGATCAGCTGCTTGTCGTATCCCTTACGGTGCAGGAGAGAAAGCAACCCGTATCGAGACACGTTTCCCGGATTCAACCTCATGTCCTTACCTCGCATTTACTGCATTGATGATGGCTGGACTTGACGGTATCAAAAACGGTGGCTATGATTTAGTAGGTCCGTTTAACGAAGATCTCTTTGAACTCACCCGTGATGAACTCAAAGAGAGAAAAGTTCCGGAACTTCCAAACAGTTTCAGAGAGGCACTCGAAGGTTTAGAAAAAGATCATGCCTTTTTAGCCCCGGCAATGGATGCAGGCTTTATCAAAGAGTATGTAGATTATATGTTTGAAAGACATGTCATTCCGGTAGAGGGTCGTCCTACGGCATACGAATATATCTCTACATTCTCCTGCTAAATCTTTTTTTCGGGTTTTCCCCGAAAATAGACACTCCCTTCTAAAAAGAGTACCTATGTTAAAATTTTATACACTATGCACCTCTACTATACTACTTTTTACTGCTTGTAACGGTGAAAAAACCATAAATGAGCTTAGAAACAGTAATAACAGCACAATAGAAACTATTGCTAAACAAGATATCGTTTATATTATCAAACACACACCTGAAATAGTTTGTACAAGTGATGACTTTAAAAATGCAGTGAAAGCTTCTATTAAAACCTATGAAGAGGAAAAAGGAAAAGCTCTTACAACAATCAAAGATATCAAAACGTTTGTACAAGAGAACAATGTTTCTTGCAATACATACAAACCAAAAGACAGACTAGATCTAAAAGACCCTATTTGCAAAGAGACGAATGCAACAGATATACAAGAAGAGTACACCCTCTCTGATAATATAGAACTCAATCAAGAGATCAATACCTCATGTGTTGTTACGGGAAATATCCTCTAAAATAACTCGCCGCTATCTTCCGAATGTGGTCGTGTAGGTGTAATAGGCTTAGGGTGCAAGGCATCACCCTCATTTTCCGATTCTTCCTCTTCTATATTAATCATCTCTGCCATGCCCGTATCTATTTCCAAAGTGATTGTTTCATTCTCCTCCGTAAAACTTTCCTCTTCCCCCTCGTCTATCAGTGGTTCTCTTTCCGATTTTGTCGCAACAGGTAGAGGCGAGTCTTTGGTATAGAGTTCACTTTTACCATTGTATTCGTCTCTAAAAACACCTTTTGGTATATCAAATGTTCTTTTTACCTCAGGATATACCCTTATAAGTTCTTTAAAATAATACGCAAATGCCGGGGCTGCCACCGCTCCACCCGTTGCACCTTTCCCAATAGGTCTATTATTATCTCTGCCTACCCATGAAACAACTTCAATTTCAGGCGAATAGCCACAAAACCATGCATCAATATTTTTATTGGTAGTTCCTGTTTTACCTGCAAGCTCTATCCCCTTCACCTTTGCATTTTTACCTGTACCTCGCTCAATCACGTCTTTTAATATATCCGTCATCAAATAGGCTTGCTCCGGTGTGGTAAAATTGGCTATCTCCTTGGGACGCGTCTCATAAATCACTGCTCCCTCCTTAGAGACGATCTTGCTTACTAACCTTGGAGCTATCATATGCCCTCTATTGGCAAAAACAGAAAATATCTGTGCCATTTTAAGAGGGCTAAGTCCCAAATTTCCCAAAGAAATAGACATATCTTTAGGGATATGCGGCACATCTAAAAAGGCAAGCCTATCACGTATCGTCTTAACACCCAAATCAGAAACAAGATTCACCGTCGCCAAATTCCGTGAATGAACCAATGCCTCTCTTAAAGAAATAAAGCCTTTAAAATTTCGTTCATAGTTTCTAGGTGCCCATACTTTGGGTTTTCCTTTATCATAGTATTGAAAAGTACGTGCCAAATCCGTCAAAGGTGTAGCAGGGTTATATCCCATATCTAAAGCAGTTTGATAAATAAAAGGCTTAAAAGCCGAACCTGGCTGACGCTTAATCTGTGTCACACGGTTAAATGCAGACTGCTTATATGATACCCCTCCTACCATAGCCAAAATATCTCCGGTTTTACTCTCTACTGCGACAAAAGCTGCATTAAGTGTAGATCTATTGGCATCTTCTGCATACCTCTTCAATACTTTATGATATTCAAAACGTACGGCATCTCTCGCAATAGCTTGCTGCTTCATATCAATCGTTGTATAAATTTGGTATCCGCCAGTACGTATATCCCCCAATTTTCCTTTAAAACGTCTCAATACTTCATCTACAATATAAGGAGCGATATTTTGTGTTAATGAGGTTCTATAGACTTTTGGTGACTCTTTGACAGCTTTTAAATAATCGTCTTTTGATATCCATCCGATACTCTTCATACGATACAAAACATTATTCGCCCTGTCTAAAGCCCGCTTATAATGGCGAATAGGGTTATAAAAACTTGGAGCATTGGGTATCCCTACCAACATAGCCATCTCTTTATGTGTCAAATCGTCTAACTCTTTATGAAAATATCCCTTTGCAGCTGTTTTGATACCAAAATAGTTATTACCGTAAGAGATTTCATTAAAGTATCGTTCTAAGATATCCTCTTTACTGAGTTCTTGCTCTATTTTAAGTGCCAAAATAGCCTCTTTGATCTTTCTTGTGATCTTTTTTTCATTACTCAAAAGTTTATTTTTAATCAATTGTTGTGTCAATGTACTACCGCCCTCAACAAAATCCCCTGCTTTTATATCCTTTACAATCGCTCTTAAGATGGCATCTGGATTCACACCGTTATGCTCAAAAAATCGCGTATCTTCCATAGCCACAAGTGCTTCTGTCAAAAATCCGGGTATTTCATCGTAACGTGCATAGAGCCTATGCTGTTTTTTAAATACATAGGCAAGTTGTACACCGTTTCTATCATAGATAATAGAAGAGATCTCCGGCTTATAGTTTATCAATTTATCTGCATTGAGTGAGACCTCTTCATAGGCATAGATAAATGCTATAAATACAATTATTACAAAAATAATAAAAAGCATTACTAAACTTTTAACCAAAGTATTAAACACAAAAAACCTCTGCAATCATTTTTATTTATTCTGCCCTGTTGTGATTAATCAATACGAGCAGATGACGGATTTTTTTTATATGTACCCCTACATTGAGTATTACCCTTATTATAGGTTTGGCTACCGTTGGTTGGCGTATTGCCCCTACCAAATAGCCTTGTTCCGTAAGACCTCTTTGCATCCACAGTGTCTCTTGATTCTCTTTAAGTTCAAACGGTACGATAAGACTTTGTACTATCCTCCCCGTCTCTTTTCTTGCAAGTAACTGACGTGCTACTATTTTCTTCCTATACTTTTCTGTATGTTTTCGTATATGTTTTACATTCATATAGGCAAGCGCCGTATCAAACACGGAAGGAGCAGTAGAATAGATGATGGGTTTGGCACGATTGACTAAAAAAGAGATAATTTCAGATGAAGCCAAAATATATGCCCCATATGACCCATACGCCTTTCCCAATGTTCCCATCTTGATATGACGCTCATTTATTTTAATACCATAAAACTCAAAAATTCCTAAAAGTTTAAGTCCCAAAATACCGGCAGAGTGTGCTTCATCCACTATCATCATCGCCTTGTGTGCTTCAGCAAGCATAAAGATCTCTTTGGCACACAAGTCTCCAGCCATAGAGTAGACACCTTCTACTGCTATGATCTGTCTTTTTGCAGGGTACTGCTCTAGTTTTTGGGCTAAATCATGCACATCATTGTGCTTAAATCTAACTACCCTATCACCCAAAAGCCCTGCAGCCATGACTCCTGAAGCATGGTACTCCTCATCCATAAAAAGCATATCGCCTTTACGTACCAATGCTTCTATGAGAGCCATATTTGCCAAGTACCCTGAGCCTACCACAAGCCCCTCTTCAAAACCGTTCTGCTTCGCTAACGTCTCTTCAAAGAGCTGATGTATGGGGTGATATCCGTTTACTAGCATACTAGCTTTAGACGTAAGTGTATCAAACTCTTTTACGAGTTTGACTGCTTTTTTAAACTGCTTTTTGTTACGAGAGAGCCCCAAGTAATCATTAGAAGCCAAATCTTCCAAACTCTCGTCAAAAAGCTTACGCTCTCTAAATCGTCCTGCTTTTTTGAGGGCTTTTAGTTCATTTTCATACATCATCTATTTACCTAACCACGGCAACAACACCTCAATCTGCAAGCCCATAGCGGTACTCTCAAACCCATCTACAAACTGGATATACTTTTTGCAAAAACCTTCTACCATACAAGCCCCTGCTTTGCCTTGCCATAGTCCACTTTTTAGGTAGTCTTCTAAGTCATCCGCTTCAAACTTGGAAAAATGATAATGCGTAGCTGAGATGTCTGAAAAAACTAAGGTTTTTGACTTGTAGTGCAAGGAGGAAATGATGGAAATAGTAGAGCCAGACTGCAACTGTAAAATGCGTTTGGCATCTGCTACATCTTTTGCTTTTCTAAGGATACTGCCATCAGATGCTGCTATGACTGTGTCTGCACACAGTTGCGGCATGTCCGGTCCAAACTCACGCAAGGCAGCTTCTAGTTTACCTTTGCTTGCTGTATAGACAAAATCTTTTGCTATGGTTGTATTAATTTGTTCTTCATCGAATTTGGGTGATTTTTGTATGAAGTCCACGCCAAACTTAGCAAGCAATAAAGCACGAGATTCAGACTGTGAACATAAACAAATCTGCATCACAGCCCTCTAAGACTCACACCCATCCACAGTGCCACAATACCTAAGACGATGTTCAGTGGCAAAAGTACATTTGCCATCCACTTCATTCTGGCTTTTGCTTCTTTTACTTGTCTTGCATTAAACATCTTCCATGCAGTCGCACGTTTGTAGTACATGAAACCGTAATTCACAGTCATAATTGTCCAGATGATTTCTTTAGAGAGAAACAAGCTCTTAAGTGGTCCATGATGCCCGCCTAGTGAGATAGCCATAATAAGTCCTGTAGCAAAGAGAATGAGAATAAAAGGCATAACTAAATTAAAGAGTCTTCCCACCGTCTGCAAAGTAATACCTAGTCTCTGTTTAGGCTCTAGAATTTCTGCTATTTTATCACTTAAGAGCATCTGTGCATCGGTAATACCGCCACGGGCAATGACAGGATGTACGGCAATACGCATGGCTATCATACCCCCTACCCAAATCATCGCTGAGAGTACATGTAAAAACACAAGTATATGTCCATTATTTGCAAAAAAATCACCCATTATAGGTTCTCCCGTAAATACTGCAACGCTTTTTCTTTTGCCTCATTTATCTTGGAAGCATCTTTTCCGCCGGCTTGAGCGAAATCCGGACGACCCCCGCCTCCACCTCCAAGTATGGGGGCTATTGCTTTAATCCACTCACCTGCTTTAATAGATATCTCTTTGCTTCCACAAGCGATGAGTACTTTCTCACCCTTTTTCTGAAACAGCATAATAGCAACATGGGGGTATCTGTTTTTCGCTTCATCTATCAGCTCTTTGATATCGCCCGTTTTTACTTCTTCTATGATGACATTTGCGCCTTTAAGCTCTGTAGCACTTAACTCGGTTTTCTTGGCACTTTGTGCTGCTTGTACCTCGGCTTTAAGTGTCTTTATCTGCTCTTTGAGTTTGGCTATACCTGCTAGAGGATTGCTGTTTTTCAGTTCTGATTTAACAGTATTCATCTCATCGCGTAGAACTTTTACTGCCTCTATGGCTGCATTACCGCAGATGGCTTCTATACGTCTTACTCCTGCACTTACCCCTGATTCTTTAGTAATCATAAACAGACCAATCTCCGATACGTTACGTACATGTGTACCGCCACAAAGTTCAACAGAGGCATCCCCCATGCTTACCACTCTTACCTCCTCACCATACTTTTCGCCAAAAAGTGCTATGGCACCAGAATTTTTGGCTTCCTCTATGCTCATAAGCTTTGTCTCTCTTGGCAAGGCACGTGAGATTTTATCATTCACCCATGCTTCTACCTTGGCTATCTCTTCACTCGTCATTGCTTGCGAATGAGAGAAATCAAAACGCAGACGTTTATCATCATTAAGTGAACCTGCTTGGCTGATATGTTCCCCCAATACTGCTCTAAGTCCTGCATGAAGCAAGTGAGTAGCAGAGTGATGTTTTTCTATTTCTGCACGTGCAGTATCTACTACTGCCGTCACCTCGTCACCTATGCACAGTTCTCCTTCTACTTGGGAAAGATTCATATCAAGAAACTTTTTTGTATCCAAAACCTTCACCACATCATTTAAAATATGGAGTTCTCCCCTATCTCCTATCTGCCCGCCGGATTCTGCATAAAAAGGTGTCTCTTTCAGCATAACCCAACCTCTTCCGTCCAGATCGGTTACCTGCTCAAAATGCTCATCAAGTAAAGCCAATACCTTTGTCTTGCATGTGGTAGTCTCATAGCCTACAAAAGTGTTTTCTCCAAACTCCTCTTTGAGTGCTTTAAAATCTCCTGTTGTTTCTGCGTCTCCTGTACCCTTCCATCCTGCCTTTGATTGTGCTTTTTGAGCATCCATTTTGGCATGAAAAGCATCCATATCAAGCCTAATATTTTTCTCACGCAGCATATCTTCGGTAAGGTCTAGCGGAAAACCATAGGTATCATAAAGCTTAAAAGCCACTTCTCCGTTAAACACTTCAGAGTCCAACCAATCTGGTTGATTTTCTAGTTTCTCTTCCAGTGCTTTAAACATGTTTTGTGCATTAAATCCATAGGGTCTTTTGTTCGTACTTGTAGCTCTATCTTTATTGTAATGCATACGTGCAAGCTCTTCGTTAAAAAGCTTAATACCCGACTCTATGGTCATAAAAAAACGCTCTTCTTCTAGTTTCATAGAAGTTTTTATCGCTTCAGCTTTGCTAACAAGGTAGTCATACTGCTTACCCATTATCTCTACCAAAGTATCTACCAGCTTATACATAAACGGCTCACGTAGTCCCAGCAAGTATCCGTGACGAATAGCACGCCTCATAATACGCCTAAGCACATAGCCGCGCCCCTCTTTGTCAAAGTTTACCCCTTGAGCCAGTAAAAACGAACACGAACGCAAATGATCTGCAATGACCCTGTAGGATGCTGAGTTACTTGCCTCATAATCATACTTAATGCCTACAAGTTCACCGATTTTATCCAAAAACGGTATAAAGAGTGAAGAGTGGTAGTTGTTAAGCTTTCCCTCTTTAATAGCAACAACCCGTTCAAGTCCCATTCCCGTATCAATACTGGGTTTGGGAAGCGGATGCAAATTCCCCTCACTGTCTCTTTCGTACTGCATAAACACAAGGTTCCATATCTCTAAAAATCTATCACCCTCCCCTCCCATTTTGTCTTCAGGAGAGTTAAAATACTCTTCGCCTTGATCATAAAAGATTTCGGAACAAGGACCGCATGGCCCCGTATCACCCATCTGCCAGAAATTGTCTTTGTCGCCAAAACGAAGAATCCTCTCTTTTACGATATACTTTGCCCAAATCTCTTCCGCTTCATCATCACTCTCGTGTACTGTCACCCACAACTTCTCAACAGGCAGATTCAAATATTTCTCTGAAGTAACAAACTCCCAGGCATAAGCAATCGCCTCCTCTTTAAAATAATCGGCAAAGGAGAAATTACCCAGCATTTCAAAAAACGTATGGTGGCGCGCGGTATACCCTACATTGTCAAGATCATTGTGTTTCCCCCCTGCTCTAAGACAGGTCTGACTTGAAGTAGCGCGCGGTATCTTAGGAATAGGTGCCTCACCGGTAAAGATATTTTTAAACTGTACCATGCCGGCATTGGTAAACATCAGTGTAGGGTCATCGGGCACCAAAGGAGAGGAAAGTATAATCTGATGCCCTTTACTTTGAAAAAAATCTAAAAATGCTTTTCTGATATCCATAAGATCACTATCCTAATTATAAATTAGGATATTTTATCTAAAATAGCGTTATTATGCGGTAAAGAAACCGACAGATGCTTAAAAGTGAAATCTATTCCGTCATAATGTTAATAATCGTGCCAATTTCTACCAAAACCTACAAATGAAACACACATGTATCATACTGATCATACTGAAAACTTCCGTCATCATACGTATAGACACCCTTAAAACGAGTACAATCATAAGGAATACCGCCTTTTCCGCGATTAAGATCATCTGTAATACGCACCACATCATCATACATGTCACCATACATACCATCAAGCCTGCCAAAATCAAAAGTACAGCTCTCCTGCGGGAAAAAGCTAAATTCACCATTTGGCAATGTACGCTCCCATGATCTCATCGAGTCACATTTATAAGGTATATCTGCATAGGAGAACCCTCTCTCATCTACCAAAAAAAGTGTGGTCAGTCCATCCCTTCTATAGTTATATTCACATCCGCTAAAAGAGAACAAGGCAAACAGTACAGTAAATAGATATATAAATTTTTTCATCATCATACTCCTTCAAGCAATCTTTTAGGAGTATGACGTTAAATTGTGGGATGTTTGTGAGGTCAATTCGCATTCAAAGCAGATAGGATAAAAACTATCAATAAGAGCTTAAGAGTTGTGCAATCTTCAAACTCCCCTCTTTCTCCACGGTATCTATCAGCCCTTGACTTATTTCTTCCATATCTTCATCTAAAATACTCCATACTTTAGATACTGCTATCTCCTCTTCTCGCATAAGCCATGCAAGGTTTTTTTCTACCAAAAACAGAGCATTGTAATACTGATGGTCTTTTGCTGCATAAGGATAGGGAATATAGAGTGCCGGTACAGCCGAGGCACTTAACTCCCAAAGTGTTGAAGCACCGGAGCGTGCAATAGCAAAATCTGCTTTATGCATATACTCTGCCAGCTTTTCGGTAAACCCAAATACCTCAGCCTCTATACCCAAAGAGGCATACTCTTTCTTAACCTCTTCAATGTTTTTAGCCCCTGCTTGATGGATAATGTTAATACCTTTTTCTTTTAGCTTAGGAGCCATTTGCAGTGCCAAGTTATTAATAACTCTAGCCCCTTGAGACCCTCCCAAGAAGATGATAGTTTTTACGGCAGTTCTTACCCTTGCATTATCAAAAAAAACTTCTTTTATAGGGTATGCTTTAATAGGACTCTCATCAAGGTATGATGATATAAACTCTGCTGCATAAGGCTTTAGCACTCTGTTAAGAGAACCAAGTGCTGCATTTTGCTCATGTATCACAAGGGGGATACCTGTTAGCTTAGCGGCAAATGCCATAGGAGCAGCAGAAAAACCGCCTACGCAAAAGACCACGGTTGCCTTATGTGAATGTAATATTTTAATAGACTGTACCGTTGCCTTTGCCAACAAAAAAAGTGATTTTACTTTTCCGATAAAACCTTGATTGACCACCCCCTGCGTCTTAAAAAAATATCTCTCTTTAAAATCATCGTCATTCTCAAACCACTGCCTATCCTGCCCTTTGGTAGATCCTACATAGATAAGTCTCTCATCTTTCAAATGTTCTTTGACTGCTTTGATAATAGCCAAATGTCCGCCTGTGCCGCCGCCTGTCATTACTATGCTTGTCATCTTGGCCTCTATCATGTTTCTTAAAACCTATAATTTACCTGAATACCTTTATACCCATTCTCTACCTTAGGTGTCACGCTCAGTTTTTGCATAGGGGAAACAAAATACCAACCCGACAATGCACCTATAAGTGCACCTGCTAGCACATCCCTAGGGTAATGACGGCTTACACGTATCCGGCTATACCCGGTATAGAATGCACCCAAATAAACAGGTAATGCATATTTCAATCCATAACGTCTATGAATAAACACAGCCCCGCTTATAGCTGACAATGTATGTCCTGAGGGGAAAGAGTCTCTGTCGTTGTTGTCCGGACGCTTAGCTCGTACAGTGTATTTGAGTGCTATAGTACTGCTCATAGCCGAACCATACGCCAAAAAAAATTGTTCTCTTCCCTCTTCATCATCCATATAAAAAGTACTGCCATACGCAGCGGCTGGTAGTACAAAGGCAAGTACATCACCTAGCTTTTCCGTGTTGCTTTTGGCACTTGCATAGCCAAGAAACATATAGAGAAACATATAGAGTATTTTTTTCATATCATTTCACCCTTTAAATTTCTTGGTACTTTCTTGGATATCATCAACACAAACCCCACGGCAATACATGAAGCCAAGATATGTGATCCCCCGTAACTTAAAAACGGCACAGCGATACCCTTAATAGGCGTAATACCCGAAATACCGTAAGCATTAAGTATAAAAGCAAAGGCAATTAGCAATCCGACTCCTATGCAAAAGAGATAGTACATAGGATCTTTCACCTTTGCAGCTATTTTGAAAATACGAAATATCACAAAGAGCATCGTCAAAGTAACCAAAAATAGGCCTAAAAACCCCAACTCTTCCGTAATACCTGCCAAAATAAAATCTGTATGCACTTCACTTAAATAACCCAACTTAAACTGTCCGTTGCCTAAACCCCGACCAAAAAATCCTCCATTATATATCGCATTAAGTGCATTTGAGATTTGATACGGCTCTTTTACGGCCTCTACACGTAAATGCTGCATCGATTCAAAAGGCAACGATGATAAAATCTTGTCCTGTACCGTTCCCCACCATGATTTAATACGTGCCACACGGTGCGGAGCAAAAAAGATCAATGCAATAAATGCGGCAAAGACACTTGAAAGCACTGCCAAAAAGAATTTAAAAGATGAGCCGATAAAAAGAAACAAAACCATCAATGTTGCACCCAAAACAACCACCTGTCCCAAATCTTTTTGAAACACTGCAATAACCACTACTGCCATAAGAAAAACGAGCAAATAGGGGGAAAATATACGAACCTCTTCCAAAAAACCCATTCTATTCTTATCCAATAGTTTCCGTGAAAAACTCCATGCCAGAAAAAAAACAAACCCCACCTTAAAAAACTCAACAGGTGCCATGGAGATACCTCCCATCTGTACCCACCTCTTTGCTCCACCTACCTCCTTTACCCATGACGAAGGTAAAAACTGCATAGCGATCATGATAATAAAAAAGAGAAAAAACAAGACTAGCCCCAAGCCTGAAAACCATCTATCCGGATCTAACCTGCTTAATAGAATCATCATCACAAAACCAATACACACTGCTAAACTCTGTCTGATAAAAAAATGAAAATCCTCATAGCCGTAATAGGTAACGACATAGGTAGAAAGAGAATAACTCATTACCAAAGAAAGCGTCAACAAAGCCATAACACCGGCTAATAAAGGTTTATCTATCATCTCTTCTCTTTTTAGTTCTGAATTCAATAGCATTTTATCCAATTTAATAGATAAATTGGATAAAATGCTACAACTTAGGAAGAAGAAATATGTCTAAAAAAATACAGAATAAAGCTATTTACCAAAGAAAGTACAAAATTACTGTACTCTTTTTACTTCTGGTATGTGCTATGGGTATTTTTCTCTTTGCCATACTCAAAACTATCTCTTCAGACAGGAAAATTCCCAGCCATAATACGATTATTCATGACCGATCTTTTCGAGGGGATATTATTTCAAAAGACAACTATACGCTTTCTAATTCACAAAAAATCTACCAAGCAGTCATTAGAGGTGCAAGTATAAAACCTGAAAAAAGAACACTCTTTATCACACTCTTTTCAATCTACAGCGGTATCCCCAAAGAAGAGATTAAGAAAAAATTTAAAAACAAAAAAGGAGAGATGATACAGGGAAATATCGTGCTTTCTAGAACACTTCCTACCCACACCGCTATGCAACTCAAGTCACTGGCCTATAAATTACGAAAAATGAAGGTATTTCAGTCTATTAAAACACCCTCGGGTATAGAGGTGGTCTATGGACTTGATATCATAGAAAACGGAGAGAGTAGACGCTTTCCTCTCAAAGATGTTTTAAGCCCGATCTTGGGATATGTAAGAAAAAAAAGTGACGGCACATACACCAGACCTCAGGGACAAAAAGGGCTTGAACGTCATTACGAAATCCATATTAACTCTAAAAAAGACGGATTTTTCAAAGGAAAACGCGATGTGCTGGGTACCTTAATACATGATAAAAACAGTATCAGACAAAACCGTGTTGATGGCTTGGATTTACACCTGAATATACCGCTTTCTTTTCAACGTAGGGTAGAAAAGATGCTTGATGGCATGAAAAAAACCCTTATTGCAGACGAAATACTCGTAGGAGTGATGCAAAGTGATACGGGAAAAGTACTAGCCCTTGCAAGCTCAGAGCGTTATAATCCTGCACATATCAGACAAAAAGATATTCCCGCACTAAATCCAAAATTTTCCGAGTATCCCCACGAAGCAGGTTCTGTCATTAAACCGCTTACGCTGGCTATTGCATTTGATAAAACGAAAATCAAACCTAACACATGGTTTAGCACCTACAATGGAGAAATGGAAATTGGAGAAAGACACAAAATTACAGATGATGACAAGTTTGAATCACTAGATGCCAGAGGCATTATCGTACACTCTTCAAATATAGGTATTTCTCAAATCGCATGGCGGCTAACAGGCAAACAGTTTAGAGAAGGTCTTATAAAATTTGGACTTGCCAAACCCTCGGGCATAGATCTTTCACGTGATGTACCGGGACGCCTCAAACCACTGCATCTTCTCAATCATAAAATACACAGAGCAAACTCATCATACGGCTATGGAATGCTAACAACATTTTCCCAACTCTTCAAAGCCTACTCGGCATTTAACAATAACGGTGTTGCCGTCACGCCACGTATTGTTAACTACCTAGCTGATAAAAAAGGAAACCAGTATACTCTAGATCCTAAAATGGGAAACTTAAAGGCCATCAGCAAAAAATCTGCCAAACAGATACACGATATTCTCATTGAAGTTGTACAAAAAGGTACAGGCATAAAAGCCAAATATCCGGGTTTAGAGATTGGCGGGAAAACAGGTACAGCCCACATAGCAAAAAAAGGACGCTACACACGTGAATATCACAGTAGTTTTTATGGCTTTGCCAATGATAAAAAAGGACATAAATATACCATAGGCGTACTAGTAGTCAAACCCAAAGCAAAAAACAAATACTTTGCCTCTGAATCAGCAGTACCGATTTTTAGGAATCTTGTGCAGATATTAGTAGAAGAGTCATACCTTAAACCTGATCCAAAACAAGCAAAAAAAGTAAAACAAAACGAATCAATCTATGATGATATTCCAGCAACTGATGTGACTCAAGAGCGTATAGAAGATATAAAGATGACGCAAGAAGAGATAGATCAGGCTGTCAAAACGAAAAAGAAATCACACTCTGTCAAATCTCTGTTTAATCTTCAGGGAAAAATGAAAAAACAGACAAATCCTAAAGTAAAAAAGAAACCAAAAGTACGTATGGAGATACAAGAATCTCTAGAGCCCTATGAGCCTGAAACCGAGTCTGCATACAAAGAAGAGGAGAATGAACCCTCTACACTATTGAAGAAAACAAAATCTCAACCAAAACAGAATATTCCTATAAGTGATATGGATGCAGATCTCTTTTAGATCCATAGATTATCTATAAGCCTTGGTTTGCCTACCCAGGCTGCTACGAGTATGATAGTATTGCCTATCTCCACTTTTTTTAAAGCCTTAAACTCCCTATTTACTATAGCAATATACTCTACTTGGTCTGCATCTTTTAGAACTTCCAGCATCGCTTTTTTTATAGTCTCCGCATCCAACTCTTTTGCCAATACCATTTGGGTTGCTTTTTTAAGCGATGCAGAGAGACACAAAGCTCGCTCTTTCTCATCACCTTCCAAATAGACATTACGAGAACTAAGAGCCAAACCTCGCTCATCTCTTACTATCTCGCAAGGTACAATATTGACATCCATAAAATAGTTTTTAACCATCTGCGTAATAAGTGCTAACTGCTGTGCATCCTTTTTCCCAAAATAGGCATTGTCGGCACCGCTGAGATTAAGCAGTTTCATCACCACTTGCAACATCCCGTCAAAATGTCCGGGTCTCTTTTCTCCCTCTAATACATACCCACGTATAGCAGGTGCGCCGATACGTAGCTCATCCGTTTCATACATCGCATCTATGCTTGGCATAAAGAGTATATCTACTTTTGCTAATTCACAGATTTTGATATCTGCCTCATCTTTGCGAGGATAACTATCAAGATCCTCCCCCTCTAAAAACTGCGTAGGATTCACAAAAATAGAAACAATAAGATGCTCATTCTCTCTGCGTGCATGCTGTATGAGTGAGAGGTGTCCTTGGTGCAATGCCCCCATCGTTGGTACAAAACCGATACTTCCCGAGAACTTTTGTTTAGCCTCTTGCAACCCCTCTATTGTCCTAGCAATCACCATTTCTAACCCTCAATTTTGTTATATTTTGGTAAAATTTTACCAAAATATAGATAGGTTTCACTATGGATACATACGAATACAGCGAATTACTTAAATCTCTTACTGTCAAGATGGAAAATATCAAAAATATCGTAAAGCCGGATGCCCTGCAAGCAAGACTGGATGAAATAGAGAAAATGCAACAAGATCCAAACTTTTGGAATGATACGGAGCAAGCTGGAAAAATTTCTCAAGAAAAAACCAAAACAGAACGTATCCTTACAACCTATACCGATGCCCATGATGCCGTTTCCGATGCTCTGGAGTACTTTGAGATGGCTAAGACTGAAAAAGATGAAGAGACACTTGAAATGCTCTTTGAAGATGCCGAGAACCTGCAAGAACGTACCAATGCGCTTGAAATTCAAATGATGCTAAGCGGTGAACATGACGGTAACAATGCCATCGTCTCCATTCACCCCGGAGCCGGGGGAACGGAGAGCCAAGACTGGGCATCTATGCTCTACCGCATGTACCTACGCTGGGCAGAACGCCGTGGTTTTAAAGTAGAACAGCTTGACTATCAACCGGGAGAAGAAGCTGGGCTAAAAGATGTCTCTTTCATCGTTAAAGGTGAAAATGCCTATGGATACCTCAAAGTAGAAAACGGTATACACAGACTCGTGCGTATCAGCCCTTTTGACTCTAATGCCAAGCGTCATACCTCTTTCTCTTCAGTGATGGTCTCTCCGGAGATAGATGACGACATTGACATCGTTATAGAAGATAAAGATATCCGTATAGACACCTACCGCTCAAGTGGTGCCGGAGGACAACACGTTAATACCACTGACTCTGCTATACGTATCACCCATATCCCAACCAATATTATCGTACAATGTCAAAACGACAGAAGCCAACACAAAAATAAAGCTGCAGCGATGAAGATGCTAAAGTCACGTCTCTTTGAATATGAAACGGCTAAAAAACAAGCCGCTATGGATGGAGTTGAAAAAAGTGAAATCGGCTGGGGACACCAAATACGCTCTTACGTCCTGCAACCCTACCAGCAGATCAAAGATACGCGCTCTAATATCCCCTATACCAATGTAGATGCCATACTCGACGGAGACCTTGATAAACTCTTAGAGGGTGTACTTATCGCTCAAGCAAAATAACTTAAACTCTATAAAAGTTTTAAACTTTTATTTTCCAGTCTATAGGCTTTTGCACAACGCTCCGCCATCTCCTCATCATGCGTTACCAACAACAAACCTGCACCCGTGGTCTTACAATACTCCAAGAGTACATCCATCACAAGCGCTGCCGTCTCCTTATCTAAATTGCCTGTAGGCTCATCGGCAAAAATAAGACGTGGTTTTTTACTAAGCACACGTGCAATAGAGACACGTTGTTGCTGTCCACCTGAAAGATCACCGATTCGCTGATACAGAAGCTCCTTTATCTCTAACTTTTTCAAAAAGCTCTCTTCGATTCTCTCTCCGCTTAACATAGATGCAACTTCTATATTTTCCATTGCCGTCATACCTTTAAATAGATAATGAAACTGAAAGATCATCCCAACATGATAACGACGTAAAGCTTCTATCTCATACGCTTTTAACCTATATAAATCTCCACCAAAGAGCCTAACATTCCCTTTATCGGGCTTCATAAAGGTAGAGAAGATATGTAAAAGCGTCGACTTGCCCGAACCACTGCGGCCCACGATAGCTTTAGATTCATAAAACTCTAAAGTAAAGTCGATATCGGTAAAAAGTGTATAGTCAAAACTATGAGAAATACAAGTAGCTTCCAAAAGCATTTGGGACATGATAAACCTTGAAATAAATTAAGTTATTTTAACATAATAAAGTAAGCGGGAAATTGATTTAGTCTATATAAATATAGACCGAAAAAGGAAAATATCTAAAGAGGCGTACGCCTCTAATTTCTTGCAAATTTATCAAAAAGCGTATCAGGCATCAGAAAGCATTGTTTTAATGCAATGAAGCAGAAGAACTATTTGTTCATTTGTGCAGCCACTTCTGCAGCAAAATCTTCCTCTTCTACTTCAATTCCCTCACCTACCTCAAGTCTGATGAAATTTGTAATCTCAGCTTTTCCGCCTGATTTTTCTGCAAAATACTCAGCTACTGTTTTACTGTCATCCATGACGAATTTTTGATCAAGCAAACACTGTTCTTGATCTAACGTGGTATTATCAGAGATAAATCTGGCAATTTTACCTGGCAATATTTTGTCCCAGATTTTTTCCGGTTTCCCCTCTGCTGCAAGCTCTGCTTTGAGTCTCTCCTCTACTTTTGCCATGACTTCATCTGTAAGCTGACTCATAGAGATAAACTCCGGCACATTTTTAAGCGGTTTACCGAGACGTTCCAGCTCTTCATTCTCTTTTTCTATCGCTACAATTCTACCTTTTGTCTCCTCTTCAACATACTTTGCATCAAAATCTTTATAAGAAAGCGTTGAAGGGCTCATTGCAGCTGCGTGCATTGCAATCTCTTTAAGTACCGGCGTCATCTTCTCTGCTAACTCTGCTGATTCGCATTTTGCTTCAATAATCACACCGTTTTGTTTGTTTGAATGTACATAGGCATTGACTGCTGTCGTCTCATCTGCATCTATTAAACCTGCTCGTCTTACGACAAGATTTTCACCGATTACTGCCACTTTTTGCGCGAGATACTCTGCAAATGATTCACCATTGATACTTGAAGCATTAATCGCTTCTGCATCTAAAAGAGCATGATCAAAGGCATGGTTGACTACCTCATCCATCAGCAAGAGGAACTTTTCATTTTGGGCTACAAAATCTGTTTGCGAGTTAATCTCAACAATCACCGCTCTTTTGCCCTCTACTTTCACACCGATAGCACCTTCAGCCGCTGTTTTACTTGCTTTTTTTGCCGCTGCACCTATCCCTTGATCTCTTAACCACTCTACTGCTTTATCCATATCCCCGTCAGAGGCTGCCAATGCCTTTTTGCAATCCATCAATCCCGCATCAGTCATCTCTCTAAGTTTTTTAATATCTTTTGGTCCGAAATTTGCCATTTATTTTACCTCCGCCAACTCTTTTGCAGATGCTACTGCTTCTTTAAAATCACCTTTGAAAGAGTATTTCTCTTCCATCACTTGAATCTGTGCTTCAGTCATATTTGCCACATCATCAAAGGTATAAAAGCCCTCATCATTAAGTTTTCCGGCATAGACTTTACCCACACCTTTGATTTTAGTCAAATCATCACCCTTCTCTTTTATAGGAGCTTTTGCCTCTGCTTGTGACGTCGATACAGAGGTATCATGTTGTTCTTCCGTGACTGTTTCGACTTCTGTTGTGCTCACATCCGATACCTTATTCTCCTCAGCACTCTCTTGTGCCGCTTCAGCCATAACAGCTTTCATTTCACCGGCACTTACCTCCTGCACCTCCTCTCCGTTTGCCTCGGCATACGCTGCTTTACCCTCTATAATCGCCTCTGCCATCTCCTGACAAAAAAGGTTAATGGAACGAATTGCATCATCATTGCCTGGAATTGGATAATCAATCACATCAGGATCACAGTTGGTATCAAGCGGGGCAACCACTTTCATACCCATACGTTTTGCCTCTTTAACCGCAATATGCTCTTTGACTGCATCAATCACAAACATCATCTCAGGAAGTTTTTTCATATGTCTGAAACCTTCAAGGTAGGAAGAGAGCTTCTCTTTTTTTCTTAAAAGCATCAATGCCTCTTTTTTAGTAAGCAAATCTAGCTGACCATTCTCTTCCATCTGCTCAATAATTTCAAGTTTTCTAATAGATTTTTTCATGGTTGGATAGTTTGTAAGCATACCGCCCAACCATCTTGTTGCTACATAAGGCATACCGCATCGCTCGGCATGCTCTTTTACTGCTGATCTAGCTTGCTTTTTTGTCCCCACAAACAGAATTGTCTGCCCCTCGGCAGCTGCATCTCTTACAACATTGTAGGTATATTTGAAGTATCTAAGAGTTTTTTGAAGGTCAATAATATAGATATTTTTTCTTGCACCAAATATGAATTTCTTCATTTTTGGATTCCATCTTCTTGTTTGGTGTCCGAAGTGTACGCCACACTCCAACAGGTCTTTCATCGTTACCATTATTTTCTCCTTGGTATATATCGTTAATAGAGCTTTTCACTAAAAGCTCGGTTAAAAGCACATATGCTTCATCACTAGGTTTTGTCCGCTGTAGTCCTTAATGTGAATTCTTAAAGAAAAAACCACACAACCGTGCAAGGAATAACTACATGTGTATTTTTCATTATCGTAAATGAGTCAATATGTTACCAAAAAAGAGATAAAAAAGAGATAAAAAAGATAAAGCACGGCATCTTTTATTGTGTAATGCTTGCCGTACAAGCTGTGTTATAGGTTGCAGAGTTACTCTGTAACTAGAAGGTATAATCTACGCCCACCATAATCACGGGATAGATCTTATATTGTTCAATGTCATCCAGAAGAGTCTGCTTTTCGGCTTCAACATCATTGCGTATCTGAGACTCTAACATAGAATTATTTACATGCACATCCAACACTGCATTAGGAGTACCTTGATACATTGCACCGACATCCAGATTAAAGCCCCAACCTTCAAAACGTACATCATTTCCCCAACCCAAACCTACATATGGAGCAATCCTATTAAAGGTGATTTCGGTATCAAGCCTTCCAACATCGTCAATACCGTAAGTAACCCCGTTAATCTCTACATTGCTTACATCTATCGGTTTTGCAATGCCCGTGAATTTGTTTGCATTATAATATGCCCCGCCAGTGAGGCGAAAACCCGTACTCTCAAAAGGAAAATAGTCCAACAGCATGCCCACACTAAAAAAATCTAGCGTACCGTCATAAGAGATGCCGTCTATCTCTTCAATACGATTGTATTGTAAACCGTTTAAATTCAATCTGAGTGCCGTATCTTGGAAAATGGGTGTGGAGATATCCATTCCCACTCCCAAAGTACCTGCCTTCAATCCGAAAGTATAATCTCTATTGTCCCTATCTTCAACCAAAGGTACCTCTACTACAGGCGTGACTTCTTTAGAGTTCATCCCTGCATATAAACTGCCGCTTAAACCTAACAACAATAGACCTGCCAAACATTGTGATTTCATCTCTTTCCTTTTCAGATAACTGTTTATTTTACTATCTGTTATGATGAAACAAAAATGTCAAAAAATGTCAAAGTTTTGGTATTGAATTTAGGAAATATTCTGCTCTTTTTTTGCCTTTTTATATCTAGGAATAACCGTTGTAATAATATATATCATCGCAGCAATATAAGAGAATGCACTAACAATAGGTAAATTAAAAGTAGAAATAAAATAGATACACATGATTAATAATGCGATCTCAAATGTAGCAAAAAGTAACGGTTTTATACCGTTTCTTGAATCTCTTTTTTGTGAAAAAATGCCATCAAATATCATTTTTTTCTTTTCCCCAAATTAAGTATTTCAGAAAAAAACGATACTTTAAATTTGTCAAAAAATGTCAAATTATCCTTGCAACTCTTTTAATTTCTCCTCTACACTGCCAACATGCCCTTTGACTTTTACCTTCGTCCACATATATGCTATCTCTCCTTCAGGATTCATTATAAAAGTAGAACGCACCACCCCCATATATTCCCTGCCCATAAATTTTTTGAGTTGCCATACGCCAAAAAGCTTACACAACTCTTTCTCTTCATCGGAGAGTAAGGTGATTTTCAACCCTTTTTTTTCTATAAAATTTCTATGTTTTTTGGGACTATCCGGACTTACACCCAACACAAGGGTATTCAACTTTTCAAAATCCGGTAAAGCCTCCGTAAACTCTACTGCCTCCGTAGTACAACCCGGAGTATTGTCTTTTGGGTAGAAATAGAGCACTATCCACTTGCCTTTGATATCTCGAAAACATATCTCCTCTTCATCTTGATTGGGTAAACAAAAATCCGGTACACTATCACCTACTTGCAACATGCTATTTCCTTATAATTTTTTAGATAGTATATCAAAATGGACAAAGAAAATGAACCCTCCAAAGAGAGACTTCTTACAGAAATAGAAAAATTGATTGCCTATGGTAAAGAAGAGAGCACTATCAATCCTGCATTACTGGAATATCTTGAGAGAGAAGATCTCCAAAATATCAAAACCAAACTGCTTGAACGTGTTGGTAAATTAAACACGGAAGATAAAGCATGGCTGGAACAATTTAAAAAATACGACTAACCTCTTAAATCGGCTGATCTGTCATATTCGATATTATATTTTTTCAAAATAGCATCTTGTTTTAAAGCAACTTCCTCTCTATTGATAATCACCTTAACCCCATCTTCATCCTCAAGTACGATATACTTTCCGGAAGCATTTTTAATTTTGTTGTAAAAATCTTTAAAATCTACAAAGTTTTCACCATTTATCTTATCGATAGGCCACATGGAAAAATTGTTGCTGCCTCTGGTTAAATCCGAAGCAAGTACTTTCAACAATACTACAACTTCTTTTCTATCCTCCTCTTGCCACTGCCCTGCCAAATAAGAGAGTATAAGACGGTTACTGTTTGTCGAGAGTATAAGATTACGTGTCAAAGGAGAAAATACATACCCGCCATAGACAAAATAGGTCGGCATTTTGTCATATCTAGTGGTTTTAACCAAATAGATGTCATCCGCAGTATATTTAAGCTCTGCCTCTACATCTAAAGGTTTATTATCCCGTATAATGCCGAGTTTGACTTTTTGACCCATCTGATAAGCATCGACTGCATAATGAAAATCCGTATATTCATATTTCCTAAATGCCACTGTTCCGTCATTTTCGATATCAAAACCATCTACATGGGTTAATATATCCCCCTCTTTTAAGAGGTTTTTTAATGTAGAGTTGTAAACAATTTTATGAATCAGTACCCCCGTAGTATTCTCATCAAGCCCATAATAGCTCCTTAATGACGGGTTCTCTAGTTTTTGTGTCCCCAACCCCAAATCTGCAAAACCGTCATACTTCCCGTCTTTCATATCCTCAATAAAATGTTTAACCATGCTCACCGGTACCAAATAGCCTATATTTTGTGATTTGGTAATCATCTGCATCACCACACCTACAATTTTTCCATCTGAAAGTGCAGGACCTCCGGAGTTTCCTGGGTTTACCGCTGCATCCACCTGTATAGCTAAAAACATCTCTCCACTATGTGCATAAATATGGTGCTCTACGCGTGAAACTACTCCTATAGTAGCAGAGAGTGTTGAACCACCCATAGGATAGCCATAGACTACTACTTTTTGTTCTACACGCGGTAACTCCCCAAATGTTAATGGGGTAACCCCGTGATAAAATGCCTCCTTATCCACTTTTAATAATGCCAAATCTGCCTGATGCGATATAGCATATACGGTAGCGACATAACGTTTTCGCTGTCCGTATCTCTGTACCTCGATAAAGGCATGATTTGCCACCACATGGGCATTTGTCAAAATATATCCACCCTCTATAATAGCACCTGAACCTGTACTTGATCGCATCGAAGAGGACCACGGCACCTGATAATTGGGTATTTTTGCCGTAGTGTATATTTTAACAATCGCCTGCTTTGCAGTATCCTCTTGATCTATATTTGAAAAGAGTGCAGATGTAACTAGCATGAATAGATAGATATATCTCATTGGACTCCTTCGTACTGCCGGGCATCTATAGAGAGAATCCCTCTTTTAAGAGCCTCTTTAGTCATAAGCCCTGCCTGCGTAGAAGAGAGTAACTCTCCATGCTCATCATAAACCCTGGCCGTACATACACCGCAACTAGGGCTTCGATCTTTTCCGATATACACATCTATCTCTTTATGGGTATCAAAAAAGTTTTTTGCATAATGCTCGATTGCCAACGAGAGATCTTCTCCCGTTTCATTGGATATAGCTCGATTTCCATCATCTGTTTTGACCAAATCCATCGTTGGCCTAGGTATACCAAATGCATACGCTTCCGGACAAAAAGGAATCAACCTATGGTCTTGAAGCTGTGCAAGCAAGGCTTCATCTTTATTATCTTTTGCATCATAACGGCACTTCTCTCCCAAAAGACATGCTGAAATTGCAATTGTTTTTTTTGTCTCTATGCCGGACTCCTAAACAATAAATAACAATGCATAGACCCAAGCTCCGGTCAGCATTGTTAAAATAATGCCGATAAATGTACGATATCCCTCTTTCTTATGTGAAATCGAATTCATTCCGGGCAATGTTTTTTGTCTCTTGTAACGTCTGGCACGAGACAGAGTAACAATCCAGAGTATCAATGTTACCACGGAGATAAAAATATGAAAAACTAGCACATAGACAAGATAGTTATGCCCTACGGAGCTACCTTCCATTAACGTTTTATATCCGCCTACATAACGCACACCAAACTCAAAAAATGCCACAACAATAACCGTAATAACAAAAAGCAGTTTTTGCACTTGCTCATGTGCCCCGTAGTGTTCTCTCTTTGCAAGTCCAATGGCTCCGAAAATCAAAAAAGGCAATAAAACTACGATAACCGATACTATATCCATAAACAACGGTGCACGCGTCCCTAAAAAACCCGGCTGAAATATACTATCCATCTTAAAAATCCTAAATCATTATTTTCATAAGCATATCAAAACTCGCTTAACAAATCACAACGGACTTCACTTCTGTAAACTCTTCCAATGCCCATTTAGGCCCTTCACGTCCTACACCTGAGAGCTTAGAACCACCATAAGGCTGCACATCAAAACGAAGTGTTGGGATATCATTAATCACCACTCCGCCGCACTCGGCATCTTCTATAAAAGCTTGAGTCATAGCTAAATCATTCGTAAAAATGGAGAATTGCAATCCATAGGGAGAGTCGTTCATCTTCTCAACTGCACTATCGTATGAGGGAACCGAGACTAAAGAGACGATAGGGGCAAAGACCTCTTCGCACACAATTTTCATCTCATCGGTCACATCTGCCATCACCGTAGGAGCAAAAACACCATCTACCTCTTTTCCTCCTGCGATGACGCTTGCACCCTCATTTTCTGCAGAGGCTATCCATGCTTTGGCTCTCTCCTTAGAGTCCTCATCAATAAGTGGTCCCATAAAAGTATCTTCGTCATACGGTGAACCTACCTTTAAGAGGCTTGTCTCTTTGGCAATAAGTTTTGCAAACTCCTTATAAACCTCTTCATGAATATAGATACGCTGTAAGGAGATACACACTTGTCCGGAGTTATAAAATGCACCAAAAGCACAACGCTTCGCAGCAAGCTTCAAATCTGCACTTTTATCGATGTAACTTGCAGCATTCCCACCTAGTTCAAGGCTCACTTTTTTGATGCCTGCTTGTTGCATAATGATTTTCCCTACAGGCACGGAACCTGTAAAAGAAACCACTCTAGGAATGTCTGAAGTCACCAATGCCGAGCCCACCTCTGCATCTCCATAGACTACCGAGAGTGCATCTTTGACGGCATACTCCGAGTCCACAAAAAGTTTCGCAAACATATAAGCTACCATCGGTGCTTCTGGCGTAGGTTTGAGTACCACGGTATTACCTGCACCAAGGGCTGGGGCTATCTTGTGTGCTACGAGATTGAGAGGGAAATTAAACGGCGTAATACACGCTACCACACCCACAGGTTCACGCCTAAAATACGCCAAAGTCTTTTTACCGCTTGGCATCACGTCTGTAGGGATAGTCTCTCCGTGTAAGCAGGAAAGTTCCATCGCAGTAAGTTTTACAGTCTCTATACAGCGATCGACTTCGATACGTGCAAAAGAAATAGGCTTTGCCACTTCCTTTGCCAACATCAAAGCAAAGTCTTCTTTTTGTTCTGCTAACTTTTTAGCCACATCCTCTAACCATAAAATTCTTTGAGATAAAGGCGTTTTTATAGCCTCTTTTGCCGCTTTTTTTGCTATCTTAAGTGCTCTTTTTGCATCCTCTGCATCACAAACTGGAGCCTTACTAACTACCCTGCCGTCATAGGGACTTTTTCTCTCCTGCTGCAGTGTTTTACTCTCTTCTTCTGAACCAAACAATATAGCGGCTTGTGCAATGTTCGACATTATCTATCCTTAGCTAAAATGATTCACATTATACCAAATTGATATTTATATCCGTCAAATGAACCCAAAGCACTCTCTATAATCTCTTTCTAAGAGAAGTTAATGTATCTTCCCGCATAAACAAAACCAAAGGTCAAAATATGGATTTCAGTGTCAGTTACCACCCTATTTCCAAAACGCAAATGCATACATGGTATTTTGATGCTTTTGAAGATATAGGGGTCTGTAATACATTGAAGCAGCGTATTTCCCAGAGGCAATGCAAAGAGCATACGCAAGAAGAGGTGCAGGCCTATTACAAAAACAAATATAAAACCGTCATAGAGCACTCCCGTGCGCTTGATTATGATAATTTTAACAAATGGCATGCCTACTTCATCGCTATCTCACAAGGCTTTTTTGAAACTTTTTTCTTTGTACAAGGCTCGGCAATTTCAGGTATTATTGATACACAATTCCATCAAACCTATGTGAGCGATTGGACAGATATCGTTCCATCGGCGTACATAGAAAACCTACATTATACCAATAAGCTCCAAGGTGCCTTTAGCGGTGGAGCATACCTCTCTTACGAGCAGGTAGAAAAACTTCTTCATGATTATAAAAATGACCCTGCTATCAAAGAGATACTAGAGGAGCAGTTCCCCGGTAAAAAAATTGAGGTATTTGTTGCTGCATTACAATATGCATCCCAAAATCATCAAGGACTGCTTGAAGCCACAAAGGTGATTGAGCAAAAACCGGAACTTTTTGAAGAACCGGAATGTTTTTCAAATGTCTTTAATTGTGATGTAACAAGTGCCGCAGTCTATACCGCAGAGCTTGCCGAACACTTCGAAAAAATCTATAAGGGAACCGGAGCATAAACAAAAACCCTTGTATTTCTAAGATATTTATATCTTTTGAAATGTTTCATATCTCCTCACATACAAAATAAAAAAAAACTATCTCTATCTACTCACCTATATCTTTACTAAATTAGTTATTATTCATGTATTATTTATACTGAATTTATCCTCTTGTTTTTATCTTGTAACGTAAGGATAATATGCCGTATAGCCAAGCAATTTTAGATTACATTATGTATAAAAACTTAAATATTAAAGGTCTTTTTTCTATGGAAAAATTAGTTCTGTTTATACCGTTTATCCCTATACTTATCGCACTTGTGCTAACATTTGTCACAAAGAAAGAGATGATGCCAAAGGTAAGTCTTTTTCTCTCATCAGGAGTAGCTATTTTGGCACTTCTGGGTACCTATTATGTCATGAGTAATGACAGTGCTATCTATGGATTTGATGGACTTTTGGTCTACAATGAACTCTCTTCTGTACTAGTTCCTTATGTAGCTATTTTGGGACTTGTCATCCGAAAATACTCTAAAAAATACATGTGGGATGAACCAAACTATAAAAGATTTTTCATACTTTTAAACTTCATATTTTCAGCCATTTATTTGCTTATAATGAGTAATAACCTTATTATCTTGACCATTGCATGGCAACTCATGAGTATCAGCCTCTATTTACTTATCACATTTAATGTAGAGTCAAAATCTGCTGTAAAAAATGGTGGC
>JALSJI010000010.1 GCA_026989435.1 Sulfurovum sp.
CACAATACCACCTGCATCTGTGTCCTCGTAATATACTCTTATCTTCATCTTTAAAACCCCATCTATAGGGCTTTGGGAGGTGTTAAATAATCACCGTGCCCAAAATCGTGCCCATTTTTTCTATTTTCTTAAATCGCTTTTCGTCATCCTCTTCTATAAATTTAGTATAGACTTTAAGGGTGATAGAAACATCTTTATGTCCTAGCATTCTGCTAACCCAAACGATGTCCGCTCCTTTACTGATGAGCTGTGAAGCGAATGTATGTCTAAGATTATACAAGACTCTTGCTTGTACCCCACATTTGGTTAAAAGCTTTTGAAAATTTACACCTATGATGTCATGGCTATAGAACGGATTCTTAGATGAGTTTATAAATATATAACCATCATTCCCAGTAATTTGCTCTTGATCCTTTAGTGCATTTTCTGCTAAAGGTAGTAGATCGACTTCTCTGGTAGATGCTAAAGTTTTAGTATCTCCCTCTTTATCTCTCATTCTTGTTTTGTATATTTTAACAATCTTACGATCAAAGTCTATATCATCCCATTGTAAAGCAATGATCTCTCCAGGTCTTATGCCTGTTGCGTACATAAATCGTATAAAGTTTTTCATATAACCATTTGCTTCCTTGATGATTGTATTTAGTTCATCTTCTGTAAAAGGATCTACATTCTCTTCTTGGTTTTTAAAGTTCTTTAGTAATTTTGGTGAAGTCACTTTAGAAAGTGGGTTTTTAATAATAATGTCATTATCTACAGCTTTATCCAAAATAGAGTAGAGGATGGATCTATATTTCTGAACAGTTTGAGGTTTATATGTTTTAAGCTTACTATTTTGCCATTTTTCAAGCTCTATAGGTTTAAGTGTCTCTATGGGTCTCAAACCGAAATAGGGGAGGATATGGTTATTGTAGTGAGCTATATTCCTCTCTAGGGTATGCTCCCGTATTTGGTTTTTTTGTAATTCAAAGTATTCTGTAGCAAAATCATCAAGCGTCCACTCTTTCTCTTTCTCTGGGGGTATGACATGATCTAGTAATGACAGGGCTATATCAGGTATGATAATTTTTTTGACTTCAATTAAACCATCTTTGTTAGCCAAACACTCTGTAGATCGTCTTACACGCTTTTTATTGAAGTAGAAATCTAGCCACCATTTATTATGGCGTTCTTTTATTGTAAACTTTATCCCAGAGTAGTTATATTTGATTGGTTTTTGTTTTGCCATTACTGTAATCCATTTATGAATTTTTTAGCAGTAGGATGCACTATATGAACTACTTCTTTAAGAGCTTTTTTTTCTTTCGTTTTTTTAGTAGCTTTTTTAGGATTTTTCTTATACTCTAAAATAGCATTAGGTACGAATACTAAACGATTTTTTTCGTTACGGTAGTAATGTGTATCTCTTATGAGCGTTCCGTTTTTTACCCATAGTTCTATTGTTCTTGTGCTTACACCAAGAAATGATGCAACTTGCTTACTGGTAGTAAGTGAACTAAGTACCATTTGGAGCATTATCTCTTGATTGTTTAGTTTGTCCAATATCTTTGTTAATGTATTTTCTAATTCTTCAAACATGACCTTTGCCTTTCATAATAATTTTTCAGATATAGATAAAAGTTTCATAGCTTGATCTTCTATATCAAGTAATAGCTTTTCTACATCTTCTTTGCTTCTGCTAAGTGGTGTTTTATTTACTAATGCCATTTTTAATAACCCTCCCACTCTTCCAAAATCAGCACGACTTTTTATGAGTTGATCTAAAGCATTCTGATCTACAATAGATTTTAATGGCACATTTAAAGCCAAAGATCTTATATATTCAGCAGGGCTAACACCTGCCCATTTTGCTTTACTGGTAATATGTTCTTTTTCAAAGTCTGTGACTCTACATGAAATCCATGCTTTACGATTATTTTTCATTGCTAGGTCCTGGTACTCCAGAGATATATGAACTATCTTCTGCACTGTCATTATTGTTATTTTGATTAGCGGAGGCGATTACTCCATTAAGTAAATCTTCATTGTTATTTGTGCTAGCACTACTTCCTCCAGTTGAAGACCCCACAGCTTTATTAGCAATATTACTTGCAAAGTTACTAGCACCTGCAATTGCTCCTCCTGCTTTACGACCTGCAGAGTGGGTACTTATTCCGACAGACCCTTTAATTGCACCACTTGTTGCCCCTGCTGCAGCACCTGTAATTCCTACAGCTGCACTTTTCATAAAGCTACCAATTTTTCCAGTACCCTTACCAGTAGATCCACTACTACCACTATTACTCATGCCTGGAGGAGTTGAACCACTTCCTACGGCTGAGGCTGCTTTGGCAGCTGCAACACCTGACATAGCTCCTGCCGTTCCTCCGACTGCACCTTGTGCTGCTCCTTGCATTGCTTGTTTAGTTGCACCGCCTATGCTGCCATTTGTGCCAAGTGTACCACTTGCTAAAGACTCAACAAGCCCACTAACCATAGAGGTTAAATATGCAATGAGTACAGAAGTGCCTATCATAGCCATAACAGAGTTATTGTCTGAGCCAACATTTGAAGCCATGGCATCAATAACTGAAACAGAAAACCCAAGAATAAGCTTTAAAAAAAAGAGTTCAAACCCTGCCTTAAATACTGCAATAATTGCATTTGCACCCATGGTTCTTGTGTATCCAAGTCCACCAAGAGCCAACATAAAGTAAGCTCCAGTAATTAAAAGGTAGAGTTTGACCATAACCATAAATAACATCGCTGTCATTACTATAAAAGCTAAGAGGATTATAACTCCTGCAATCATCAAGCCCATAGAGTCACCAGGACTAGAAAACCATGAAGTACCCTCCCAAATTTTAGCTACTATGCTATAGCCTTGCTCTAGTATCGTATCTGGTTGGATGTTTACTCCAGTAGCAGTATTAGCTAATTGTGCAAATGATTTAGGTATAAGGTCAAGCCACGATGTATATTGGAACATCATCATAAAAAAACCTATAATCATAATCTTTTGTATAAATCCTGCCATAATTTCCCCAAAGTCTGTACCTTTTAAAGCCATCATTCCAAAGGTATACACCCAATCCATAACAACTAAGGAGAAGAAGAGATATTTCGCCGCAGGTAGGATAGTAGCTATCCACGCGTTTGCATGGCTTGAAAATATGCTTAATAGTCCTTGTGCGTTATTGTTGGTTGATACCTCTGCAAAAACATAATTTGAGAGCAGAACAATACCAAGAATTATAAGAAGAATTCTCTTCATTGACTATGCTCCTCTTCACGATGTTTTCGTCTTTTGTGTTCCCAGTTTGCTTTGATGATAATCATAACTCCAGAGAGTAAAAAAGAAGTAGCTCCCATTGTGTTGAAATAGTTTCCTTTATTCCATAAAAGAAATGAGATACCAAATACAATTAATATTGCGGCAAAGAACACTTCAATATAATTTTTGATTGTTGCTGATTGTTTTTTAATAAACATATGCGTTCCTCTTACCATTTACCAGTTTGTTTTTCATCACCAATAATAGGAGCATTAGATACTTTTTCTATCTGCACTTCATGGCTTTCTTTTTTATCACTGCATCCAATTACTAGAGTACTTAAAAATGCAATTACTAATAATTTTTTCATCATTTATCCTTTACCATTTACCAGTCTGCTTCTCGTCACCCATTGTTGGGGCTATACCTGCCGAAACTTTGGTTTGTGATTGTGCTTGCTGGAATATTCTCTTTTCATTTTTCATAGCATAGTATTGACCTTGCATATTTGTCTGTATCATCACTGTTTCTTGGAGTTTTTTAATAGCGTGTGTTTGGTGTGTAGCTATAGCCGATGCTGCTTGAATAGCAGAAAGTTGCCCTGTGGCACTTTTACTTAAAGTTTCTAATTTTTTTAATGTAATTTCATCACTTTCTAAATCTTTAAATTGTAATCCAATGGATTTTAACGACCCATTAACTGTATCATTTGTACTTTGGTTTAGGTTCTTGTAAATTCCCTGAAAGTCTAAATTTCCACCCTTTGCATCGGTCAGATATTTGTCAAACCCTGGGAAATACTTATCAAATTTACTATCAAAGTCTGTTGCTGCAGAAGAAAGTCCTTCTTGGTAAGCTAACGAGTTTTTTAAATCTAAAAATGATGCAGAAAATTCAGCCCATTGTTCTGGAGGTAACTCACCTATATTTTGCAACATACTCTTGTATGTGTCATATTGATTTTTATAATTAGCTACCGTTTCTACCCAATTTTCTGCTTCAGCTAACCAACCAGCTAAAGTTCCTATCGTATGTGGTATATCAAAAACAAAATCACCAACACCAAAGATTGCATAAGTTTTTGTTGGTACATTTATTATTAATGTTGCGGCTAAAGCTGTTGATAATCCGAGTTTCTTTAATGTTTTTTTCATGTGTTTTCCTTTTAAGTTAAAATTAGAAGAGCTGTCATATAGTCCACCGCACCAGTCATTACCAAAAGTACCCAATAAATCATAGGTATTTGTGATGAAGATGATGAATCATCTCTTGCATTAGTTAAATCTTGTTTTGCCTCGATCTTAAATTGCTCTAACTGCTCTAAAGTTTTATGGGTTGCAGTGGTTATTTTTACCTCTGCCAACTCTTTAACTTTAGATAGATATTTTTCTGTTGTTGTCTCTACATTGGCTCCATGTTGTGTAAACATAAGATCTATTTTTTTCATGTATTCTAAAAAGACAATTTCAGATATTGTCACCAATGAAAAGATTGGATCTTTTTCTGTAGTAGCTATACCGTGAGTTTTTCTAATAGCATTTAAAATCTCTTCTTTTTGTTCATCGGTCATGGTCTGCTCCTTTTATTTATCTTTAGTGGGTTTTGTTGGTTGATCTAGTACCAAGTCTAACTTGCCCCAGATGTCTTTTTTGACAATACCTATTCGTGACTTGTCAAGAATATTAAAACTAGGATCTTTTAAAACATCATCAAAAGTAGCTTTTGATTTCTTCATTTTTTCTATAGCTAATGTAATAAGTTCTGGATTTTTTTGTAAATATACAAGTCCATGAATATGCTTTTTATTTTTGGTGTATGTTTCCATTTCTTCAAAATGCTTACCGTCTTTATCGGTTAGTTTTCCAAAATATTCATTAGCCCATACGATATAAGTACAACTACCTTTAAATGCTCCTATGAGTTGTTCTAGTCCGTTAAGCGTATCAGACATAGCCTCGCCTCCAACTACTGGAATATGAAGTATGATGTTGTATTGCTTGGAAAGAATAAGATTTATAATATCACTCTCCAAGAGATAGTTCACCAAAGGAAGAAAAGTCGTTGCACCTACATCAATGACAACATCCTTGTCTTTTAACTCCAATAAGTACATTGTAAGGTCATCAAATTTAGCTACTGATATTTGATTGTCCTGCATGAGTTCTAATGACATTACATCCAATGATTTAATATCTGCTAAAGTTCTATTTGATGGATCGGTATCTATTCCGTTTATATTTCCATTTTTATCTTGTATATACTGCATCAAAAGAGCAGAGATATAGGATTTTCCTACTCCACCTTTTCCATTAAGAGAGATGTGTAAATTTTGTTTATTCATTTTTGAGTTCCTTGTATGATTTGTTTTAGTGCTAGATCAGCTTCATTTTTCAAAGCAACATAATTTTCAATTTCTAATTTTTGTGCTATCATTGCAGTATGCAAACTTGTAATTTCTGCTTGGTCGTGGTCTTTATTGGTTTGCTCTTCTAATTGTTTTTCTCCTTGTAGTAAAGTTATAACTCTTATTGCTAGACTTGGTATCTGAATAACTCCAGATAAAAAATCACTCAATTCATTTTCATCTTCTAAACATAGATGTGCTGCTGCACTATCCCAGTTATTACCACAATATCCAGTAACAAAGTTCTGGACTGTGCTTACTTTCTCTTGATTGTCTAA
>JALSJI010000011.1 GCA_026989435.1 Sulfurovum sp.
CTCTTACTTTTCTAGAAAAGTAAGCAAAAGTCGTCGTGGCTCTCGAATCGCTCCGCTTACAAGGGCGTTCGCCACGACATTATTAAATGGAAGGTGGAGGATGAAAATACTCTTAGTACTATTACTCACGCTTTGTGTGAACGCTCAAGAGCGCATTGTTACGCTCTCTCCTGCTATCAACGAAATCGTCTATGCTTTGGGTGCGGGTAGTAAGGTGGTGGGTAATACACAGTATTGTACCTATCCTAAGATCTCACAGTCCGTACCCAAGGTAGGTGGATATTTTTCGCCTCATTTAGAAAAGATACTCTCTCTTGAGCCAAGTATCGTCATCATGCAGCCCAACAACACAAAACTCGCACAAAAGCTCAACACACTGGGCATCAAAACAAAAATTATCCCTATAGATAGGCTTGAGCATATTAAAAAAGCAATTGTAGCACTAGGGATATTATTGGATAAAGAAGCTAATGCAAAAAAGATATTAAAAAATATAAATAATGCCCTGCTTGAGATAAAAGGTATTGTAAAAGATAAAAAAATCCTCATCGTCATAGGACATAACACCTCTTTGGTCAAGCAGATATTTGTCGTGGGGCAAAACCTCTACCTCGATGATATCATCAATGCTTCTGGCAATACCAATGCCCTACACTCCAAGCGTAAAGGACAACCCATCCTTAACCAAGAGAACCTCATCGCTACCAATCCTGACATTGTGATACTCTTGGCACACTCTATGCACAAGCGAGGGCTCACAGCCTATGACCTCAAAGAGCCATGGAGAGAACTACCCATCAACGCAGGAAAAACCAACGACATCTACATCATAGACAAAGAGTATTCAGGCATACCAAGTGATAGACTGGTACTCTTTTTACGTGACTTTAAAGAGATTTTATATGCCTATAAACATAACAGATTACACAAATAATATATTAAAAAATATCTCCTTCTCTTTGGAGCATGGAGAAGACCTTATTATACTGGGTGCCAATGGTGTGGGTAAAACCACTTTGGCAAAAGTGTTGTGTGGCATTTTCCCTTCAGAAGCTGTGCGTATTGATAGTATCACCCCATCAAAAATCTATGGCGAAACACGTGCTAGACTCATCAACTATATTCCTGCCAAGTTGGATGTGTTTGATGATTTTATTACCGTGAGGGAGTTTTTGGAGCTTGGGTTGATACATGGTGTTGCCCGGGGACAACACCCTACGACGGTGGATGATGTATTGCAGATGCTCACCATTAAACACCTAGCTGATAAAGCCTGCAAATTATTGAGTTCTGGTGAGTCTCAACTCCTGCTCATCGCCTCTGCACTCTTGCATGATGCAAAGTATACTATTTTTGATGAACCTACAGCCAATTTAGACCCGAAAAAAATGCAGATACTTTTTAATATTCTTAAATATGATACTCTTTTGCAGAGTAAACTCGTTATCACCCATAATCTAGACCTTGCCTATAAACTGGGTTTTAACATTCTCTTTTTAGAAGATGGTTCTATCAAGTTTCATGGCTCGGGCAGTGACTTTTTTGAGCAATCCCATTTAGATAGACTTTTTAACGGCGCAGTAGTGAAAAAAAATAATAACATCGTGGTGAAGTTATGAAAAAAGCAGTTTTAGCTCTTGCCCTGCTTCTCTTAGCCATCGCTCCTTTTTTTGGACAGATAGACTTACCGCTTTCTCGCTTACTAGAGAGCAATAGCATGGAGCATAAAATCTTTTTTGATATTAGAGTACCTCGTGTACTCTTAAGCTTCTTCGTAGGGGGTATCTTAGCACTAGGCGGACTTATTTTCCAAACAATATTTCGCAACCCTATGTCCACACCCTTTACCCTAGGTGTGGCTAGCGGTGCTACGCTTTTTACTGCTATTGCCATCGTGCTTGGTTTCACTGCACTCTCCTCTCTTTTTGCCTTTGGGGGTGCAATGATGACGGTGATCATCCTCTTTATCGTTGCAAGCCGTTTTAACGCCTATGACTCTACCTCGCTCCTGCTCGTAGGTATCGCTCTTAGTTTCTTCTATGCAGCTGCACTCATGGTAATGTTCTATATCTCCAGCCTACAAGAGAGTTATGAGATTATGCGTTTTACCATGGGCTCTTTAGATATAGTGGGCTTTAAAAATATCATTATCTTAGCATGTGCCTCTGCATTTTTATTGACAGTGATATTTAAATACCGTTATGAGCTAAAACTCCTCCTTACATCCTATGAGTTTGCCTATCTTAAAGGCATAGATGTCAAAAAGACCGGCTACATCTTTCTCTTTGCTGTCTCTGTAGCGGTGGGAACGGCTGTGAGCTTCACGGGTACTATAGGCTTTGTAGGACTCATTATCCCTCATATATTAAAAAATATATACAAGCAGAGTGCAGACAAGCTTATCGTGCCTATCTTTTTTTATGGAGGAGTCTTCTTAGTAGTCTCAGACCTTATTGCCCGTAATCTAGGCACGGCTAGCGATATACCTATTGGGGTATTGACCTCCTTTCTCGGAGCACCGTTTTTTATCTATCTGCTTATAAAAGGACGCAAATGAGCATAGCCCATATTGCTACGCTAACGCTGTGTTCTCTTCAGCAGAGAGCTCTCTCAACTTGTTGCTCTCTTCTCCCATAAACTCATCCTATACCAAACCTCATCTATAATCTCTTTGACTTTTTTAATCTGATACTGCTTTACCGGTTGCAGAAGATGTTCTACCGTCGGATTTCTCCCCTCTTCAAAATACAGGTCATTATTCTCTTCAAAAATACTTTTAAGATAAAGATATTAAAATGTAAAGACAAATTGTAGGTCTTGGTCTCCTCATCCAGACCATACATTAGAGTAAAGTAAAGGAAATATACATTAAGTAATGAGCTCTATATGGTCAAGTTGGCACTTTCGATAAGGCCTGAATAATCTCTCTTTTTGGATACTTTTGATACACAGGGAAACCGATGAATCTATCTATAGCTTTTATATTTAAAAAATACGTTTCAATACTTTTGATGCCCCTCTCTTTAGGCATAATACTTGCTATACTTGCTTTATGGTTTATACATAAACAGAGCTATAAAAAAGCAAAAATATTTTTAATCCTCTCAGTCGTATGGATGAGTATAATCTCGTATGGATCCTTTGGAAACATACTTTTGGAACCGCTTGAAGAGCACTATCCAAAAATAAGCTCTATTCCCAAAAATATAAAATATATTTTACTGCTTGGCGGGGAAAGAGAAGAGAGGGCATGGGAAGCACTACGGCTTTATCTAGCCATTGACAATGCAAAAATCATTACCTCCGGAGATTCCTTTTATAGCAGAAAATCAGATGCTAAGAAGACAAAAAAATTACTGATAGATGCAGGGGTTGATGCCAAGGATATATTGATGCAAGAGGAGGCAAAAGATACCATAGAGGAGGCAAAAGCACTCAAAATGCGTTTGGGAGATAAAGCTTTTTTTCTTGTAACTTCAGCTTACCACATGCCAAGGGCTATGATGATATTTAAAAAAAATGGACTACGGCCTATCCCTGCACCGACCTATTTTAATCATCCTGACGAGACAGGACCTACAAGTCTATGGAAAGCTAAAAGTCTTCGCAATACCGAACGTGCATGGCATGAGTATTTGGGTCTGCTCTGGACTAAGATTACCACTACTTTCTCAAAATAAACTATCCCTAACATAAGTAATCTATGTCACTCTATTGTCTTAGAGCAAGAATCTTTTAAGCTAACGTATCTTATATACTTTTAAAGTTATCGGTTTTTGATAATAAAGCGGCAGTTTTTATACTGTTACGGCTATCTACACTCATGCGCAGTATCTTCCGGAAAAGAGGCTTCAAAAATACTTATGGTATAGTGTTGTGAGAGTACTTTTTTAGGAGTAGACTTTTATGGCTTTAACCTTACTGAGACATGCAGCCTTGCCACTACAATATCAACGCCGTTTTAACGGATGGAGAGATATTGCCATCGATGAAAATCTCTTTCAGGAGCAAGAGATAGCCATACTCAAACAGATAGATTTTGATTTTGTCTATACTTCCGATCTTAGTCGCTGTATACAGACGGTTGAAAAAATGGGAATTGATAACTATTTTACCGATAGCAGACTGCGAGAAGTACGCTTTCGTGATGAGATAGAGGGGCTTAGTTTTGAAGAGATAAAGCAACTTCCCTCTTTCAAACCCCGCTATACAGAGAGTCTAAGACGCTGGCATAACTATATCTGCGATGAACATCCCGCTCTTTTTGAAGCACGTATCAAAAGCTTTTTGCAAGACCTTCCCAAAGACAAGGAGATCCTCGTCTGCTCTCATAGTGGCACACTTCAAAAAATGATGCTGTATTTAGGATTTACTAAAAATAAAATAGACTACCTGGAATGGATAAGGATAGAACATGAAAACCTATAGCCAATGGTTCCAAGAACATGGAGAAAAACATAAAGCCCTTATGGCAAAACTCACGCATCTCACTCCCGACGAGGTCATACGTTATTTCAGGTTTGACAATATGGTTAAACATGAACCGGACTTTTGTGAACTCTATAAAGAGAACAAAAAATGCCATGATATCAAAGAACTCAACTGCTATCTCTGCGCCTGCCCTAATTTTCGCTTTAAAGAGAGTGGGTTTCATGTACGTGAAGGTAGAGTACTCTACTCAACATGCAGCATAGCTTCAAAAGAGGGCGGACAGTTTCTAAGCGAAAATGCAATTCACCAAGACTGCTCAGGTTGCAGCGTACCGCACCAAGAGTCTTATATCAAACGCTGTTTTAGCCGTGACTGGTTTGAAATCATGCAAGATGTCGTGCCTTATGATGAAGAGGATTAGTGTGATGAATCGATAATAGCATACTCATTGCCATAATACTCTTTTAAGAATTTTTTTGCATCCATATAGTCCTCTCCTCTGCCCTCTACTCTGACTTTCATACCTATACGTGCCCACTTATATAGCCTTTGTGCAAAACCGTTTTTTAAACGGATACATCCATGAGAGGCCGGTCTATCAGGCACATATCCCAAATGCATAGCAATACCATCATTCGTTAATCGCATCATATAGGGCATCTTTGCGCCGCCGTTGGGTTTAGGCCATAGATTCGATCTATGATGGCGTTTTTTCTGCATAATAGTATAGATGCCAGCAGGTGTTTCACTACCCTTTTTACCTGAGGAAATACGCCCGTCAAATACTATTATTCCATCTTCTATCGCATATGCCTTTTGTTCGGAAAGGTCCACTACAATCTCTTTCTCTCCAAACAGATAGGTCATTAAAAACAGCGTTAGCACTGTTACTTTTTTTATCTTGTTCATCCTACACCACTACACTCTATTTATTTGTTATCCTAACATAATTTTAAAAGATAGCTCTTTTACTATGGAGGGCTTTGAATACTTTTGAATACTATAGAAAATTTATGTGATTAAAGTGGCTCCGGCACCAGGATTCGAACCTGGGACCAAATGATTAACAGTCATCTACTCTACCGCTGAGCTATGCCGGAACAATGTTTTAAAAATAGCGAGTGCTTATTTCGTGGTTGAGATTATAAACAAAAAACTCTTTAAAGTCAATGAGTTTTAGGCTTTTTTATAAAATTCTACACCATTTGTCGATACTCTCTTTATTTTTAATTTTCGTAACAGATTTTGTACTCTGTTTTGACTCTGTTCATCAAAAAGTGCTTCTATGTCTTCTTGTGTTAAAGGACGTTTATCTAAGGTATCAAGTATCTCTTCATCACTATAGCTAGAAGCTGTCATCTCTGCTTTTTTACGTGAAGAAATGTAGACTGGCAAGCTACTGTCAAACATATGACTTATGTTTAATAGCTCTTCGTAGCTCACAGCTTGTACTGCGTACGCTGGAGGTCTGTCTATACTGCTTATATCTATACG
>JALSJI010000012.1 GCA_026989435.1 Sulfurovum sp.
AAGATAGAGGCATTACAAAATGTTTTATCTGCAGAAGAAGAAAAGGTTGAGAAACTTAAAAATAGCTATGAGTCTCAGAGTGATAACTTGTCTGAAGAGTATGAAGCAGAGCAAGAAAAAAATAGGCTAGAAGAAGAAAAAATAGTAACTACTATCACTGAAAAAGGGTCAGAGTTAGATAGGTTGTCTCGACAAATTATGCAAGAAGAGAGAAAGGTTGAGGGATATAAAAATGATTATGTTCAAGCACGATTTGAAAAAGCTGAAAAACTTAACAGTGTACGACTGTATACCAATTCAAAAATAAAAGAGTATCAAACACTTTTAAGTCATGAACCTCATACGCTCAAAGCATTTTTAGCTGAAGAAGTGGATGGCTGGGAAGAGCATATCTATCCTGTAATTGATAAAGAATTACTCTCAAAATCATGTGATGAGTTAAAGCCAGTTGCAGACCTTAAAGCTACCTCTACACTTTTTGGTGTGACGATGGATCTTACTTCTTTAGATGCTTACCCTACAGCAGAGGAGTTACATGAGAAGATTGTACAACATAAAGAAGATAGAAAAATCAGTTTAGTCAAAGCAAGAGAAGAAGATAGGATTATAAAAGCTGAGTATGATCATTTCCTAAACACTGCAACATTAAAAATAGATAACATCAAGAGTGAAATAAAACTAGAGCAAGATAATATAGGTGTATTGCAGGTGAAACTATCTGAATTGAAGCAGAATCAATTGCAAGGTAAAGAACGCTATCGAGATAACAAAGAAAAACTCAAAGAGCAATTTGAACGACAAAAAATGAAGTATCTTGAGGAGATTCATCGGATTAAGCAAGAGATAAAAATACAAAAAGATGAAGAGAAAATACAGAACAATCAGAAAAAACGCAAGATTGAACAACGTAAAAAAGATTTGGACTTTAATGTTAAAGCGTTAAAAAATAACATACAGTCTTGGATAAATAACCAAAAAGATGAAGTTAGAAAAGAGATACAAAAGTTAGAATCTGAAAAGAAAACCAAAACAGAAGATGAACTACTCAGTGAATATAAAAATCAAAGAACTGCAAAGGAAGATGAGCTTAAAGAGTGTTACCGTGCTGAAACATTTTTAGACGAATATGAGAAAAAGCAAGAAGAAATTAGCGCATTGCCAAATATAAGAAAAGAGCATAAAAAAGCAGAAACTTTTTTAAATAACATCAAGGGAAAGATAAGCGGTAAAATAGAAGTATCAAAAAAACACTCTCAAAGTTTAGAACAAGAACATCAAAAGAATGCTGAGGGACTCAAAAAATTAAAAGAGGGTATTGCAAAAGCGGATACACTTGAGGTTGATTTATCGACTATTGAAAAGATTGAAGAGGCAGGAAAGCTTGATGAACTTGTAGATGCATATGAATTACAAAATAGTGGATATAAAAAACTAAAAATTGATTTTATGACATTACTTAGCAGATTAGCCAGTTTAGAGCATAATGCGATTATCGATATTAATCTGAGTATTGAGAAGTTTGATGATGTGGTATCTATTGCATCACTCGAACACATCAAAGATTCACTCGAAGAGTTGAATAAATTTAGCCTCATTTCTTATGACAACCAGAAACGATCTCGCCATGCAGATTTTACCAATTATTTGAACAATATTATTCCTCAAAAACTAGGTACTTTTAATGATCTTGAAGATCGTTTTGAACAGCAGAAAAATAGAATCAATAGAAATTTAAATAAGGTGGATTTTGGTGCAATCAAGCAGATCTCTTTAGAGATGGATAAATCCAAAGGCAATACCAACTCTATAGCTTCTTTGATGCAATCACTAAACAGTAAAGTAGTAAGTGCCAGAACGATGTTTGAAGACAAAGAATCTCTCTTTTTTGATAAACCTAAATCTATTGAGAATATTGATGCGATCATTGATACACTTGCTAAGATCAAAAAACAGAGTGAGGGTGGAGCGATACATATCTTTGATACGATTGATCTGACTATCTCTTATGTAGAAAATAGTGTGAAGAAAAAAGGATTAAGCCATTTGAAAAATGACAGTTCTTCTGGTGGTAATATTCTGCTAAAAGTAGCAATAACTATCTCTATTTTAGCGTTGTTCGCCAACAAAGCAGACAAAGATACACCATTCTTTTTGATTGTAGATGAAATCTCAAGACTCAAGCATCAAAACCAAGAGAATCTAAAAAAATTCATTAATGAGCATGGTTTTAGAACACTCTTTATTACCCCCGATCCGGTTTACCCTGATCCTAAAGCAGCGATGTACTATATGTTTAGAAACAGTGGTAATGAAAAAGGTGGCTTGGAAATAGCTCAGATGAATATCGTTTAAAATCAATATATGCCATATCTTTTTGATTTATGGCAGTCTCATTGGAGCATTACTGCTCTTAGTATCGACATGCTGAAGCATATGCTCTCTTTTAGCTTTTCTTTCTGCTTCTTTCTTGTCCGCTTCATTCTGGCATCCAGTTAATCCAAGAAATAGCCCTGTAAGTATTGCAAATAAAATTAGTTTTTTCATTGTCGTATTCTCCATTTTTTGGTATTCCTCAATAATTATTCACTATAGGGAATGAATTATGAATCATGTAGAATATACTGATGAAGAGATCCAACAGTTTCATCAAAAGATAGCTTCCAACATTAGACAAATCAGAAATGACAAAGGTATTACCCAACTAGACCTAGCTTTAACCATTGGACATAAGTCCATGAGTACCATAGGTAAGATTGAAGCAGGGCTTGAAGATAAACACTATAATATTGAACATCTTTATAAAATAGCGAAAGCTTTGGATGTGGATGTTTGTGAATTTTTTGCTTAGATTAGTGTGATGATTATATCTGAAATAAAAGTAAAGAAAAATTTAACAAAACCACACCCGCTAACTGTTAAAACCCGTGATGGACTCAAACGAAGTAGTACCGATGAGTATGGCATGAAAAAGCCTTGGGGCGGAGGCTTTGATTTGAGAGTATCTAAAAATAATGAGAGAAGAGCACTCTTAATTATCGATACTTTATGTAAATGGTTTGAAAAAAATGGCTACAAGATCTATCAGCCTTTTCCAGAAAGTATTACTACCGAAGTAATCATAGGTGATGAATCAATACGGATTAAAATAGAAGAAAAGTCTAAATTAACTGCAAAAACAGTGCGAGAAACTTGGAGCAACTATACATTTTATGATAGGGAATATACACCTACAGAAAAGTTGTCTCTAATTATCGATAATTATTGTTGGGAATGTTCTATTAGAAAAGTATGGAATGATGGTAAAAAAAGTAAAGTAGAAGAGAAACTTGGAGAGTTCGTGTCTGCCATATTTGAGCATGCAAAAAATAAGCATGAAAGAAAATTACGTGAAGTAGCCGAAGCCTTAGAACGGGAAAAACAAAGAAAATTGCAAAAATACCAAGATACTTGTGAAGCATTGGAAAAACAGATGCTTGAAGACCTTATAAGTCAAAGTGATAATTCCAATAAGAGTAGAGAACTTTTAGCCTATATTGATGAAGTAAAATCTTTGGCACAGAGGCAATATAATGATGAATATTATCCTATTGAATTAAGAGCTTGGATAATCTGGGCAGAGAATTATGCTAAAGAGTTAAATCCCTTAACCAAAGGTATTTTACCAAGTTATAAAAAAGCTACAGAGATTCTTAATCTTGAAGATATCAAGTAGGGTATTAATTTTTAGGAGCTAATATACCTGCTTCGCTAAGGGCTGATGCAAAATTTGATTTTGTTTCCTTAGAGAGTTTATCTACTTTTATTTTATGTTTAAGTAGAAGTGCTTTATGAGTCTCGGTCATCTCTCCTAACGTCTCCATAAAATAGGTAGCATAGGCTTCAAACTCTTTGATGATCCGTTTAGGCTCTTTGTGATAATTAATTCCACCAATTGATTTTATTTCTATATGATGAGAGTCAATACGCTCTAGGTTCCAGATAGTACCTTTTTTCGTTTTAAGCACTCTGGCTTCTTGTTTGCTATGAGAAGAGAGGATATCCATAACATTGTGGCTGTATCCTTCTCTAGGCTTCCATGAGCTTAGAAGATCTGCATTGTCACATAAAAGCATGAAACGGTAAAAGTCTATATGGGAGCCACGATTCTTAATGGTTGATATATGAATATGAAATCCTGTCTCTTCATTGGTGTAACCATATTTGTCAATGAGTGGACTAATTGTTTCTATAAAATGAATGATACCTTCCTTATTAGAAATAGGTACAGAAATCTCTATTCCGTGATCTTGCAATGAAATATCAGGTTTGATCTGTATGCAGCTATTTTTATCTATAGTATTTGGAATAGAAATTTCATCTACTAAAATATCAGCATGTGAAAGATGATAGAGCGCTTCTGTAAGAGCTTCTATTGTTTCTGTATAATTATGTTGTTTTGTGTTGATATAAAACTCAAATTCACATCCATATTGGCAAAGATCATTTTTTTGAGGTATAAAAGTTGGATAGCCACAAGAGGAATTTCCTTTGTAGCGTTTAGTAGTACCTTCAGTCATATAGTTCATTATGCTCCAATTGCATTTTCAAGATAGTGATCAAGTTGTTTGACCTTATAGTCAGTATCTGTCTTCCACTCTCTTAGTGGCTTTTGATTTTTTGGTACAGCAGTATGAGGTTGAATATAGACAAAAGCCCTGTGTGTACCTCTATGTGACTTTACAAGTATCTTTTTACGCTCGTAATACTCTGGAGCTCCTTCAAATTGATCTAGCTTATCTAGTAGCTCTTTACGTTCAATGAGATAGAGTTCTCCATGTATTCTCATTTTTGGTGCAGGTACAAGGTAAGGGTAGTTCCCAAAACTATCTTCAAACATGCCAAATTTACCTATGGTGATGGATTTCCCAATCCTTTTTGCATATTTACTAAGTAAATTGTGGTTATCAAATCCTTTTTTAAGTGATCCATAGACAAAAAGTAGTTCCTTAAAAGGTTCTATACGTTTAAAGTATCCTCTACTTATGATAGTAATTTTTCCTCTGTCGTGAAGACGATGAAGAATCTTTCTAAGAGTATCAGTAGAAATTTCTTCAATCTTTACTTCGGAAAATGGCATAGGAGTATTTAGTGGAAATGTATGAATTTTCTGTTCAACTTTGTCTATATAATGTTTCACTGTTTTACCTCCTATATAATATCGTGACAATATTATAGCATTATTCTATAAAAATGTCACGATAACTATTGTATACTCATTCCTTTCTTAGATTGATTTATATTTTGTTTCTGGTGTTGATCCTGGATCTTCTTCATCTGTGGATCTGTAAAGTTCACTTTGAGATCGTACTTTTGGGTAACCATAAGCACACGCTTTTTAAACTCGATATTGCCTTGAATGTCTAAGGTGTTGCCATACTTGGCTACTGCCATTTTAAGAGCCTGTAGCATTGCTTCATCGCTCTTGGACTCCAAAGAGAGTTTAAGATGGTCTCCTTTGTCTGTGACGGTGGAGTTTTTACCAACCTGATAAACTGCATTACCCTGTTTGGTAATCTTGGATATGAAGCTCTTAAAGATGGAGTGTGATACTTTTTTCTTAGGGTGCATAAGTACCTTATCATCTGGCTTGATCTCCTGCTTTTGTTTTCGGAGTTCT
>JALSJI010000013.1 GCA_026989435.1 Sulfurovum sp.
ACTGCCGTATTCGTTGCAAAGGTAGTACCTAAATCTACCGCGTTACCGTTTGCAATCTCAAGGCTTGTGCCCGTAAGCGTTAAATCTTGAAGCTCGTTACTTGCATTCGTATCACCGTCGTTTGCAACGGTAGCGGCAAGTGTTGCCAGTTCAGTATCCGTTGCAAAGGTACCGTCTAAATCTACACTTTTAGTTCCGCCTGCATCGGTAACTTCAAGTGCAGTACCGTTGAGTGCCACATTGGTATTAAGCTCGTTAGCGGCGTCTGTATCCCCATCATTACCTACAGTAGCGGCAAGTGTTGCCAGTTCAGCATCCGTTGCAAAGGTGCCGTTAAGGTCTTGACTTAGTGTCCCTGCAGAGTCTGTAATCTCCAAGGTCGTACCGTTGAGTGTGAGCTGTGTGTTGACTTCGTTGGCAGGGTCGGTATCTGCATCATTAGCAACCGTGGTTGCAAGCGCATTGACTGCCGTATTCGTTGCAAAGGTAGTACCTAAATCTACCGCGTTACCGTTTGCAATCTCAAGGCTTGTGCCCGTAAGCGTTAAATCTTGAAGCTCGTTACTTGCATTCGTATCACCGTCGTTTGCAATATGGGTATCAAGATCGCTCTGCACTGTAGCCACTGCAGCGGTGTTATTTAAAGCAGAGAGGTTAACGTCTAATGTCCCGCCGTCTTCAAGAGTAATGCTTAGTATATTATTTGTAAGGTTAAAATTTTGAAGCTGTTGGTCATCGGTGTTTAGAGTGTTTTGTAAAGTAGAAATATCAGCCCATGACGCAGTACCCTGCGCATCACCTATCATGACTGTGTTGGCCGCTTCGTTTCCATCTGTCATACGAATACGACCATTAACTTCCAAGACTTCGTTTGGCGTTGTTGTTCCGATACCGACTTTTCCATCAGATTGTACTCTCATTACCTCTTGGTTATTTGATCCATCAATGGTAAAATTACTGTCTGCCGGTAGAATTTGTTCTATATCTCCGGCATAAGCGGCGTGCAGTGCAAAGAAGAGGCTTAGAGGGAGAGTGTATACAGATATGTATTTGGAGCAACATGTATGACGCATAATAATTTCCTGAATTTTAAAATCTTATTTCAGATGAAATATAGTTTCTTTAAATTATAATTAGTGCTAGATTATAGCATTCTTAAATTAAAAAATATTATTTAAGATGGCGTATGTTGCTCAATATATGATATAAAAGGAAATTAATATTATGAAAAAGTTGCTCTTTTCTTCTTTTTTGACTGCGACAATATTGTGTGCAGGAGGAAAAGGAGTGGTGCCTCCTCAATCGCCTATAGAGCCTATAGAGAGACTTCAAACCCATTCATATTATGCAGGTATCGGTTTTGTGAGAGGAGATTACAGAGGATGTATTTTTCCAGGCTGCAAGTATGAAGATGTTACTTTTGGAGTGGTGGCAAGAGCAGGATATGAGTGGAATGAGTATATTGGTCTTGAAGCGCGCATGCTAGGTACGTTTTGGGGTGCAGATCCTTTTGGCGGACAGAAAATAGCACATGGCGGCTTATTTGCGAAACCGATGTATCCGTTGATGGAGGATGTTGGAATCTATGGCCTTTTTGGTTATGGCCGGATAAAAACAACTACGGGTGGAAACGGCAATTTGAAAACTGTAGATGAAGGTGGTTTTTCTGCAGGGATTGGAGTGGAATACGATCTCTTTTCTAGAGAAGATATCTGGGGAGTTTTTATAGACTATCAGCGATTTCTTCTTGCAACAGATATGCCGGAACTTGATGCTATATCGATAGGCTTTACCTACGAATTTTAAGAAGTTCGTTAGACTTTATGTAGTTTGCTCTTTTATACTGTAGTGTAGTTTTAGCCCTTCGTCGGTCATCATAAACCCGGAGATATGAATCTCTCCTTTATGTACCATGTTGTGGTGTTTTTTGCATAGGGGTATAAGGTTATACTTGTGGTTCTTATGAAAATGTGCAATATTCCCGGAGTCGTCTGCTTTTTTTTGCTCTGTAATATGGTGTACATCCTCTACACTTTCATCACACAGCGCACATTTGCTTAAATATAATGTTTTATGGTATTTACTGCGTTTTTGTCTGCTTAGTTTTTTGATACTTGAGCTCTTGCCGTGCAGATTTTCACGGATAGTCTGGGCCATGGTTAAAAATGCTTTATCCATATGGAGAGATTTGGCAAATTCTAGACCATATAGGCTCTCACCCATCCCTTGCTGTAGTACACGATTATAAATAAGAGAGTCCTTGCTCTCATCATACTTAATTCCCAGATGCAAGAAGATAAGGTTTTTTAACGAGTGCAGTTGAGGAATATTCCCCAACTGATGCAGGTGGGTAGCAAAAATAAAGGTTGATCTGAGTGAAATAAGCTTCAAAATGGCAGCAGAGACAATTGCAAGTGCAGATTCTGTTTCTGTACCTTGGCTTATCTCATCGCCAAGAATCAAAGAGCTTTCATTGGCACGGTTAAAGATATTTTTAAGTTCTATCATCTCTATGGCAAAGGTTGAGAGACCTTTATAAAGGTTGTCTCGTGAGATAATACGGGTAAAGAGCTTGTCATAGAGTCCAAAACGAAGCTCTACCGCAGGAACAAAAAATCCTGCTTGAGCGAGAATAACACAGAGCCCTATACTTTTCATGAGAGAAGATTTTCCCGAAGAGTTTATCCCATAGAGCAGAACCCCCAATACATCTTCTCCTCCACTGGCATTTAGCGTAACATGGTTATGTGTTGTTCGGTTGTTCATACCTAAAAAGATATCGTTTGGAACATAGATACCACGTTCGTCATTGGACTCTATAATAGGATGCCTTAGACCAATAGCTTCGTAAAAGTTTCCCCCTTCTATGCGAGGGCGTGAAAGATTCATACTCTTTGAGCATTTGGCATTGGAAATTGCCACATCAATATTGGCAATAAATGCAACAAGCTGATCAAGTAGAAGAGAAAATCGATTCTCTAATATATGAAGACTCTCTATATATCGCTGTTTAACGAGTGAAACCAATTTAATTTGAGAGGTTTCATAATTTCGGGTTATCTCTTCAAAGAGCGGCGCTTGTATTTTAACACTGTTTTTGAGATATTTATAGGTAAAATCTTTAAAAAAGTAATGATGATCGTCAATAGTAACAAAAGAGTCTTTAAGCACTTTTTCTATTAGCATAAAACGGTTTTTGCTAAGAGTGAGATGATAACCTTCGCTCTCTAAGTATGCCACTGTCGTGTATGTCGTATTCCCGTTAGAGTGTTTTTCTTTTTGAAAGAGAGACTCAATGTGTTGTGATACTTGTGTCATCTTCGTGATCTCTTTTGTCTGTTTATTGACAATAGTATCGATTGCAGGATAGATACCGTTATTGAAAATATTGTCATTGATCTGTTCTATACGAAATTTTGCACAAATATCAAGGGCAAAGGTATCTCGAAGGACTTTAAGCATCTCATTGGTCTCATCATAGAGCTTCTCCTCTATCTCTAATCCTTTTTCTTTACCGTCTTTTAGGAGGCTTAAGATGGCTTCCAGTGACATGGAGATATATGTTAGTTCAACAGGGTGAAGTTTTCGAAGCTTGATACGTCTAGCAATACGTTCGAGGTCATAAATTTGTTTTAGGTATGTTTCAAAACGGTTAATGTGCGGTAGTAAAAGTTCTGTTAAATCATAGCGTTTTTCAAGAAGCTCCTTGTCGCATATGGGATTTAACAAACGCTCCTTGAGTAGACGTTTTCCAAATGCCGTAGAGGTTTTGTCGATCAGATCAAGTAAAGTGATATCCGTTGGGTCACGCGAGATAACGGTAAGTTGCTCCATAGCGTTATTCCCTATATACATATAGCGGTTATTTCCTAGAAATTTTGGCTTGTTCATCTTTGCTATGATACTCTCATCGTGTTCAATAATAAAATCGATAAGTATCGCTAAAGATTCGGTAGTATAGGGATGGCGCTCTAAGTCTAAAAACTCAATAGCCGAGAGAAAAGAGTTGATTTCAAATACGCGTGTAAAGAGTTCGTTTTGAAAAGCAATCTTAAAACGCTTGCTATTGAGAGTGTGGTGTAAAGAGTCTAGCTCCAAATAGTGTATAAGCCACTCTCTGTCAATCTCTTTACTCTCAAGAGTGACAATAGCTTCTGAGGTGCTGTAAGTCTGAAGCAAATTAAAGGCTTCATCGAGCGCATAGGTTTTATCATCACGTGTTGAGTGTATTTCATTACAGATGGTTTTGCCCGTAGTGACATCTATCGCTGCATAGCCTACAGAGTAGATACCCGCATTTTCATCAATGAGGAGAGAGACGATATTGTTTTCCGTAGGTTCATTAAGATATTCAAAGTTTGTCCCTGGAGAGATGATGTTGGCTACATAACGTTTGATGTTTGGCATCTCACCTTTTTGTTTGACAACAATGATGGTATATTTTTTTGTATCAATAAGTTTTGAGAGGTAACGATCCAAAGATACGGCAGGAACGCCTGCTAAAAGTGGATTTGAAACAGAGCTTTTTAGAATAGTTTTGTTCTTTCTTGTAAGTTGGATATTGAGCAGTTGTGCTATCTCTTTGGCCTTTCCGATTTTCATCTCATCATTGTTTACTTCATAGATTTCAAAAAATGTACCTATCTCCATGAGAACAAGTGCATCTTTTCCGTACTTCTGTTCAAAGTGAAGTTGCAGGTCAAAATAGATTTCGGTCAGAAGTCTCTTTTTTTGAGAAAGTATTTCGGTGATTTTGTCCACTAGCTAGCCTCGTTTTTAAGTAGTATTAATTTTATCATAAATGGGGTTAGAGTTATGGGTATGTGAATACTTCAGATACTTTGGGTATAATATCGTCCCGATTTTAATCTAATGAAACGGATTTTACGTAAAGCTTAAAAAACTTATGAATACGGGGCTTCTCTTTAAAAATAGAGCCCTTGAATAGTAAGGCGAGGTAGCGCTGAATCTGTTTAGGTTTGTTTCATTGGTTTAAAAAATCTATCAATAGGGAAAGCATATGCCAAAAATGAAAAGCGTAAAAGGCGCTGTAAAGCGTTTCAAAATAAAAAAAAGCGGCAAAATAAAAAGAGGAACTGCGTACAGGTCTCACATTTTGACAAAAGTTGACGGTAAACATCATAGAAAAATGAGAAGCCCAAAGCACGTTGACCCCGTAGATGCCAAAAATATTAAAGAGATGATTAACTAAAAATTTTTAGTTAATTAGAGAGCGAGGAGATAGGCCGGTTGCATGAGTCAACGGCTAAAGTGCACTGAGCATTGGCATAGTTTTGTCGATCTCTGCTCAAAAAACTCCTCTTTAAAAAACGTAACCCCCCGATTAGGGACAAGTTCAAACAGAGAGAATGTTTGGCACCGATTCTAAAACAGATAAGGTAAAGGATAACCATGAGAGTAAAAACAGGTATTGTAAGACATAGACGACATAAAAAACTGCTCAAGCAGGCAAGAGGATTCTACAGCGGTAGAAGAAAACACTTTAGAAAAGCCAAAGAGCAACTCGAGCGTTCACTGGTATATGCTTATAGAGACAGAAGACAAAAAAAGAGAGATTTTAGAAGACTATGGATTACGCGTATTAATGCGGCCACAAGACTTAACGGGATGAACTACTCTACGTTTATGCATGGGCTTAAACGTGCAAATATCGAACTTGATAGAAAAATTCTTGCCGATATGGCGATGAATGCCCCTGCAGCTTTCGCTAAAGTAGCTGAAGCTTCTAAAGCAGCACTTTCTAAATAGTCGGATTTTTGTTGATTGTTTAAATGAGAGGCATGCCTCTCGCTATTGCTTATATTCTAATGATGTGATTCTCCGTTACTTTTTTGTAGGGCGACAATATAGAAAAAACAAAAGTATGTCACATATTTTTTTAAGAAGACTATCCTCTTTGCGTTTCTCCGCTATAACCAATAATGCCCGGTCGCAGGTTAGATACCTGCTCAAATCCCATACCTTTCATAGCATGTTGCACTTGGAAACTTCTGCTTCCTGAATGACAGTAGGCGATAATATTTTCTGATTTTTTGCCTGCAAGTTCCTCTTCTATCTTGGTATAAAATTGAGAAGTAGGTACAAGCACGTCGGTACCTACAATATGCTCCATTTGATACTCCATATGCTCTCTTGTGTCCACAAGAATAAACTCTACCATACCCAGTTTTCTCGCTTCTATAAGGGCCTCTAACTCATCACCGTCTAGCTGTTCTTCTTTGAGCAGGGTTTGGGCTTGCTCTTTAGTGAGACCCTTGGAGTGTGTATGTACCGCCTCTTCAATCTCATCATGCCGTGCTTGAGCTGCAGCGTATTCAGGGGTACAGAAAATACCGCAGTGGCAAAGCCCGTCTTCGGGAATCTCTTTTTCTATAGCAGGTTTGCATGGGCAGATACGATTATCTGCCTTTTTCCTCTCTTCGGGAGTCTCTCCTATGACCATAAAACACGGACAGTAGCGTTTGCCGTAAATTAGTTTGTTTCTAGCAAGCCCCATAGTGACACCTTCGTTTACCTCTTCATTCGGGTTGGGTACCCACCCAAATTGATCATACACTTTTTCTACAAATTTGGTTGTTTTTTTCAGTTCGGCTTGGAATTCATCCGAGTTTACATCTATTTGTTGCATCTTTTCCCTTTTTATCTACTCATGTTAATTTCATTAGAGTCAATTTTAAATTCTTGCGCTATTTTATCAAATTCTTTAATAAAACTTCGCATTTTTTTGCCCCAATTGTTAAGAAAATCTTTGGTTTTATTCAGGTCAATATTGATCTGGCTTTCGCTGATCTGTATACCGGCATCTTTTTGAAGCGGGGAACCCTCTTGCAACTCTTCCGTTACTTTTTTAACTTTTTTGTTTAACTCTTTTGCAAAAGTTTCAAAAAAATCTTTTGTCTTTTGCGGGTCAAGTGTAATTTTGTTCTCCTGGACCGTAATGCCTAGTTTGGAAAGTTTCTCTTTTTGGTTCTTTGTTTGTAATGCCGACATTTTTTCCTCTTCTACTTGTGCATAGCGTCTCTTTAGCAAAAGCAGGTCTTCTTTTAGTTGTTCTGTCTCTTGTTGTAGCTGCCGGAGTAGAGACTCCTTCTCTTTCATATTTGCATGTAAGCTGTTTTTTTCTGCTTCTATATTTTTGATCAGGTGTGTTAGTTCCTTGATTTTCGCTTCATATTTGGCAGTGTCATCTGTGCAGGCAGAAAAAAAGAGTAAAATAAACGGTAATACAAAATAGTGCATGGTAATCCTTTATATCATAATAAGGCATCATATACAATGATAGATAAAAGAGAGGTAAAGCCCCTATAATATGACTATAGGGGTTGTGTAGAGCTTTGTGATAAAGGATATGGGATTAACCGCATTTTCCCTGACCGCATTTTACCGTTTTGGGAGTTTTTGGCATCTTTTTTTTCATATCCCCTCCGCATTTTCCGGCTTCACATTTCATGCCCGTTTTATTTTTATCGCTACCGCATTTCATCATTTGGGCTTTCTCTTTGCCCCCTCCGCATTTTCCGGCTTCACACTTCATTTGCGTTGCTAGAGAGAGTGTAAATGTGAGAGCAACTGCCCCCAGTACGCTAAGTAGTTTTTTCATTATTTTTCCTTTCTTGTAGAGAGTGCTTGGTTATCAAAAAAAAGATAATCCAAACTTAATTTTCCGGCTCCGAAAGAAGCAAATATTGCTAAAAAAAGTATATAGTAAAGAGGTATCTCAAATCCATTGTTCCCGGTAGAAAAACCATGGCTTATATGTACCGTAAAAATAGCTACAAGCATAATGAACATAAGAGGAATAGAGATGAGTCTTGTAAAGAGACCGAGTATCAAACATACTACCCCAACAAGCTCAAAAGATGCAACAATATAGGCATGAAAAAGAGGGAATGGAATATCCATAGAGCCAAACCATGCTACAACCGATTGTATATCAGACCATTTATTCATAGCAGGCTCATAAAAACCGTATGCCAAAGTCAATCTTGCAAACAACAATACAGGGGATTGTGCCCTGTTTAGTATATTTGTACTTGTTAGACGGAGCGTGTTTTGCATCAAGAATCCCTTTTGTCTGTCTATTTTGACATTTTAGATTCGCCACCGCATTTTCCTGCGCTGCATTTAGCATTTGTGGCACACTTTTTGCCAACTTTTTTTGCCATATCGCCTCCACATTTTCCGCCGACTTGACATTTTTTCCCGCTATCACATTTGCCTCCGTCTGCACACTTACTGGTACTGCCCATTTTTGCATCATTGCCTGATGTACATCCTGTAAAGACAATAAGCGCACAGCCTACGATAGAACCAAAGAGTATCTTTTTCATCACTTCTCCTTATTTTTTAAGTATGTTGATACAAACATAGTATACTATAATAATTGTGTAGTGTATGTGTATTTTTTCAAATTGTTTTTACAGTGCACTATAGGTACACATAAAGTATATAAAATGATACAATGCCATTTTATGAAAGGAAAACTGTTTCATGAAACGAAGAGATTTTTTAATATTCGTCTCCGTGACGGGGTTGAGCCCCTCTATTCAAGCAAGAGAAGATAATCGTTTTAAAAAAGAGTTTGCCAAGCAAAAGCCGATTATCAAGGCCGTACAGGATCATATGTTTCCTAAACAGAGTAACATACCATCGGCACACTCTATGCAGGCCATAGAGTTTTTACTACAGACTATTGCACACAAAAGTTATGATAAGGATATACGCACTTTTATACTTGAAGGGGCAAGAGAATTAAATAGGAGAGAAAAAGGCAAGTTTCTCTCAATGAGCAAAGAGAAGAAAGAAAAATCACTGCGTGCTTATGAAGAGACAGAGTATGGCAGAGTCTGGTTGTCTCGCATCATGACGCTTACGATGGAAGCACTCTTTTCGGATCCTATCTACGGCTCAAATATGCAAGAGAAAGGATGGAGGGCACTTGATGCTTATGGAGGATATCCCAGACCCAAAACAAGGTATTTAGAAGATGTATGATGCGGTAGTGATCGGTTCAGGAGCCAGTGGCGGGGCAGTGGCATATACTTTGTGTAAAGCAGGTTATAAGGTGGCTATACTTGAAAAAGGTCGGCTGATCCGCAGAGAAGAGTTTTCCAAAGATGAACTCTCCTATGCGAGACGGGATTTGATTACCCCTAATCTTTTTGACGAGTACCACGTGATAGAAGAGAGAGTTGACGGCAAATGGGTAGCTACGCCTACGTATGAATCGGGATGGAGTTTTTGGAATGGTAATATAGTAGGCGGTTCTTCTAATTTAATGTCGGGGATGGTTCATAGAATGCATCCTGATGATTTCAGACTTAAAAGTAAATACGGTCAAATCGAAGGAGCCAACATCGTCGACTGGCCTATTAGCTATGAAGAGTTGGAGCCCTATTATGATTTGGTAGAGGAACTGGTAGGAGTCTCAGGCAAATATATTCCTCACCAATACGAACCCCCAAGAAGAAAAGATTTTTCTCAGCCACCCACCAAAGAGAATGCAGTGGTCAAACTTTTTGATAAAAGCTGTAAGGCTCTAGGCATTACTCCGCTGGTAACGCCTAGAGCTATTTTGTCTCAGGAAAAAGGGCATCGAAAGGCCTGTTACTACTCCAACTTTTGTGGCTCTTACGGATGTAGTTCAGGAGCAAAAAGCTCATCTAGAGAGACACTTATATATCCTGCGCTTGCAACGGGAAATCTCACATTGCTTAGTAATACGCATGTCAAATCTTTACACAGCAGCAAAGAGGAAGTAAAGTATGCCAATGTAGTCAATACTCTTACAGGTAAAGAGAAAAAGATTGCTGCCAGACTCTTTGTCGTAGCTGCTCAGGCACACGAGAGTGTACGATTACTGTTTAACTCGGCAAACAGACACCACCCTCAAGGATTGGCAAACAGTTCCGGACAACTAGGAAAGAATCTTCTTTTTTCAGGAGGGGGATCGGGACAGGGAGAATTGCATGAAGAGAGCCTTAAAGAGATTACATTGGATGAGCTTATGACAACAGGGCTCTTTGTCAACCGTACAATATTGGATTGGTATTTCGTAGACCATTGGTGGGAAGGTAGGTTTAAGGGAGGCTCTGTCGAATTTATGTTTGAGCATCAAAATATCATCTCAAGAGCTGTAAAAAATAATGTTGAAGAGGGGAAACTCGTATGGGGAGAGGCACTCGGTAAGAGATTGGCAAAACGTTTTAAAGAACAAAAGAGCATACGTTTTGAGATATTTAATGACTGGCTTCCTAATGATAACTGTTTTGTGTCAGTGGATGAGTCATACAAGGATAAGTATGGCATGCCTGTAGGAAAGTTGAGGATAGAGGGGCATCCTCAGGATATTAAAGTAGGAAAGTATATTGCAAAGAAATGTGAAAAAATACTCAAAAAGATGGGCGCAAAAAACATCTACTCCTCTATTAGTGCATCAGCATCTCAAAACTTGGTTGCCGGGGGGTGCCGTTTTGGCAATGACCCTAAAAGATCGGTGCTTAACAAGTATTGTCAAGCACATGACATACCCAATCTTTTTGTTGCTGATGCAAGTTTTATGCCGACAGGAGGTTCTGTTGCCTATACATGGACGATATATGCAAACGCTTTTCGTGTTGCAGATCATATTGTGGCCTATTTGAAAAAAGAGAATACATAGAGGTATTGACATGCTATAGGGCAGAGATTGACTACTTGATTTAAGTAAAATTTAAATTCGTATTTATATTTTATTAATAAAAGAGAGTTATGATGCACTTGAAATTTGAGTGCATCATGGTATATCTTATGTTCAAAATCAACTTGAAGGAGCAGTAATTGAAAAAAGCTTTTCAAACAGTATTGGTGATTTCGATGCTTACCGTTTTCCTAAGTGCGGAAACTAAGATAGTCAAACATAAAGTTAAAAGTGGAGAAACACTTTATAGTATTGCTCATAAGTATCAAACGACGATTAAAAAACTTAGAAATCTAAATGGTTTAAAAGAAAAATCTTTACTTAAAGTAGGGAAAATTGTTAAAGTAGAAATAGGTACAAAGAAAAAAGCACATATTGTTAAAAAGAAAAAAAGCAGTAGATTCTTGCGTACTGCACTCAAAAAACATGCCATACCTTTTTCAACAAAAAAAAGGTATGCAAAATCATATGGCGGTGTTTTGTTCAAAAGTATAGGGTTTGATTTTGGTTTTTCAAGCAAAAAAAGCAAAAAAATTATAGCGCTGGCAAAACAAAAGTTGGGCAAAAAGTATGTATGGGGTGCAACAGGAGAGAGGGGCACATTTGATTGTTCAGGTCTTACGAAATATGTATTTTCAAAAAATGGCATCAATCTACCGCGTACTTCTCTTAATCAGTCGAAATTTGGAAAATATGTCTCTAGAGCAGAGCTAAAAAAGGGAGATTTAATATTTTTTGATACTTCAAAAGAACGTAAGGGCTTTGTTAATCATGTTGGAATCTATTTAGGCAACGGAAAGTTTATTCATGCAAGTTCTGCTAAAAAGAAAGTCGTCATATCTAGGCTAAATAAGTTTTATTCAAGTCGCTACAAAGGTGCAAGACGTCCCTCGTAGCAACTGTAGCAGAAAGTTATTCTGCGCTAAGTACTGCTCCTGCACTTGCATTGGTTACAAGTGTTCTGTATTGCTTTAGCCATTTGCTTTTTAGAGGTTTGATAAGAGGGGTAAAGTCGGCGCGTCTTTTTGCAATTACTTTATTGCTGAGATTTGCTTGTAAAATATAATTATCTACATCAATGTGAATCTCGTCTCCATCTTCAAGCAAAGCAATAAGTCCTCCTTCGGCAGCTTCCGGACTTACGTGTCCGATGCTCGCACCTCTTGTGGCCCCTGAAAATCTTCCATCGGTAATGAGTGCCACACTTTCTCCTAGTCCCATACCCATAATAAGTGAGGTTGGGCTTAGCATCTCTTGCATACCCGGTCCTCCACGAGGACCCTCATAACGAATCACTACGACATTTCCGGGTTTTATTTTTCCTGCCAAGATACCCTCTATGGCCTCATCTTGTGAGTTAAAACATACAGCGGTACCGGTAAAGACTCTATCTCCCGTAATACCTGCTGTTTTAATCACCGCCCCCTGTTCTGCTAGGTTGCCGTATAAAATAGCTAGCCCTCCTACTTCGGAGTAGGCATTGTCAATTGTATGGATGATATTTGTATCAAGGATTTTTGCATCTTTAATTTTTTCATAGAGCATTTCCCCCGTAATTGACAGGTTGTCAATTAAGATGTCGTCACCGCGCTTCATCATCTCATGCATCACGGCATTAACACCGCCTGCTTTGTTGATGTCTTCCATATGTACCGTCGAGAGAGAAGGCGAAATTTTGGCGATATGAGAGACGCGTTTTGAGATAGCATTAATATCAGAGAGCTTAAAATCAACTTCTGCTTCTTTGGCAATTGCAAGCATATGCAAGACGGTATTGGATGATCCGCCCATTGCCATATCAACGGCAAATGCATTGTATATGGCATTTTCATTAAGTATATTCTTTATACGGTATTTTTCACGTTCTTTTGCTTCAGCTTTGGCTATTTCACAGATACGACGTGCGGCTTTTTTGTAGAGTTCTTCTCTCTCGGGAGTGAGTGCCAGTATTGTCCCGTTTCCGGGTAAGGCAATACCCATAGCCTCCATGAGTGTGTTCATTGAGTTTGCGGTAAACATACCTGAACACGACCCGCCGCTAGGACAGGCATTACATTCTATATCCAGAAGTTCTTCATCTGTTATTTCACCTGCTTCATGTTTGCCTACTGCTTCAAATGCAGTGGCTAAATCAATAGGTGTACCATCCTTTGTATATCCCTTTTGCATTGGCCCGCCAGAGACAAATACCGTAGGTACATCCACACGTAACGCACCCATGATCATCCCCGGGACTATCTTGTCACAATTGGGTATGGCTATCATTGCATCAAACTTATGAGCATTCATCACGGTCTCTATAGAGTTTGCTATGATCTCTCGGCTCGGAAGAGAATAGAGCATACCGTCATGTCCCATGGCGATACCGTCATCTACCCCAATGGTATTAAACTCAAAAGGGACACAGCCGCTTGCACGTATCTCCTTTTTGACAATTTCACCCACTTTATTGAGGAAAAAGTGTCCGGGTATTACCTCTATAAATGAATTGGCCACGCCAATAAAGGGTTTGTCGAAATCTTCCTCTTTGAGCCCCGTAGCGCGCAGGAGACTTCTATGTGGTGCCCTGTCAAATCCTTGTTTTATTTCGTTACTTCTCATGAAAAAACCTTTAGCGTGATTATATTTAAGCGATTATAGCAAAAAACTTGCAGTATCTCTTTACATTTAGAGGATTTTTGGCTATAATCTCAACTCCAAATTTAAGTAAATACTTTAAATTTGTGAAATGAGGATGCGGGCGTAGCTCATCGGTAGAGCATAACCTTGCCAAGGTTGGGGTAGAGGGTTCGATTCCCTTCGCCCGCTCCATCAATAGAGTTCTTATTTATCCCACTAAACGTTAAGATAATAGTTCAGAGGTTTTAAATAATAATAGACTAATGGCATGCCCGAGTGGTGGAATTGGTAGACACAGGGGACTTAAAATCCCCCGGCTATTGCAGCTGTGCCGGTTCAAGTCCGGCCTCGGGCACCATTGAGAACGGAGCTATCGCCAAGTTGGTAAGGCAGCAGATTGCAAATCTGCCATTCACCAGTTCGAGTCTGGTTAGCTCCTCCATATAATTAACAGGATTTTATCTTTTATTGGATAAGATTTTACGTTTTAGTGCATCGGGAGATGTCAGAGTGGTCGAATGTGCCGGTCTTGAAAACCGGTGAGGGTAACACCTCCGGGGGTTCGAATCCCCCTCTCCCGGCCATCCATTTTAAACAATCCAATCCAAGTCCAAATACAGCGTAATCTTAGAGATTTTAAGCTATTTCGCGGATTCTTAGCACTGTTGTTTTGATAGATTTTCTAAAGATATGGTTTGTATGAGCGTATAGGATTCGTTTGGCTCTAGTGTAATGCGGTCTTCTTTAACATTGGCTGTTTCGATACAGACAAATTTACTATAACGATCTCCTTGAATATCATGCAAAGTATTATTTTTCCACGGGTTCCACACAACTGTACTGTTGCTATGCTTTTTTTCAATACGTATTTTACGTTTTAGTACGGTATCTATAATCTCACAGGTATCTGAGGAGGGGATATAGATGCGGTCTAGACTTTGTGTAAACTGCAAGGGTTTTGACTCTTTTTTGGATGTTTGATTGTCTAGTTGGTCTATAAATGTTCTTCCTTCTAATCCGCATATACGAATTTCATGTAAATTCCCAACATAAAAATAGCTATGAAGTGCTTGAGTTATTTGCATCGTTGTATTTGAAGAGTTGGTTGTCTTAAGGGCTATTTGTAAGCGCTTTCCTATTATAAACGTTAGCTCAAGGTAAAAGGAGTGAGGATAGTGTTTGAGTGTTTCTTGACTCTCTTGCAAGCTTAGTGTAACTGATGTACATCCATCTTTAAGCATGGCTGTTTGTGTAATATTCCATAGGCAATTGCGTGCAAATCCATGTTGTGATTTTGTTTTATCCGTAGGATGAGGTCCAAACCACGGCCAGCATACAGGGATACCGAAGTGGGCACTTTTAGGCGGTAGAATATAACTCTCTTTTCCATCGTAAATTACTTTTTCTGTCCCTTTAGGCTGAAAGTGGGTTAGGTGACCTCCTAGCAGATAAATTTGTGCCTCTGCAAAATCATTTTGGATAATTATCTTCTCTCCTGCAAGCGGGTCTGTCCGTATGACGAGTATATTTTTGATTTCAAAAGACTTCATCTATATTCCTAAAAATTCGTTTAGAAATACTATAGCATAAATTATTTTTGTGCAATGAAATGGTATGATTAAAAAAAGGATAATAACAGATGAGAGAAGATATAGGAAAATTGGTTTTACGTATCATGCTTGGGGTAATGATGCTCTTTCACGGGATAGACAAGGTACGACACGGTATAACATTTATCAAAGAGTTGATTGTGAAACAGGGCTTACCTGAAATATTGGCTTACGGTGTCTATATAGGAGAGATATTGGCACCTCTTTTTTTGATGATTGGATGGCATACAAGGTTTTGGGCGGGCGTGATGGCTTTGAACATGCTTGTAGCTTTTTATTTGGTACAGGGGGAAAACATATTGAAGCTTGGAGCACACGGTGCTTGGGCTGTGGAGGTTTCAATGTTTTATTTTCTTACATCGGTTTCTATCATGTTTTTGGGTTCGGGAAGATATGCTGTTACGAGAGACTCGCAGGTTTAATCTCTGGAGTTTACCATCCATTGGGAAAAAACATTTAGGTAGTTCCAAAAGCTTTGGATATTCTCTTCGCTACTTAATTTCTCTTTAATAATAGGTTGGAGTGCTTCCTCAAAGGTAACAAGCCAATGTAGCCTAGCATGAGGTGTGATACGAAAGGGGGCATGTCTTCCTCTCATCTGGGGTGCACCTCTGTTTTGGTTAAAGTATTTTGGTCCCCCACAGATCTGTATAAAAAAATCGGCGGAGTGTTGTGCAGCTATTTTCATCTCCTCTTTTGATTGAGGAAAAAGATCTTTAATAGGGCTTTGAAAAAGTCCCATATAGAATCTATCAAGCAATGCTCTCATACCCTCTTCTGTAATATCTTTTAAAAATTCAGGGTTTGGTTTGGTTACGGGAGGATTTATTCCCTCCTGATAGGGATCTATAGAGAAGTCTAGAGAAGATGCCTTAAAATGCATAGTACTGCCTTAAAATATTTTTTTTCTTTATAGCATGATAACGCTTAATAGACCTAGATCTCCTAGCAGAGATCTCTATTTTCTACGGAAAAGCTGTTAGTATAGTTGCACTCTTGGCAGGTAAAAGAAGAGTAGGGTTGGAGTAGAACAGCCGCCCAAACGTTGGTCTGAGAGTTCGATACCTAATTTTTTACACTGAGGGCATACTCCTTTTTTAATATGTTCTAGTTGCTCTTTTTTTTCTTTAAGATAGTAGACAAAAACAAGCACGGAACCAATAAGCACAATAAGCATAAAAGCCAAAAGATAATAGTCCAAAATGACTCCTTAGGTCGTATACTCTTTGAGTATCTTGATGCACTCTTTGTACGAGGGCACATATCTCTCTACAAGCGCCCAAAAATCTTTTTGGTGGTGTTTGTGTTGAATATGTGCCAACTCATGGACAATGATGTATTCTATCACATGTAAGGGAAGCTTCATTACCATGGTATTGATAGAGATGTTGTTTGATGTAGAGCAGCTTCCCCATTGCCGTTTTGTTTTTCTAAAAGTTAATCTATTTACAGGAAGTTTCATGGTGTCCGACCATTTATAGAGCAGTGGCGTTACATAGCGCTGCGCCTCTTTTTTATAAAATAGATCAATTTTTTGTTGAAATAGCTCTTTGTCATAGTCACCGTAAAAGAGTGTAAAAGTATCTCCGTTAAATACCAGATGCGTATGTTTTTGTGTATGTTTTTTTAGAAAAAAAGAGTGACTCTCTCCTAAAAAATAGAGTTCTCCTTCTTGGCTAAAATCGGGCATTTTCCCTTTTTTTTGTGCTATTTTTTCCTTTGATTTGTTAATCCATGCAGCTTTTTTAAGAAGGAACTGTTCTATTTTTTTTTGTGATATTTTAGGAGACTTGACGATAAGAGTGCCTCTCTCGTCAATAGAGAGATAGATATGTTTAAGCTTGGGATTAACAATATGTTTATAGTGAGGCAAAAGAGCCATAAAATTTTAATTTACCCGTTTCCCGTTTTTAAACATTGCCTTTTCAAAGATACTGCCGTTTTTGTTATATTTTACGGCTTTTCCGTGTTTGACGCCTTTGACATAGGAGATGGTTGCAAGAGGCTCTCCGTTGGGATAATAGACTACGACTACTCCATGACGTCTGTTTTTATAATAAGGTGTTTTTCTAAGCACGCGACCGCGAGAGTCATATAAAATCTCTACACCGTGTTTGACACCGTTTCTTATCTCCGTTGTTGAGGTTAGTTTGCCGTCATAGCCATATTGTTTGAGTAGCCCATTATGACCGCTGTCGTCGTCCATAATAAACTCAGAACGTAACTGACCTCCCGTAAAATACTCTTTTTTTACCTTTTTTCCGAAAGGGCTTGAGAGCTCGGGGGTAGAACAGGCAGCAAAGAGATAGAGTCCAATAACAAAGAGTATAAAAGTCAATTTTTTCATAATATAGACAACCTTATAGTAATGAATCTCGGTATTATACTATAAAAAATAGTTTCTTTGTAAGGAAATGTGAAAAAATAGATATAAAGTTTAAGATATGGCTGAGAGGAAGGGATTCGAACCCTCGGTGGGTTTCCCCACACAGACGTTCCAGGTCTGCACCTTCGACCACTCGGACACCTCTCATTATTTAGGATATAAAGATGAACAAGGTTTATCTTTACTGCGTTGACACCGGGACAATTGCAGCAGATGCTTACATGATGAGTCGCATTGCCAATCTATTATGTTTACTAGATAAACATGAAATTATAGCTTATCCTCTTTAAAATGGGGTAACTTAATGGCATATAAGCTCTTTTTTGCTATGATATTTCTGCCTCTTTTAGACCTGTGCGACGGTTTTGGAAGACAACGGGTCAGGATGGGAACATAGCAGCCCACCTTCCACTACCGGGTGCCGCAGGTATCTGGAAGGGGTACTTCTTTTAATCCTCCTCATTATTGATGACAGACCACTCATTAAAGGGTAATGCTTCAAAATATAATTGATCTATCGTATAGCGGTAGCTATTTGCTATCGTAACAATGGTTACTTTTGAGATATTGTAGGTTTTATAGAGTGAAAATTTATTTTGGGATTTTACCCATAGGCTCTCTTCGCTTTCAAACGGAGCGGGGAGTATGAGTTCATTCTCTTTTGTAATATAGCCGTGAATACCCAGTGTTTTAACGGGAATATTGTGTTTGATTAAAGCAAGAGCGATCATCGTATCAAATTGAAATATAAATGGTTGACCTATTGCAAGGTATTTGGCAAAGGCAAAATCGAAAAGAATCATCTTTTTCCCTGATTTTGCAGAATGGTCATTGATAAAAAGAATGATTTTTTCATCGGAAAAAGATTTGACGGTTTGATAAATCCAATCTTTGGAGACTTTAAATTTTTCTTTTGCAAATGCATAAATTTGGTGGGTTGTGAGATGTTTTGTATGATGCTGTGCCAAAATAAGAAGCAGTCTTTGCTCTTGTAGGCTAAAAGCGCTTTTGAAAAATGATTTCATGGTGAGTCTATGTGCCTTTTGTGAGCGTGCAAGAAGAGGAAGTGTTCCCGAACGTAAGAAGTGATTTAGCTTTTGAGAATGTATAGCAGTGTTTTCAAAGGCAAGGAACTCTTCGTAATCTAGAGGAAAGAGTTCTATAGGAGCGAGTGTGTCAACACCAAGAGGCTTACGTGAGACAACGATGATTTGTGAGACATCGGGAAATCGAGACAAAAGATTTTTGTGATAGTGGTCAAGAACAAGGATTTGGATACGGTATTTATCTATATAGCGTTGTAACAAAAGGATATCAAGGGTTTCAAACATAAAATATGGGTCTTCTAAGTCAATATAGAGTATCTCAAGATTCTCTATATGCGCTAAATAGTCTAGTATAATAGAGGTTTTTCCTGACCCTCTTGCCCCAAAGAGATTGATATCAATCTCTTTGGGAAGAGAACATTTTCGAGGAATAAAATCCTCGCTTTTTGGGTATTGGTTGTGATAGTGTTCGAGCATATCCGTCATATCCTTCCTTATAAAAAGGAAATATTTTTAAGTATTGTAGCAAGTTTAGTCTAAAAAGTGCTGTTGCTTTTAAAAAAGTTTGGTTATAATCCGCTCTCCTAAATTTAAATTATGTTAGAGGTATAGAGACCCCTGTGTTTAGGCACCTTGGCATTGCCATGCTAACGAGTTCTTTTAAAAGGTAGTCAATGGAAAAGATAAGATTGAAGCTTAAAGCTTATGATCATAGAGTATTAGACAGGTCAGTTGCTGCAATAGTTGATGCAGTTAAACGTACAGGGGCAGAGATTAGAGGACCTATTCCCATGCCAACCAAACTGAAACGTTATACCGTGCTTAAATCTCCGCACGTAAATAAAAAATCTCGTGAACAGTTTGAGATTAGAATTCATGGAAGAATGATTGACATTGTTTCGGCTACTTCAGATACTATCGATTCGCTAATGAAGCTAGATTTGGCACCAGAAATCGAAGTTGAAATTAGATCAATGGACAACTAGGAGTATAGATGGAATTTATTATAGAAAAAATCGGTATGAGTAGAACCGTTGATGTGCCTGCTATTCCCGTGACATTGCTGAAAGTGATTGAAACTAAAGTGTGTGAAGTTAGAGAAGACGGCAAAGCACTGGTTGCTTTTAGCGCAAGTAAAAAATATAACAAAAGCATAGAAGGCCAGCAGAAGAAATACGGTATTTCCAAAGAGTTTAACAAATTTATGACCATTCAGGTAGCAGAAGGTACGCAAGCGGGTGATTTGAGTACGGATATTCTTGCTGAAACTACACAGGTAAAGACATCTTTAAATACTAAAGGTAGAGGGTTTCAGGGAGGTATGAAGCGTCATGGTTTTGGCGGCGGTCCTGCATCGCATGGACATAGATTCGGTAGGAGAATCGGATCAATCGGTAATGCAGAGTGGCCGGGACGCGTACAAAAAGGAAAGAAAATGCCCGGGCAATACGGTAATACTAAAACAACCGTAAAAAATGATGTAATTTCATTTGATGCAGATAACGGCATTTTGGTACTTAAGGGCTCAATTCCAGGGCATAACGGTGCTAGAGGACTGATAAGGATAGTGAAGTAATGAAGACAACAGCAATTAAAACAACAGACCTTCCAAAAAGATTTCTGGATGTGCACCCGCACAACCTTTTTCTTTACTGTAAAGCATATGCTGCATCACTTAGGGCAAATAGTGCACAGACTAAAAACCGATCTGCTGTAAGCGGCGGCGGTAAAAAACCATGGGCACAAAAAGGTGGAGGACGTGCAAGAGCAGGCTCGAAAAGATCACCTCTTTTTGTAGGCGGCGGTGTTGTATTTGGACCGAGTAACAACAAAAATTACCAGCAAAAAGTGAATAAGAAACAAAAAAAACTTGCGCTTTATCATGCATTGGCAGAGACGGCATCGAACGAAAAGCTTTTTGTAGCCGATTCTGTCGTGATTGAATCGGGCAAAACAAAAGATGCGGCAGCATTCGTGAAAGGGTTGGGACAGAGAGATGTACTTGTCGTAAAAGAGACGATAGACGATAAGACGTTCTTGGCATTTAGAAACCTTCAAAATGCATATCTTGTTGAGGCAAACGAGCTTAATGCATACCTAGCAGCTGCGTACCATTCAATGGTGATTGAAAAAGCAGTATTTGATAAATTGACAAAAGAGGCTTAATATGGCAGATATTACAGATATTAAAGCGATTATGTATACAGAGAAGAGTTTGGCTCTTCAAGAAGAGGGCGTCATTGTGGTACAAACCACGCCAAGAATGACAAAAAACGGTCTTAAAGAGGTGTTTAGAGAGTTCTTTGGCGTTAACCCGCTCAGAGTGAACTCTATGAGAGTCAACGGAAAAGCAAAAAGATTTAAAGGTATTCAAGGAAAACGACCTGATACAAAAAAGTTTTATGTCAAACTTCCTGAAGATGCTAAAATCGAAAGTCTAGCCGTATAAGGAGAGTAGATGGCAATTAAAACATATAAACCGACCACACCTTCTCGTCGTTATATGACAAATCTTGACAGCAGTGATATCACTGCAAAGGCAAGCGTGAGAGCGCTACTGAAAAATCTTCCAAGATCTGCAGGTAGAAACTCGAACGGAAGAATAACTTCCCGTCATAGAGAGGCAGGTGCAAAAAAACTGTACAGAATCATAGATTTTAAAAGAAATAAATTTAATATTGAAGGTACTGTTGCAACAATCGAATATGACCCATACAGAAACTGTAGAATCTGTCTTGTCAAATATGTAGATGGTGACCGAAGATATATACTTCAGCCTAAGGGTCTGAATGTAGGTGATAAAATTATGTCGGCCGAATCCGGACTTGATATTAAAACTGGAAATGCAATGAAGCTTAAAAGTATTCCTGTAGGAACATTGGTGCATAATATCGAGATGAGTCCGGGGCATGGCGGTCAGATAGCACGTTCGGCAGGTGGCTATGCTCAAATTATGGGTCGAGATGGAAAATATGTCTCATTGAGGCTCCCATCGGGTGAAATGAGATATATCCTGGGTGAGTGTCTAGCAACGATAGGTACCGTGGGAAATGAAGATTTTGCCAATATCGTTATTGGAAAAGCAGGACGCTCAAGACATCTTGGTATTAGACCGCAAACAAGAGGTTCGGCGATGAACCCTATCGATCACCCTCATGGCGGCGGTGAAGGTAAAACGAACTCGGGACGTCATCCCGTATCTCCTTGGGGTATGCCGACAAAAGGGTATAAAACGCGTAAGAAAAAAGCGAGTGATAAACTCATTATCTCTAAAAAGAAAAAAGGTAGGGGCTAAGATATGGCAAGATCGACAAAAAAAGGTCCATTTATCGATGGTCACTTGATGAAAAAAGTATTGGCGGCGAAAGAGTCCGGTGATAAAAAAGCAATTAAAACCTGGTCGAGAAGATCAGTAATATTTCCAGAGTTCATTGGTTTGACAATCAATGTACACAACGGTAGGCAGTTTATCCCGGTATTTATCACAGAAAACCATGTTGGTTATAAACTTGGTGAGTTTGCACCAACAAGAACATTTAAGGGCCATAAAGGTTCAGTGCAAAAGAAGGTAGGATAATATGAGTAGAGCATTATTGAAGTTTGTAAGAGTCTCTCCTACAAAAGCTAGACTTATTGCAAGAGAAGTACAAGGAATGAATGCTGAGTCGGCACTTGCTTCATTGGAGTTTATGCCCAATAAAGCTGCAGGTATTATCTCAAAAGTGATTACTTCTGCTGTTGCAAACGGTGATTATGAGCCCGAAGAGGTGATCATTACCTCATGTAGAGTAGACAAGGCTGCAGTAATGAAAAGATGGAGACCGAGAGCAAGAGGTACGGCATCACGTATTATTAAGCCAACAGCACATATTTTAGTGGAAGTCGGTATTGCATCGGAAGAGAAGTCCGGTACGCAGAAAAAGAGTTCAGCGAAGAAAACCGAAAAAAAAGAAGCGGTTAAAACAAAAACGTCAAAAAGCAAAAGCGCAGATAGTTCCGCGAAACAGGCAGTAGAAAATACAAGCAAGAAAACCGAAAGTAAAGAAAAAACAGCCAAAAAAGGCGATGATCTAACAAAAATTGCAGGTATAGGTAAAGTGTATCAGGAAAAATTAAACAATGAGGGTATCTATACCTATGAAGATGTTGTCAATATGACACAAGAACAGATTGACGTCATGGAAGAGAAATATACCTTTAAAGGGGACTTTAAAGATGCTATCGCAGATGCGAAAAAGTTCGTAAACGGAAAGGACGCATAATGGGCCAGAAAGTAAATCCTATAGGTCTTAGACTTGGAATCAATAGAAACTGGGAATCTAGATGGTTCCCTGCAAAAGAGAGAGCGGCTGAATTTATTGCAGAAGACTACAAGATTAGAAAGTTTCTTAAAAAAGAACTTTTTTATGCGGGTGTATCTAATATTATCATTGAGCGAACAGTAAAAAAATTGAGAGTTAATATTATTACGGCACGTCCCGGTATTATCATCGGGAAAAAAGGTGCAGACATTGAAAAACTCAAGGCAGCACTGATCAAAATGCTTAATAAGGATGTGGCCATTAACATCAAAGAAGAGAAGCGTCCTCAAGCTTCTGGACAGCTTGCAGCAGAAAACGTAGCTATGCAGTTAGAGAGAAGAACCGCTTTTAGACGTGCAATGAAAAAGGTCATCCAGGGCGCACTTAAATCAGGTGCAAAAGGAATCAAGGTTTCAGTATCGGGTAGACTCGGCGGTGCCGAAATGGCAAGGACCGAATGGTATTTAGAGGGGCGTGTGCCACTACATACGCTTAGAGCTAAAATAGACTATGGTTTTGCAGAGGCGCATACAACCTACGGAATCATAGGTATTAAGGTTTGGATTTTCAAAGGTGAAGTGTTGGCTAAAGGTATCCAGCAAGAGCCGAAAGAAGAGAAAAAAGGTGGACGTAAACCACGTCAAAAGAGAGGTGAATAACAATGTTGATGCCTAAAAGAACAAAATGGAGAAAGCAGCAAAAAGGGCGTAACCGAGGCAAAGCTTTTAGAGGGAACAAAATTGAATTCGGTGATATCGCAATTAAAGCTGTAGGTGCAGGAAGAATCGATTCTCGTCAAATTGAGTCTGCCCGTATTGCAATGACAAGAAAGATTAGCAGAACAGGTAAAACATGGATTAGAGTTTTCCCCGATAAACCCCTTACTGCAAAACCACTTGAGACAAGAATGGGTAAAGGTAAAGGAGCTGTTGACAGATGGGTAATGAATATTAAGCCCGGAAGAATCATTTTTGAAATGGCCGGGGTAGAAGAGAAGCTTGCAAGAGAAGCACTCACTCTTGCCATTCATAAAATGCCATTTAAGTGTAAGATTATCACTTTAAAGGATTCAAATGAACTATATTGATATCAAAGATAAGAGTGAAGCCGATTTACTGGCAATGCTTAAAGAGAAAAAACTTGAGTTGTTTACATTGACTGCAAAACAAAAGACAATGCAGTTAACCAATACGGCTGAATTAAGAATAGCGAAAAAAGATATCGCTAGAATTCAAACAGCACTCACTGCTGTTAGATCGAAGTAAGGGGTTTAGAGATGCCAAAAAGACAAATAACAGGCACTGTGATTAAAAAGGCTGGAGAGAAAACGGCTACTGTTTTGGTAGAGCGAAGAGTACTTCATCCTAGATATCACAAAACTGTAAAAAGATTTAAAAAATATCTTGTTCATGACGAGAAAAATGACGTCAATGTTGGAGATACCGTATCTGCTATTGAGTGTAGACCACTCTCCAAAAGAAAAAGTTTTAGACTTCTTGAAATAGTAAAAAGAGGAGAGGTGTAATGATCCAAGGTTTTACTAGATTAACTGTAGCAGATAATTCGGGTGCAAAAGAGATTATGTGTATCAAGGTTCTTGGCGGTTCCAAAAGAAGATATGCATCAGTAGGCGATGTAATCGTCGCTTCTGTCAAAAAAGCTCTTCCTACAGGAAAGGTGAAGAAAGGAAAAGTGGTTAAGGCAGTTGTTGTTAGAACAAAGAAAGAGATTCAAAGAGAAAATGGATCATTGATTCGTTTTGACGACAACGCTGCCGTAATACTTGATGAGAAAAAAGAGCCAATAGGCACACGTATATTTGGGCCTGTTGCTCGTGAAACAAGATATGCAGGGTTCATGAAAATTGTATCACTTGCACCGGAGGTATGGTAATGGCTAAAAAGTTTAAAATAAAAAAGGGCGATACCGTAGTAGTGATCGCAGGTGACGACAAAGGGACAACCGGAGAAGTACTTCGGGTACTTACAAAAAAAGAGGCGGTTGTTGTTGCCGGGTGTAAAATGGCTAAAAAAGCAGTTAAACCCAGTGAACAGAATAAAGAGGGTGGATTTCTTAATGTTGAAATGCCTATCCATATCTCAAATGTAAAAAAAGTAGAGGCGTAATCTTATGAGCAGAATGAAGCAAAAGTATAATGACATCGTGCCCGCACTCCGTGAAGAGTGTGGGATTAAAAATCCGATGCAGACCCCGAAGCTTGAAAAAATTGTTATCTCCGTAGGTGCCGGTGAAGAGGGGAAAGACTCTAAACTAATCGCTAATATGGCTGATACCATCTCTCTTATAGCAGGGCAGAAAGCTGTCATAGTCAATGCAAAAAAATCTGTAGCCGGTTTTAAAGCAAGAGAGGGTGCTCCGACGGGAATCAGGGTAACCCTAAGAGGGGACAATATGTATAACTTTTTTGATAAGCTAGTATCCATTGCTCTTCCAAGAGTAAAAGATTTTAGGGGAACATCTAGAAAAGGTTTTGATGGACGCGGTAATTACAACTTTGGTCTTCAGGAGCAATTGATGTTTCCTGAGGTTGAGTTTGATAATATTATTAAAACACACGGTATGAATATTACGATTGTAACAAGTACCGAATCTGATAAAGAGGGGTTCTCGCTTTTAGAAAAGCTTGGAATGCCTTTTAGCAAAGGAAAAACAAATGGCTAAAAAATCAATGATAGCTAAACAGAAGAGAAAACCAAAATTCTCTTCAAGAGCGTATACTAGATGTAATATTTGCGGCAGACCACACTCCGTATATAGAGATTTTGGACTTTGTCGCGTATGTTTAAGAAAAATGGCTAACGAGGGAATGATTCCCGGAATGCGTAAAGCAAGCTGGTAAGGAGAATAAAAAGATGATGACAGACATAATTGCAGACTCTCTTACTCGTATAAGAAATGCTGCGCAAAGAAGATTAGAAGTAACGACAATCCTGCATTCAAAGACGATTGAAGCAATAGTATCTATTTTTGTAGAGAAAGGGTATTTGGAGTCTTACAAGGTAAAAGAAGACGGGAATAAAAAAACAATTAAAGTCGTTCTTAAATATGATGAGAATGAGAAGAGTATCATTAATGAAATTAAGAAAATATCTAAGCCTGGACGTCGTGTACATCAAGGTAAAGATAAAATTAGAACATTTAAAAACGGTTACGGTACTTTGGTAGTTTCTACTTCTCAAGGTGTCCTCGCTAATGATGAAGCGTATAAGCGCGGCATTGGCGGTGAAGTAATCTGTAGTATTTGGTAAGGAGATAAGATGTCAAGAGTAGGAAAAATGCCGGTGACTGTTGCAAATGGTATTGAGGTGTCCTTGGACGGTACCTGTCTTGTAGCAAAAAAAGGCAATCTTGAAAAGAGACTTGAAACACACGGTAGAGTGAAAGTCTCTATTGACGGTTCTGAAGTAACCTTCTCTAGGGTAGGTGAGGAGAAGCAAGATGCTGCATACTGGGGGACATACAGATCACTGTTTAATAATATCATTATCGGTTTGGACAAGGGGTATGAAAAGTCTTTGGAGATTAACGGTGTGGGATATAGAGCCGCAGTTAACGGTAAAGTGTTGAACTTGCAGCTAGGTTTTTCTCATCCTATTGACTATGAAATCCCCGAAGGACTTGAGATGAAGGTTGAGAAAAATATCATTACTATCAAGGGAACAGACAAACAGGCTGTCGGACAAGCTGCAGCAGAAATTAGAGCATTCAGACCACCTGAACCTTACAAAGGAAAGGGCGTGAAGTATACAGATGAGCATATCATAAGAAAAGCTGGTAAAGCAGCGAGCAAGTAAGGGGCAGTAGCATGTTAAAGAGTATTCAAAAAAGAAAAAACAAACTTCGTGCTCAAAGAAAAGCGAGAGTCAGATCTAAGATTTTTGGGACAGCAGAGCTTCCAAGATTATCAGTGTACAAATCGAATAAGTACTTCTATGCACAAGTGATTGATGATAGCAAAGGAGTCACGCTCGCTGCTATTGACGGAAGGAAACTCGGTTTAAAATCCAATCAAGAGGATGTAAAAAAATTAGCGACACAAATGGCAGAAACGCTTGCTTCTAAAAAGATTAAAAATGTTGTATTTGACAGAAATGGTTACTTGTACCATGGTGTTGTTGCTTCATTTGCAGATGCGCTTAGAGAAGCCGGTATTAAGTTGTAAGGAATCATGATGAATCATAATCAAAATGAAGAAATTGAAAAAGAGTTCGAAGAGGTTATCGTCAATATCGGACGTGTGACAAAAGTTGTAAAGGGCGGTAGAAGATTTAGATTTACGGCACTTGTAGTCATTGGTGATAAAAAAGGAACGGTTGGATATGGATTTGGTAAAGCCAAAGAGGTACCGGATGCGATTAAAAAAGCTGTAGACGATGCACATAAAAACCTAGTAAAAGTCAATATCAAGGGGACTACGATTGCACATGATATTGAGCATAAATTCAATGCCAGCAGAATTGTACTTAGACCGGCATCTGAGGGTACGGGAGTGATTGCCGGTGGTGCTGCCAGACCGGTACTTGAGCTTGCAGGTATCCAGGATGTACTTAGTAAATCAATTGGTTCTAACAACCCAAATAACCTAGTAAGAGCAACGATTCAGGCGCTTACTAGAATCAAAGCATAAGGGGTAAGATATGGGTTTGCATAATTTACAATCGGCTCCCGGTTCAACTAAAAACAGAAAAAGGGTTGGAAGAGGACAGGGATCAGGAACAGGGAAAACGGCAGGACGAGGAAACAAGGGGCAAAAGGCAAGATCAGGCTATTCAAAAAAGAGAGGTTTTGAAGGTGGACAAATGCCGCTTCAAAAGCGATTACCTAAAATCGGTTTTACCTCTAGGGTAGAAAAGCCTTATGTGATTAATGTAGAAAAAATTAAAGCAGTAGCAGAGCTTTCGGAGATTACTAGCGAGTCTATCAACTCTGTACATAAACTTGGTAAATCTGTTACAAAAATAAAATTAATTGGTACCGGTGCAAAAGAACTTGCATCTAAAATAAAAGACGAAGCTGTTACAACAAGTGGAAAATAGTGATGGGTAACGCTTTAGTTCAAAAAATCCTTATTACGTTTGGTTTTCTGTTTGCATACAGAGTGTTAGCCTATGTACCTACACCGGGTGTAGATTTAGGCGTGATTAAAGAGTTTTTCGACAGTAATTCCGGTAATGGTGTAGGTATGTTAAATATGTTCTCCGGAGGTGCCGTTGAGCGTTTGAGTATTATCTCTTTAGGGATTATGCCTTATATTACAGCTTCGATTGTCATGGAGCTTTTAGCTGCTACTTTTCCTGCACTTGGTCAAATGAAAAAAGAGCGTGACGGTATGCAAAAATATATGCAGATTATTCGTTATTTTACTATCTTTATTACCGTAGTCCAAGCAATCGGTGTCTCAATGGGACTTCAGAGTATGACAGGAAGAAACGGTGCAGGTGCAGTGATGATTGACCCTACAACATTTACCGTGTTGACAACATTCTCAATGCTGACAGGTACTATGCTTCTTATGTGGATAGGAGAACAAATCACGCAAAAGGGAATCGGCAATGGTATTTCGCTGATTATTTTTGCAGGTATTGTCTCAGGTCTTCCTTCGGCTATAGGCCAGACATTTGCAGCTGTAAACAGCGGTGAGATGAATTTCTTGATAGTATTGGGTATCTTGGCAATTATGCTCATAACCATCTTGGCTATTATCTACGTAGAGCTTGGAGAGAGGCGTGTACCAATCTCATACTCAAGAAAAACGATTATGCAGAATAAGACAAAAAGAGTAATGAACTATATTCCAATAAAAGTGAATCTCTCAGGTGTGATTCCTCCTATTTTTGCTTCTGCAATTTTGATGTTTCCTCTTACGATGTTACAATCAAGCAGCAATGAAATTGCTACGGCAATAGCCGATTCTTTGGCTCCGGGAGGTATAACATTTAATGTGGTAACTTTTTTGCTTGTCATGTTCTTTGCATTTTTTTATGCCTCCATTGCATTTAATGCCAAAGATATTTCAGATAATCTGAAAAAGCAAGGCGGATTTATTCCCGGTGTGCGACCAGGAGAGCAGACCAAAGAGTTTTTAAATGAGATAGCAAGCAGGTTAACGGGTTCAGGAGCTATATATTTAGCAATAATCTCCACCATTCCTTTTATGGTTATCTCTGGGATGGGCGCATCGTTTTATTTCGGGGGTGTAGCCGTACTGATTATTGTACAGGTTGCACTGGATACAATGAGAAAAATAGAAGCACAGCGTACGATGAACCAATATGACACTTTAGGTAATGTTGGCTTATAATGGCTATTGCACTTCGAAAACCGGATGAGATTGCCAAGTTGCGTGCAGCTGGCAAAATTGTCGGTATTACATTGGAATATCTTCAAAATATTGTAAAAGCGGGTATGACACTCAAAGAGATAGATGCATTGGCTGAGGCATATATCCGTAAGCAAGGGGCTGAACCCTCTTTTAAAGGACTGTATGGTTTTAGCGGTTCTGTTTGTACTTCGCTTAATGAGGTATGTATACACGGTGTTCCCAATGATAATGTTTTGCAAGAGGGTGATATTTTAGGGCTGGATATCGGTACAAAACTGGATAATTATTATGGTGATGCAGCAATTACTATGGCCATTGGGAAGATATCCAAAGAGGACCAGGCATTAATAGATTGTGCCAAGGGTGCACTCTATTATGCCATTGAGAATATTAAAGAAGGAATGCGTTTTAAGGAGTTGACCAAACTTCTTGAAGAGTATATTACCAAGGCAGGCTATGTTCCGTTGCGTGACTACTGTGGTCACGGTATCGGTACCAAACCCCATGATGAGCCTAATATCCCCAACTATTTAGAAGGCAAACCCAATCAAGGACCAAAAATAAAAAACGGTATGGTTTTTTGTTTGGAACCGATGGTATGTCAAAAGAGTGGACAGCCTTTAGTACTGGAAGACAAGTGGTCTGTTATAAGCGATGACAGATTAAGAACGGCACACTATGAACATCAAGTGGCTGTTGTCGATGGCAAAGCAGTGATTTTAACACTACCTTGATTGTGTTGAAATTTCACAATTTAGACACAATGTATGTTTATAGTAGCAAAAAATAAGCAGTAGAGACAACGAGAGAAAACTACTCTTATCATATAAAATAATTCTAAAGGAATATAATGGCAAAAGATGATGTAATAGAGATTGACGGTAAAGTTGTAGAAGCCCTTCCAAATGCAACATTTAGAGTTGAGCTTGACAATGGACATGTCATATTGTGTCATATTGCAGGGAAAATGCGTATGCACTACATCAAAATACTTCCGGGTGACACGGTAAAAGTGGAGCTTACTCCATATAGTCTTGATAAAGGGCGTATTACATTTAGATATAAATAGATTTTTGTTTGGGTCTAGACTAGTTCATGGGTTCTTTTCTAAAGATTTTTAACAAAACTTTGTATAAATCTTCACCTCTGTGATTAAACCTGAACTCATACTCTTTGAGGTGAGTATTGAAGTGTTCTTTGTCTAGTCCTCTAAATTTGACTAAC
>JALSJI010000014.1 GCA_026989435.1 Sulfurovum sp.
ATAAAAAGAACTTTAACTTGCATCTCAAAGAGTGTGAGTTCAGGTTCAATCACAGAGGTGAAGATCTGTATAAATTATTGTTACAGATCTTTAGAAAAAAGCCTCTAAAGTTATCATGACCCTTTAATTTTTTGGTATTTAGTGATAAGAGCTTGAGATTTTTCTAAGTCGATTTACTGCTTTTTTAACTATATCAAGTGTATAGTTTATCTCTTTTTTGCTCGTGTATCTGCTAAGAGAAAAGCTAATAGCTGTATGGGTTAACTCTTTTGTCGTAATAATATTTTTTTTCACTAAGTTTATTTCAGGATTTTCTTTAGAGTCGAGGGTAAAAATGTCCGGATTTTCATCCGTGTTGTTTAATAGAGGTATAGTAGCGATGCTAGCAGCAATACCGGCTTTACTTAAATCCCAAAGTAAAGATGTATTAGAGATACTTTTAAAAGAGATAAAGACGGTATTGGGTACTCTTTTCTCTTTTGGTGTCAAAATATAAGTATCTTCTATTTTAAGCAACTCATCTTCTAGCATATCTCTAAGTTTACGAACTTCTTTCATCTCAAATTTAAGTGCGGAGAGGGAAGTTTCCAGTGCTATTGACATACCTATGATACCGGCTGTATTTAGAGTGCCTGATCGATATCCGTTCATTTGTTTTTCACCGTGGAAAAGGGGTAAAAGCTCTCTGCCTTTTTTTATATAGAGTGCTCCTATACCTTTGGGACCATGAAAGGTATGTGCCGAGAAAGTCAGATAATCGATATGAAAATTTTGTATATTTACAGGAAGTTTTCCTATAGCCTGTGTTGCATCCGTATGAAAAAGAACATTACGCTCTTTACAAATATCACCTATCTCTTTTATAGGAAAGATAGCACCTGTATGGTGATTTGCCCACATGATGGATACCAAAGCAGTTTTGTCTGTTATGGTCTCTTTGAGGGTTTGAAGATTTACAATACCGTCATTTTCTATAGGTAGATAGCTCACTTTGCATCCCATACTTTCTATCCATTTGGCAGCAAAGAGTACCGAGGGGTGTTCTACTTTGCTGACTATGATATGATTTTTTTTGCCTGTAAGTATATATTCAAAAAAGATAGATTTCAATACCCAGTTATTACTCTCTGTAGCAGATGATGTGATGATAAGTAAATCTTCCGTATCTGCTCCAATACCTTCATATATTTTTTTCATCGCTTCTTCGATAGCCGGATGTGTTTGATAGGCAAAGGTATGTGAAGTATTGGGATCGGCATATTTTTCTATAAAAAAGGGTTTTATAGCCTGATATATACGAGAATCTACCATAGTGGTAGTATTATTATCCAAATAGACGTTCATATATCTATTTCCTTTAAACGAAAGGTGTCATGTTTGCATCATACGAGTTTAGGCTTAATATTATATAAAACATCTTTAAAAGTGTGAAGGTGCAGGTGTATTGATAAGATTATAAAACTCATTGCGCGTACGCTCATCACGTTTAAAAAGACCTCGTAGGGCAGAACTTACGGTAGTAGAGTTGATTTTCTCAACGCCTCTCATTTCCATACACATATGGCGTGCATGAACAACTACGGCTACTCCTTTGGGATTAACAGTTTGGAGTATCGCATCGGCTATCTGCTCAGTCATCTGCTCTTGTATTTGCAAGCGTCTGGTATAGACATTAACAATACGCGGTATTTTTGAGAGTCCTACAACTTTGCCATCGGGTATATACGCTACATGCGCACGTCCTATAATAGGCAGCATATGGTGCTCACACATCGAGTAAAACTCGATATCACGTACCAGTACCATCTCGTCATTGGAGGTACTAAAGAGTGCTTCACCCAATATCTCATGGGGATTTTGGGCATAACCTTCTGTAAGAAACTTGAGGGCTTTGGCTACTCGATTGGGCGTTTTGAGGAGTCCTTCTCGTGTGGGGTCTTCACCTAGGAGTTCCAGTATTTTGGTGATAGCTTGTTCAAACTCTTTTTCTTTTGTCATTATCTTTTCCGGTGTTTAGATATTTATTATTGTATCTAAATACAATTTAACTATTTTTTCATCTACTTTGGAGATAGCCAGTTTTTCTATCTCCTGAGTTGTAAAATAGTGTTTTTGCGCGGCAGTACGTTCATGATAGAGATAAACTTTACAATGGAGTTTAAAATGCGTATAGGTATGAGTGATCTCACCGATATACTTTGAGGCAGATAGAGGTACACCTATCTCTTTAAATCCCCATAGTCCATGCAAAAATTTATCCGTGCGCCGTGTGAGTGAAAGTTTGTCTTTATAGAGGTAGAGCATGATATTTTGTTTACGTGCAGCTACTGTACGCTTTTTCTTTGTAGGGTAGAGCGTAGGGTTAACTTTGCCTTGACAAATACTGTTTAACGGACATATTTCGCATTGTGGGTTTTTAGGTGTGCATAGCATTGCACCTATATCCATCATAGCTTGGTTATAGTAAAAAGGGTTACTTTTGTCTACTATGTCATAGGCTGTTTTCCATAGTGTTTTATCTGTAGGGGTTTTGAGTTTGTATAGACGGGATATAATACGTTTGACATTGGCCTCCATAACCGGCAGAGGTTTTTTAAAAGCCAAAGCAGCCAGTGCGTGGGCAGTATTTTTTCCAATTCCGGGCAATTGTATAAGTTCATCTATTTCAGAGGGCAGGGAAGGAGAGATATTTTGAGCTTGGGCTTTATCTGTTAAAATATTTGCGGTCATATGTAGGTTTTTTGCCCGATTATAATATCCAAGACCCTCCCACATTTTGAGTACCTCATCCAAAGAGGCTTTACTTAGAGCTTGAAGTGTAGGAAACTTTTTTAAAAAAGGAGAATAGTAACGTTTTAGTACGGTTTGTACCTGTGTTTGCTGGAGCATTACTTCACTGATATAGATGTGATATGTATTATCGGTAGTACGCCAGGGTAGATCCACTCTTCCGTGGACTTTGTACCACTTTTGGATCTCTTGATGTATCTTAGTTAGATTTTTTTGCATAGAGAACATCATATCAAGTAATAATAAAGATTTCATATAAATATGGAAAAATATATCAGTGTGTTGGATATTTAAAAAATCTAAGGCAATAAGACATCAGGCATTTTTCTATAAAAACTTCCCCATGGGTCTTTGTAAAAATAGTATGTTTTTATCTTTAAGTGTTCCAATATCGTTCATTAAAATAGTTTTTTCCCAAATGATATTTTTAAAACACGGTTGTTTTTAGGATTTTAATGTAGAAATGTCAATAAATATCAAATTTAGATAATGTATAATAAAGATAATGCATTAGTATATTCAAAGAATACAATCATGCTTTTATTTTTAAAAAGTCATATAGTGATGTTTCTTCTTAAATATTATCAAAAATACCCTTTTTATCAAAATTTCGCTAAAATCACGCAATTATTATATAAAGGATTGTAGTGAAGGTTACAGTAAAAAAAGTCGATGATGCAAATATGATTATAAGCGGTATTCTTGATAGTGAGGTAATTGAAAAAAATGTAGATAAATTGGCGATTCAGGCAGGGAAAGAGCTTAAAGTAGATGGTTTTAGAAAAGGAAAGGTGCCTGCACACGTAGTGAAAAAAATGCATGGCAAGAAACTACGACAGGATGCTGAAGGCGAGGCGATTAGAGCGCTTATTGATGCCGGACTTAAAGAGGCTGAAATCAAGCCCGAAGATATGATAGGAGAGCCGGTATTTAAAAAATACGAAAAGGGCGAGAAGGATATAGAGACGGAAGTAGAAATTTCTATAAAGCCTAAGATTGACTTAACAGGCTATATGGATGTTGTGCCAAGCTATAAAAAACCGACGGCATCGAAAAAAGAGCTTGATGAGAAGATGAAAGAGTTTGCCAAGCAACAAGCGCCCTATACAAAAATAGCACGTAAACGCGCAGTGAAAGATGGAGATATGACCGTTATCGATTTTGAAGGCTTTATTGACGGTGTTGCTTTTGAAGGAGGAAAAGCGGAGAAGTTCAATCTTAAAATCGGTTCGGGTTCTTTTATACCGGGCTTTGAGGAGCAAATTATTGGTATGAAATATGAAGAGGAGAAAGAGATAACGGTGACTTTTCCCAAAGAGTATGGAGCAAAAGACTTGGCCGGTAAAGAAGCTGTATTTAAGGTAAAACTGCATGAAATACAAGAGCAAAAAGAGGTAGAGATAGATGATGACTTTGCTAAAAAAGTTTTAAGCGATGAAAATGCAACCGTTGATACGCTCAAAAAGAGACTTGAAGATCAGATTATTTCAGAAGAGCTTTCTAAGCTTTATAATGAGGAGCTTAAACCAAAAATGATAGAAGCGCTGGTGAAAAAATTTGATTTTGCATTGCCAAACAATATTGTTGAGCAGGAGATAGATGCAAAAGTCAATGCTAAGGCACAAACGATGGATAAAAAAGAGCTTGAGATCTATAAAACAGATATTCAAAAACTTCAGGAGTTAAGAGACTCTGTCAAAGAGGAGGCAAGAGACTCCGTAAAAGCTACGTTTATTGTAGATGCGCTGGCAAAAGAAGAGGGCGTGGAGGTAGATGATCAAGAGGTGCTGTCTGCACTCTATTATCAGGCGATGATGTCAGGACAGGATGCACAAGAACTGGTGAAATACTATCAAGAGAACAATTTAATGCCAGCGGCTAAAATGGGTTTGATGGAAGATAAGCTTTTTGGTAAGATGTTGGGATTTGACAAGAGAGGTTAAGGCGCATCTAGAGGTGCATCTTGACCATTAACTATTTTAATGTATATTTGAGTAGATTTTAAATCTATTTAACTATATATTTATAAAGGTCGGATAATGAGTTATATTCCATATGTTGTAGAGCAAACAGGTAGAGGGGAAAGATCATATGACATCTATTCACGTTTGCTTAAAGACCGCATTATTATGTTAAGCGGAGAGGTAAATGATCAAGTAGCATCTACGATTGTAGCGCAGCTTCTTTTTCTTGAAGCGCAAGACCCGGATAAAGATATCTATTTTTACATTAATTCTCCCGGCGGAGTGATAACCTCCGGTCTTAGTATGTATGATACAATGAATTACATTAAACCGGATATAGTGACTATTTGCATGGGCCAGGCAGCTTCTATGGGCGCTTTTTTGCTTTCATCGGGTACGCCCGGAAAGCGTTATGCCTTGCCGAATTCACGGATTATGATTCATCAGCCTTCCGGCGGCGCGCAAGGACAATCTACGGATATCCAGATTCAGGCTGAAGAGATACAAAGACTTAAAGATAGACTCAATGAGATTATGGCGAAAAACTGTGGCAAAAAGGCAAAACAGCTTGAAAAGGATACGGAACGCGACAATTTTATGTCCGCTAAAGAAGCTGTAGAATATGGGCTGATAGATAAAGTATTGACTAAAAGTTTTGTGTAGGTAGGAACTATAGCAGAGAGATCGGATGACTTGTTATTTTTAGAGGTTTGATATGGTTAGAGAGGTAGTTGTATATCCGGATAAAAGATTAAAATTAATCTCTAGAGACGTGGAGTCTTTTGATGAGGAACTTCATACGCTTTTAGATGATATGTATGATACCATGCGTGCCAAAAACGGTGTAGGGCTTGCTGCCGTTCAGGTGGGTGTCGATGTTAGAGTACTCATTATTAATATCCCTTTAGAGGACAAAGAGGGAGAGGATACGCAACCAAGAGAGAATACCTTAGAGATGATAAACCCTGTGATTGTTGAAGCTGATGGAGTTGAGGTATTTCAAGAGGGATGCCTTTCCGTTCCTGGGTTTTACGAAGATGTAGAGCGCGCTAAGCATGTGAAAGTAGAATATTTCGATAGATACGGAAATAAAAAAGTCATTGAAGATGATGATTTTTTAGCGATAGCCGTTCAACATGAGATAGATCATCTGGAGGGTAAAGTATTTATAGAAAAGCTCTCGTACACAAAAAGAAAGAAGTTTGAAAAAGAGTGGAAACGAAAGATAAAGGGGCAAAAATCTTTAAAAATATGACAATTTGACATTTTTTTAAAGTGTATTAGAAAACTATGTCACAGTATCACTATGAATGCGAAAATAGATAGTGGTACTCCACCAAAAAAAATATCTCAAATAAAACAAAAACCCGAAAAAAAGGCTATCGTAAACAGGTTATCGTGTGCTACGCTTGAAGGGGTGCATGCAAGAGTTGTAGAGGTAGAGGCGACTTTTACAAAAGGGTTGCCGGGATTTTCGGTAGTAGGTCTTGCTTCAACAGATATTCAGGAGGCAAAAGAGCGTGTAAAGTCGGCTTTGTTGACGAATAAATTTGTTTTTCCCCCGCTTAAAATAACTATAGGTCTAAGTCCTAGCGAAATCAAAAAGAGCGGTAGTCAGTTTGATCTTTCTTTAGCATTGCTTATTGCGCTAAACAATAAAGATTTTGATTATAGAGGTCTTTTTGTTTTTGGTGAACTTGGGCTTGATGGAAGGGTAAAGAGTTCTTCTATGATATTTCCTCTTTTGCTTTCACTTAAGGAGCAGGGAGTCATCAGCAGGGCTCTTGTGCCAAAAGAGGCTATAGGGCATTTAAGCCATATTTCAGGGATTGATTTTATTGCAGTAGAGACACTTAGTGAAGCTATAGATTTACTAAGCAAGGGAGAGTTTTCTGTAAATGTGGAGAAGTTTGAGTATGATGCATACTCTTTTTCATTACATCATACCAAATACTACTACGAAAAGAGGTATAAGCGTGATTTTTATGATGTTAAAGGGCAGATGATAGCAAAGCGTGCAGCCCTTATAGCGGCAGCAGGCATGCATAATTTTTTTATGGAGGGAAATCCCGGCTGCGGTAAAAGCATGATAGCCAAAAGACTTAGATATATTTTGCCTCCAATGGAAGAGAAAGAGATTCTTTCCGTTGCAAAACATCAGTTTTTAGACGGGTCGATGCCCGACTTTAGACCACAAAGACCTTCAAGGTCTCCGCATCATACGGCTACCTCTGCATCTATCTTCGGCGGGGGCTCTAGTCAAGCAAAAATAGGTGAAGTAGCCTTGGCAAATCATGGCATTTTATTTTTTGATGAGGTGCCACACTTCTCCAAAGGGATATTGGAGGCAATGCGTGAACCCTTATCTGATAGAAAGGTTCATATTGCACGCGTGCATGCAAAAATTGAGTATGAGGCAGATATTATGTTTGTAGCAGCACAAAATCCGTGTCCTTGCGGTAATCTACTCTCTCGAGAAAAAATTTGTAGATGCTCAGAGATAGAGATTAAACGTTATGCAAATAGACTCTCGGATCCTTTTTTGGACCGTATAGACCTGTTTGTAGTGATGCAAGAAGTGCAAAGCGAGGATAAGGGTGATATGACCTCCCAATCCATGCATAGAGAGGTGATTAAGGCTTTTAAATTACAAAAGAGAAGAGGTCAAGAGAGACTCAATGGAAAATTGACGGAAGATGAAGTAGAGAAGTTTTGTATTCTAAGCGATGAGGCCAAAGGGGTTTTGGAATCAGCTATAGCCAAGTTTGCACTTTCGCATAGAAGTATCGCCTCTATACGAAAAGTGGGCCGTACGATAGCGGACCTAAGCGGCAATAGTGTAATAAAAAAGAGAGATATCCTTGAGGCATTAAGCTATAGAAGAAGAAAATAGCAAAGTCTATTTTTATGAACAAACAAACTTTGTTACGATAAATCCGCCTATAAGTAGCCAAATAAACATTCCCGTAGCGGTATAGATAGGCGCAAGTCCCAAGCCCTTAAATTTAGAAAATACTGTTCCCATACCAAGAGCAGTCATAGCCATGGTAAGCAAAAAGGTATCTATGTCATTGATGATATCTACGATATTTTGGGGTACAAGGTGCAAGGAGTTAAACCCTGCAACCATAATGAAATAGACAGCAAACCATGGGATGACTAGTTTCATTTTTTCATCTTTTTGTTCTCCTGTTTTTTTGGCATCCCGGGCAAGGTAGAGACCAAGAATGATGAGCATAGGTGCTATCATAATTACTCTCGTCATTTTTACAATTACTGCGGCATCTGCCATCTCTTTTGGAGATCCCGGTACTGAAGCGGGGACGGCAACCACCTGTGCAACTTCATGGATAGTGCCACCGACATAGATACCAAATGTACGCGGATCCATATGCAAAAAGCCTGTGGCATCTTTGATTAAAGTCTCATATATAACAGGGTAGAGAAACATCGAGACGGTTCCAAAGAGTACTACCATGGAGACGGCAATGGCAGTTTTATGCTCTTGTGCTTTGAGTACGGGCTCTGTAGCTAAAACGGCAGCAGCCCCGCAAACAGATGCACCAGAGGCTGTGAGTATAGAGGTGTCTTTTTCCATGCCAAAAATACGATAGCCCAGCCATGCACCGAGAATAAGTGTGGAGGCAAGCATGATAAACGATACTAAAAATCCATCTAGTCCTACTTCGGTTATTTGTTGGAAAGTGATTCTAAAACCGTAAAAAACAATGGCAAAACGTAAAATTTTCTTGGCAGAAAAAGTGATACCCGTTTGCCATGCTTTGGGTGTGTTGTTATGCAGGGTATTTGCATAAAATATACCTATAACAATGCCAATAATCAAAGGGGAGAGACCTAAATTCTGTATTGGTGCGAGTGAAGATATATATGTTGCAGCTGCAGCAAAAATAGCAACAAAAAGAGTGCCGTTGAGTGTACCTTTGTAATTCTGACGTGAAAAAGCCATATTTTTTCCTACTTTCATTCAAGTTTATTGATTACTTTTACAAAACTATACTATAATACTGATACTATTTACAAATAAATTTTATTGTAGTTTATTATGACTATTAATGAATAAAAAGAAGAATAGGATGAAAATAACCTTAAGGCAGATAGAGATATTTCTTAATGTAGTAAAGTCGGGACATCTTACAAATGTGGCAAAAAGTATGAAGCTTAGTCAGTCGGCCGTATCGATGTCTATTAAGGAGCTTGAAAATATTTTAAGAAGGCCGGTTTTTGATAGAATTAATAAAAAACTGGTTTTAAATGAAGTAGGTCGTGCTTTTTATAATGAGGTAGATTCGCTATATAAAAAATTTTCAGATATAGAGCATGAATTTCAAAATTCTGACAATAAGGGGATGATTAGGGTAGGGGCGAGCACAACAATAGTAGATTATCTTATGCCTTCTATTATATGTTCTTATATGACAGCGTACCCTGAGGTTAAGGTGACACTTAAGGAGGGAAATACAAAAGATATAGCTAGCATGGTGGAGAGCGGTGAAATAGATATTGGTTTTGTTGAAGGGTTTGTTTCCGGTTCAAGTATTATCAAGGAGAAGATAGGTATAGATGAGCTTTTGATTATTACAGAAGATAGAAATATCGCAGACAAACCTTCCGTTTATATAGACGAGTTGGCAAAAATGCGTTGGGTTCTAAGAGAAGAGGGTTCGGGAACCAGGGAGGTATTTTTAGATTATATTAAAGAGAAGGTAGATGAGTTAAACGTTTTTTTGGAATTGGGGCATACAGAATCTATTAAGGGGATACTAAAAAACAGAGAATGTCTGACCTGTATCTCTAAAATATCTGTAGAAAAAGAGTTAAGAGAGGGTACCCTTTTTGAGGTAAAGGTGAAAAACTTTGACTGTAAGCGAGACTTTTTGATGATATACCATAAAGACAAATATCATAGCGTTTTATTTGAAAAATTTGCCTACTTCTCCAAGCAACTTATGGCAACCATGTTAAGAGAAGATTCCAATAGATGTTCAGTTGAACTTTCCAAGGAGATTTAGATACTCCTTTGGGGTGTTTATGTTTGTAAAGGGAGTATTTTTTTCAAAGTAGACTCTTTTTGTCGAATCGTCATGAAGCAGAGCTTTTAGTTGATGGATGTTGGTATGATAGTTGGTTTGTGCCCGCGGAAGAATAGATTTTTTGTATATACCGCATAAGGGTTGGAGCCCTGAAGGACTTTGGGCAACGATAGCATCTATGTTTGGCTGTTTTGTTTTTAATGTTTCTTGATATGCATCCCAAAGTTTTTTAATTGTGTATCTGTCTAACAGGGGAATATCTACCCCTAGAATAAAAGCAGCATCAATATTGAGTGTTTCAAAAATAGATAGGATGCCTGCTAAGGGTGAGCTTTGCGTATAGGAGTCTAAGATAATATTTTCAGTAAAGGAGAACTTGTCTGTTTTTGCACAGAGAAAAACTTCTTTAAAATATTTCTGAAGTTTTTGATATTGAAATTCGCTGAGTGTCTGATGGTTTTGAAGGGGCAGAAGTGCTTTATCTCTACCCATACGAGAACTTTTCCCGCCCGCAAGTACAATGGCAGTTATGGGATATTTCAAGATATACTCTCCTTACGTTTTTGGTGGATAAAGAGTATCAAAAATGCGAAAAAGGCGATAAAAGCTTCTATAAGGAAGAGATGCTCTCCGTACAGTTTACCTGCAAGTACTGCCCCTACTGAGCCTCCTAAGCCAAAGGCAATGCCCAAAAAAAACTGTTGTGCCAGCTTTTTTTGGGTATAAAGGGAGAAGACATAGCTGATGGCAGCGGTATGATAGAGCGCAAAACTTACGGCGTGCAGAGATTGTGAGAGAAAAGTTATTGCAATGATATCGGGATAAAGATAGAGAAGCAGCCATCTAAATGCAGTAACGATTGTGGCAAATTGTAAAATAGTAAGCAGGTTTCGTTGTAGAAGCGGACCTTGGAAGAAGAGCATCACAATTTCACAGAGGACACCGAAACTCCACATCCATGTGGTCATTTCAAGTGAGATACCCTGTGAAGTAGTATAAACGGTAAAAAAGTTGTAAAAACCTCCAAAGCTTACTTGCATGAGGAAAATAGAGACCCAAAATGCCCAATATTTACTTAGCGAAAAGGAAGAGTCGCTTGTTGTTTGTTCATTATAATTTGTATCATATTTCACAAGTGAGGCTCCGGAAAGCAGGGTTAAAAATGCAATGGTGCTTAAATAGTAGAGCATCTCATATGGAGTAATCGATGTTTTTCCTATCCACAAAGCAATGCCCATAAATCCTAAGGAACCCCAAAGACGTACTTTGCCATAGTGGTTTTTTGAGAGTAGACTTAAGGCAATGGTTTCTACATTGGGAAGAGAGATCCCCATAGCCCCGCCAAAGAGTAGATTAGCAGATAGATAGAGCCAGAAGTTATCAACACTGATCCAAAAAAGAAGAGTAGCTATAAATGTCAGCAACAAGGAGAAAAGGTAGACTTTTGTACCTAGATGAAGAGTATAGTGGAAAACAAAGGGAAGTAAAAAACGCATAAGAGGTGCAGCCGCATAAATAATACCGACTTCCATAGGGCTATAGTTTAAATTAAGAAGTGTTTTAGGTATAAATATAATATAGACACCCACCAAGGCAAAATAGAAAAAATAGTAGCCTCCAAGCAATATAGAAAAGAGAGGTTTATTTGTCATGATGTATATACTATAGCCGTTTTTGAAAGCAGGTCATGTAAAGTTTTGGCATCCTTTCTAAAAAACATGATAAGCCAACCAAAAAGAGAGAAAAAAGAGAAGAGGGCATATATATTTCTTAAAAGTATAGTGGAGGTATTTGGTTTTTCTCCTGTCTTTTCATCAATAATTTGTATAGAGTAGGCACGGTATCCCGGTGTTTGAGCCGTCTTTATCATAAAAAGGGTTTCTATGAGGATAAGGGGTATCAAGATATACAGCCAGCCTAAAAGTTTGTGTTGGGCAAACTCTTCTCTTCCTCCCATAATAAGATAAAAAACTATATACATAATGGGCATAAGCAGCATAAACGTATCGGTAATGAAGGCCTTTATTTTGCTTGATGCCTTCGCATAGGGATATAGAGGTTTTTCTGTTTTTTTACTCTTCTTGGGTGTAGATACCCTTCCTTGTTTTAGATCCCTAAAACGCTGTTTTGCCATATTAGTTTAACCCTTGTGTCATGGTAAAGATAGGTAGGAGCATTGCAGAGACTATCAATCCTACAACGACACCGATGAAGAGCATCATAAACGGTTCGAGCAGCCCTAAAAGCAGTTTGAGTTTGTCCTCATTCTCTTCTGCGTAGAGCGAGGCTGTATTTTCTAAAATTTGTGCTACCTCACTGGACTCTTCTCCAAGAGCCAATGATTGCATGAAGTTTCGCTTGAGTTTTACCCCTTTGCTAAGCTGTAGAGAGTTAGAAAGTTTATTCCCTTCAAGTACTTTGACAGAAGCTTTCTCAAAGAGGCCTCTAAGCCCGTAGTTGCCAAAAGTCGCTTTGGAGAGCTGAACTGCCTGGGCATAGGCAACCCCAGAGCTTAGCATGAGAGAGAGGATATAAGAGAAACGCCCTAACTCATGGTTTTGAATCAGGGGACCTAATATAGGTACTTTTAGCAGCCAAGCATCGATAAGACGATGAAAGTTCTCACTCTTGGCGTAAGCGATTTTAAAGAGGAGTATTAGTATGACCAGGCTTACAATAATTGCAATATAGTGAGCGGTAAGAAAATCACTTATAGAGAGTATAAATTGTGTAATACCCGGAAGTTCTTGTCCCGTATCTTCAAATATTTCCGTAATTTTCGGTACGACAAAGGCAATAAGAAAAGAGGTCATCCCTATGGCAACGGTAAAGATAATTGCAGGGTAAGTCATCGCACTTTTAACCTGTTTTTTAACTTTGTTTTGTGCAGAAAAAAAGTTTGCCATATTGGTAAGTACCTCAACCATTTTACCGCTTTGTCCTGCGACATCTAGGCTTTGAAGATAAAATTCGGGCAGGGCATAGACTTTTTGTGAACTAAGTGCAATATAGAGAGATTTCCCCTCATCTATCATTGTTTTAAGAGAGTTTAAAAAGGAGGTATAGCGTTTTTCGCCCTCATGCTGATTTTCTAAAAGTTTGATGGCAGTGAGTATGGTCATGCCCGAGTTGAGGTAGGAAGAGAGCTCTTTGGAAAATGAAGCCAGCAGTTCTCCGGTCATTTGGCGTTTAGAAAATGCTTCAAGGGAAAACTCTTTGGTAGGTACAATACTTTCATAATAGATACCACGGGATTTAAGCTTTTGTCCGGCCTCTTCTATAGAGGATGCGGTCACTGTGCCTTTTGCTCTTTTTCCTAATTTGTCAAAGCCCTTATATTTAAAAAGCATTTGCAATGATCCTTGTGCGAAATGATAGATATTATAGCCTTTTTAGCTGTATCTAGCTATAGTTTCACATGAAACAATTTATCGTACGTTATTTTCTTTTTTTGGCAGTATTGTTTGTATTTTTTTATGCGCCGACTTCAGTAGTTTCTGCATGTGTGAATGATGGACAGAGTAATCTCACTTTATACCTTTTAGAGTTTTTTTTAAAGCCGGGTCAGCTTCAGGGTATAGATATTTGGATCAATCCGCACTATAAAATTGTAATCAATCAATCCTGTAACGGTATGATACCCACACTTTTTTTATGGGCTTCTATTTTGGCATACCCTGCCGGATTTTTACACAAGATGCTTTGGATTTTTTTAGGATATGCGGTCTTTTCTATAGTTAATGTAGGACGAATTTTATTTGTGGTGTATGCCACGGAACACGGTGAAGGGAAAGCAGAGTTTTACTGGTCACATGATCTAGCGGGCAATTTTTTGTTGATGGTAACGGGACTTTTGCTTTTTATATTGTTTATAAAAACTTCTTCTAAAGTCCCTAAAAAATCTGTATTGTGAACCGTCACTGAAGCTAATGGGGAAGATAAGTATATTGCGGATTGATAAAATGTTTTTTGACTTTTGACATTAATGGTATATAATAGCATGCTCACTAAATACGTAAGGAAAGAATAAAAGAATGAAATTTATTATTAATGCAGATGATTTCGGTATCTCTCATAAAGTGAACAAAGCTATTTATAATAGCGCAAAAGAGGGTTATATATCCTCCGGTACACTTATGGCAGTAGCACCGTATATAGAAGAAGCAATAGAGATGACAAAGGAGTTTGAGGAGATGAGTTTTGGTATTCATTTGGTTTTTGATAGTGATTTTAGCTCTTTATCCGGAGTACCAGAAAATTTTTCTTCTAATGGTGTTGTAAATATAAAAGGGTTAAATTTTACAAAGAGAGATATTCTTGTTGATGAGTTTAGTAAACAGATAGAAAAATTACAGAATCTTGGGCTGAGGATAAGCCATATAGACACACATCATCATATCCATCTTTATCCCTTGGTTTTAAGTGCAGTACTTCAGGTAGCAAAAAAATATAATATTAAAAAAATAAGGTCACAAAAGCTTCTTATAAAAAAATCTTTGGTTCATGATACTTACAGATATTTGCATCATCAATTTACTAAGAGCAGGGGCTTTATGCAACCAACGGCTTATACAGATTTTCCGACATTAATTGAACTTGGAATAGATCATCTGGATGAAGAGGGCATATATGAAATAATGTGCCATCCGGGAAGTAGATATAATGATGAAGCGTACTTTAATGATGCTTTTTATGGTATGCATAGAGACAAACTTATTAATTTTAACCAACTAAATTCCTAATAGTACAACTTGGAATTAAAAACTCTGAATCTTGAACCTCCAATAGATAGAAGAGTGGTTGCCTTTTAGTTTTATTTCGTTTACTATGGCTGTTGGACCGGGGGTTTCTGGCGGGGGGATGATATGTACCTCCTCGGGTATATAGACGGCTCTACTGTTTCTTTTTAGAATTTCACGGCTTTTATCCTCTCGTATTTTAAAGTGACTTTGAAGGATATCGTAGGCTGTTTTTTCATCTTTATGATAACGTAAAATATTGGGGGCAAGATAGAGGGAGTCTTGCAGAGAGTGTTTGTTTCGTTCCGAGATGTAAACTATTTGTTCATGGTTGTCGCTATGTATTTTTAGGACAAATATAATTCCAAAGGAGATAATAATTACAGCAATTAAAATTTCAATAATAGTAAAAGCCGGTCGCCATAGATACATTAATAAAAATCCCCGCTATTTGAGACTACGCGGTTCTTTTCTAGCCAATACTCTTTGGCATCTTCTACCGAATCGAATTTTTTTGCTTTGCCAAAAAATGCAGGCAAAAAATAGGCATGCTTTTCATCTTCAAGAATGAGTTGCGTAGAGCTTCCGTTTGCATGAAAGTCCAGTACTAGACATATTTTTTTATCATTAAACCGTCTGTATTCTATTTGTGTCAATGAATCACTCTGGTCTAACGTATAGACTTTGATGTTACCAAGGTTGATTTTGTTTTCATAAGCTTTAAATGGCGAGGAGAGCCCTTTTCGTATATAGCACTCTTTACACTTGTTTACACATAAGAGTGTGGCTTTTTGAGAAAAGAATGCCGAGTGTATAATATTTTCCTTTAAATTGAGCGGAGTGAGTGCTTTTGGCCTTTGTTGGTGCAGACTTACTCCGGAAAAACCCAAATAGTAGACTAAGGAGATAATAAAAATAACGATCAGCAGTTCCATAAGAGAGAAGCCTTTATGCATAGGACAGTTCTTTTGGTAGTTCATGCGGGCGTTTATTTATTGCAGGTGCTAAAGAGGATATCTTTATTGCTACCTTCTCCGCCCTCTTTTCTGTCGGCTCCAAAAGAGATAAGTTCAAAATCTGAACCCTTTTTGACATAGACGAAAGGAGTTTTCCATGAGTCTTTCGGGATCGATTTGAGATAAGGCTTTTCGCGATAGTTGGGATATTTGTCCGTATCGGGATTTTGTAAGAGAGCTTGAAAACCCTCTTCGGTTTCAGGATAGACGCCGTTATCCAGTTTGAACATATCCAGACGCTTTTTAAGATCATTCATTTTAAGGCAAACGGTATCTCTTTTGGCACCGTCGGCTGCATCCATAAGTCCCGGAGCCACAACTGCTACCAGTCCTCCAAGAATAACAATAACAATAAGCAGTTCAATCAGTGAAAATCCGGATCTGAGTTTGTGTGTCAGTTTCATACATATCCTTTAGTTTGCTTAGGTATAATATTAATTAATTTTACAAATTTTACTTTAATAGAGCTTTTAGATGGATAAAACACCAATGCCTTTTAGAAATGTTCGGTATAAAAGGGGTTTTGCCCTTATGGTAACGCTTTCGGTGCTGGCAGTGCTTATTGCATTGACGATGATTCTTTTAAGCTATTTTGAAAAGGTACAAGAGGATGCCGAGGATACTGCAGCATTAATACAGGCCAGCTTGTACTACTCTGATATTACAACGATTTTTGATAAATTCAAAAAGAAAAAAGATCTCTTTTCCAGGCTCTATCTCTTTCCTGTTCCTTTGCAGTCCGAAGATGGACGATTTAACCTATTGCTGCGTTGTACTCCTCTTTCAAACGGAGTGAATATTAATTGGCTGGCGATGGAAAAGCGGCAGGATATGCAAGAGGCTTATCATTTTGCACAGAGTGTTTTTGAGTTTCTCGTGCAGGAATATAGCATACAAGATGCAAGCAGATTGCATGAGATGCTGATCAATGAGATAGAAGGGAAAGACGAATTTGCGGTAAATGCCATGGGAAGGCTTAGGCAAAAAAAGGGTATTATATCGTTTAAACAGTTTGCACAAATAGTAAGCAGATATCAGCTAGAAGCAGATGATTCAAGAGTTAGTTTAGTGCCCTGGAGAAAATATTTTACTTTTTCGAGCAGTGCAAAAGTGATTGATGCGGAGTACGGTTCGGCTGAATTGCTCTCTTTGCTTTTTGATATAGATACTCAATCTATAAGAGAGTGGCAAACTCAGGAGATAAGAAGCAGTTTGGAGTCTTTTGTAAGAGATAACGGTGGAGACTATCAAGCACGAAAAAATCTTATAGCAGGCAAGAATTTTTTAGAAGAGAGTCAGTGTACGGTGGCATACAGGAGTGCCAAGAAGCAGTATCGTTTTAGATTTGAATATATTCAGGGAGAGGCAAAACATTTTGAATTTTATGACAACAACTAAAGAGCTATTGCTTGTTTATCCGGCTATGAAACGGGTTTTACTCAATGAGAACGTCAACGTGATGCTTACACCACAGTTTTATACGCTTAAAAAAGAGATACTTCCGATGAAGTATGCCTATCAGGCCAAGAAAATTGCTCCATCTTTGTTTGACGGTTTGCTTGAAGAGGGCGGAAACTATGAGTATATGGTATATAAAGAGAAGGATCAATGGGTATTTATCGCGTATGATTCGGAGCATATAGAAGCGTTTCTTTCATCAAAAGGGGTTGCTCCTGCACAAGTTTCTAAAATTTTCTTTGCAGAGCAGGCAGTAGATAAATTTACGCATCCTTTAAAGTTGGGAGAGAGTGAAGCACTTGTTGTTTTAGACGGCAATGCGGTAGTGGTGCCTCAGTCTGCCTTGGAGGAAGGGGAGTCGTCTTTTTTGGTTTTCGATAAGCGCTTTACTCCTCAAAAGGGTGTCTCCTTGCAGGGAGCTTCCGGTTCGATTTTGAGTAGAAAACAGGCATTTGCTTTTGGAGGGTTGTTTTTGTTGTTTTCTGCTTTGTTTATTGCAGAAGGTTTACGTTACGGAGGCAGCCAAAGCAGCAAAGAGGAGCTTGAAAGACTCTATAGTGACTATCCTGCACTGCAGAGCTCTTATACAAGAGAAGAGATACTTCACAAATATAGAAATATAGATAAAGAGGAGAGGGCAAAGAGGGAGCTTGTTAAAAAGTTCTCGAGTTTTATCTTTAAGGGAGTTACCTTGACACATTTGAATATCTCAGGAGACAGATACAAAACGGAATTTGCCTGCGTAAGCAAATCGGTTTCTCAAAAATTGGAAGCTTTGGCAAAAAAAGAGCATCTTAAAACCTCTAAAATAAAAAATAGCCACAATCTTATTATAGAAGGTACCTTATGAGTTGGAGAGAGTATCAAAATGAGATTATCGCCTTGGCGGCATTGGGGATAATGTTTTTTGCCTATATATATAAGTATAATAGTGTCTCTTCTTCTACTCAAGAAGCAAAGAAGATTCAGCGTACAATAGAGGAGGTGAAAGAGGTTGCTGCATTAAAAAAAATATGGGCAGACAAAAAAACAGACAAGCGCGTAGAGGCACTGCATACACTTGTACCTACCGATAAAATAAAATGGCAAAAAAAGAGCAAGAAGCTAACGGCCAAATATACGGACTTGAGGGCAAATGAGTTGAATAAGCTGATTACAAAAGTTTTAAATCTGCCTGTGAGGATTACCTTTTTAGATGTAACAAAGCGTGGAGCAAATTATAATGTGGAGCTAAAATGCAAATGGTAAAAAAGTTTTTTGTAGTACTTTTGGTGCTGTGGTTTGCTATAGTGTTTTTTATGCCAAAGCAGGCACTTTACTACAAGTTTGAGGAAGCATTATCGGGGTATGATATTAAAGTGAATGAAAAAAATATCCAAGAGGGAGTTTTCTCTATTACTTTGCATGATGCCAAGGTGTATGTCAAGGGGATACATCTTGCAACTATAGAGAAAATAGATGTTTTTACCTTGCTTTTTTATACAAAAATTGAAGCGAGTATGCTTGTATTGGATGAGTCTTTAAAAAATATGGCACCTACAAAAATTGATGAGTTAAGGGCAGTTCATGCGTTTTGGAACCCACTAAATGTCAGCCTCGATGCACAAGGGTCGTTTGGTAGGACAAAAGGAAATGTGTCGCTTATACAGCGTCATGTAAGATTGGATTTTAACGAAACAAAAAATTTGGAGATGATCCATGGCAGTTTGAAACAGGATGAGAAGGGGTGGTTTTATGAAACAGCTTTTTAAACCACATATTTTTAAAAATATATTTTTGCTTCTTGCCCTTTTATTTTTTGTGAAACTGGTATGGTTTTTGTTTACTTGGTTTTTGCTGCCTGCTAACGGTATAGATCATGTGGTTCAAAAAGGAGGCAAAGCACTTTACTATAGAGTGAAGCTTACTCCCAATGAAATGTCTGCACCCAAAAAACCGACAAAAAAACCGACAAAACAAACAGGAAGTATTGATGATATTATATTGCTTGCACTCTATCATGCAAAAGAGAATACCGTGATTACGGTAAGTCATAAAGGCAAAACAAAAGTATTGTCCCGCGGAGAGGATATAGACGGTTTTGTTTTGGAGAGTGCAGGAAGAAACTTTGCAATATTTTCCAAGCATGAAAAGAGCTATAAAGTGATGCTTTTTAAAGGTAAAGCAAAGGCACAAGGCGGTATTCAGTCACACTCTAGACATATGCGTTCAGTAACAGAAGAAAAAGAGAAAAAAGTTGTAGGGGAGGTGGTAGATGCAGGTGACAGAAAAGTGGTAGATCGCTCCTTGGTAGAGTATTATGCCAAAAACCTGGATGATGTATACAAGAATATAGGTATAGGTGAAATGAAAAAAAATGGCCGATTGCAGGGCTTTCAGATTACATTTGTACGAAAAGACTCACCCTTTTCAAAACTAGGTGTACAAAGGGGAGATGTGATAAAGTCCATTAACGGACAGGAGATAAACAGTTATAATGCTGCTTTTTCCATTTATAAAAATATTGGAAATCTTGATAATATGACTTTGGTCATTCAAAGAGGAAATGAAGAAATGGAGTTAGAATATGAAGTTAACTAAAATTGTTTTAAGTATGTTGTTAATCCTCTCTGCAACAGCGTATGCAGACGAGGATAAGGTGGATGTAAACTTTAGAGATTTGTCTGTAAAAGATTTTATAGAGATGGTCGCCAAGATTACCAATAAGAATATACTCATTGAGAGTGATCTTAAGGGTAAAATTAATTTTGTCTCTACGGCACCTATTAAAAAAAGCTCTTTAATGACACTGGCAAACTCTATTCTTGCGAGCAAAGGACTTACTATAATAGACCAAGGAGAGTATTATAAAGTGGTAAAAAGTATGGATGCTGCGGGAGAAGGATTGGATGTAAGCTCCAAGATAGACGGGGATACGATGAAAACGGTGATGTTCCCTCTAAAAATATCAAATGCAGCAGTGATACGAGCTAAAATTAAACCGTTGTTGCATAAAAATGCAAAAGTGATTTCCTTTAAGGAGAATAATGTTTTGGCGATCACCGCAAACCCAAGAACGCTTAAAGCCGTGGCTAAAGTGATCAATGCGATTGAGAAACGAGGCGAGAAGCGTTCTGAAGTTGTGCGTTTGAAAAACTCCAACGTAAAAGATATCTTTGTCAATGCGCAAAGCATGTCTAAAAAACTTTTTCCCCAAACCATAGAGAGTGAAAAGGTAGATGTATTTAAAGACGAGGCTACAAATGCCATTATTTTGGTTGGAAAACCGGCAAACAATCGTCGTATGAGACGTTATATTAAACAGTTGGATATTAAAGGAGAAGACCAAGAGCAGAAGATGTATGTGGTTCCTTTAAAGAACTCTAATGTAGAAGAGATGGAGAAGATTTTATCCAAATTGGTATCCCAAATGAACTCTGTAGCTACCAAGCAACCTAAAAAAGGGGGAAAACCACCAAGCAAGGCGATGGTGGTCTCAGACCTTGAGAGAAACTCACTCATTGTACTTGCAACAGGAGAGCAGATTAAAAATATACGTAGAACAATAGAGAAAATTGACGTACCGCAGGCGCAGGTATATGTGAAAGCGCGTATTGTGGAGATTAATACCGATTTAGCTGAGCAGATAGGGTTGAGGTATGGATTTGAGGGAGGAAAAATCACTTCACAGGGGCTTTTTTCAGCAGCTGCTAATTTGGGTGCATCTTCTTTAAATATCTCACCAAATTTATTAGGTTTTTTAAATACCCAGACGTCAAGATTTGATAATAACGGAAATCAGATTATTACGGAGAACAGACCTTTTCAGTTTGATCAGGGTATATCACAGGTTTTTGCTATGGGGGCGAAGCTTGATTTGTTGAAACAAAACGGAGCGGCACATATCCTCTCGGAACCTTCAGTGCTCTGCACAAACAATAAAGAGGCAAGTATACAGGTAGGCCAGACACGATCAATTTTAACCCAAGCACAACAGAGTACTCAGGGGCAGGGCAATATTATTAACAACTACTCTAGAGAAGATATTGGTATTACACTAAAGGTTAAACCCAGACTCTCTAGCAATAACAAGGTGACTCTTGAAATAGAAGCAGAGATAGAAGATATTCTGCCAGGCTCAGGTTCTGCAGCAGATAGACCGACAACGACTAAGCGTAAGGTTACTACCAACGCCATAGTGAATAACGGTGAGACTATTATATTGGGCGGGCTTATGAAAAACTCAGGAGGGAAAAATTCTACAAAGATACCGGTATTGGGCGATATCCCTATTTTAGGATCGCTTTTTAGGTCTGATGCTGATGTGGATAGACAGGTGAACGTTGTTATCTATCTAACACCTTATATCGTGAAAAAAAGCGGTGATTTGAAACGTCTGAGAAAAGCGTTGGTAGAGCTTGAAGAGATTCAGACTAAATATAATACGTATGTACGTAAAGGGCTTAGCAGAAAAGCAGGGATTCATGAGGGGAGTGTTTCTCCAGCAAGCAATAGAATTCGCAGGAAAAAATCTAGCATAGATAATCTTCGAATTTTGGAAGAAGAGTCATAGATGCATTTCCCCCGATTAGAAGATGTTAATTTAGAGCCTCTTTGGGAAGAGGATATTAATCATAAAATTGCCATTAAGCACTCTTTGCTCTTTTCAGAAATCGATGGTGAAAAAACAGCCATCGTAGAGGAAAAAACCTTAGGAGATGCACTAAACTATTTTTCTAAACTCTCTTTTGATTATCCTGTAAGTATAGTGGATGCAGAGAGTTTTGAGAGGCTTAGAAATAAGTTTTTGGAAATTCAGACAGGTTCAGACTTTGAAGAGATGTCAACAACTTCAGAGGAGCTTATAGAAGTAGAGTCCGATCTGCTTGAGTTTATACGAAACTCCCAAGATCTGCTTTCTTCAGAGGAGTCTGCTCCCATTATTAAACTTGTAAACTCTTTGTTCTTTCAGGCTTTGCAGAAAGGGGCTAGCGATATTCATATAGAGAGTGGAGAGAAAAAGGGTGAAGTGCGCTTGCGTATGGATGGTGCACTGAAAAAACATTTGGATTTAGAGAAAAGTATTATTGCTTTGGTAATCAATAGAATTAAAGTGATTTCAAATCTCGATATTTCTGAAAAAAGGGTACCTCAAGACGGAAGAACCCAGTTAAGTATTTCCGGAAAGACTATTGATGTAAGGGTATCGGTATTACCGACATATTACGGTGAGAGGATTGTAATGAGGATACTTTCACAAAGTGAAGATATTCCTACGCTTGAATCTTTGGGTTTTTCAGAAGATATAAGTAATAATTTATACAAGTTGCTTAATCATGCCCATGGAATGATACTGGTTACCGGTCCTACAGGATCCGGAAAATCAACGACTCTGCATGCATGCTTGCAGCATATTGCTACGCCGGATAAAAATATTATTACGGTAGAAGATCCTGTTGAATACAATGCAAATAATATTTCACAGATACAGGTAAATACAAAAGTGGGTCTTACCTTTGCAGCAGGGCTTCGTTCTATACTAAGACAGGATCCTGATATTATTATGGTAGGGGAGATTCGAGATTCTGAGACAGCAGATATTGCATTGCGTTCAGCGTTGACAGGACACCTTTTGCTCTCTACACTGCATACAAATGATGCTACTTCTGCATTAAGCCGTCTGATGGATATGGGTATAGAAAACTTTCTTATCTCTTCTACTTTGTTGGGCGTATTGGCGCAGAGACTGGCACGTAAGCTTTGTATACACTGCAAAGAGGAGACCAGACTGGCTCCTGCTGCCATGCAAGAGACGGGAGTACCGCCGGATAAGCGTTATTATAAAGCAGTAGGGTGCAAAGAGTGCGATTTTACAGGGTATAAGGGACGTCAGGTTATAGGAGAGCTTTTTCTAATAGATGATACTGTCAAGGAGATGATGAAAGACGGATTGAATGATTTTCAGATTCGAGAGGCAATGAAAAAAAAGGGAATGAAGACGATTGCAGATAAGTTAAGAGAGATGATGGTTGAAGGCATAACATCTTATGAAGAAGCGATACGTGTTGGCTTAATGGACGGTTAATCGATGAGAAATCGTAAGGCATTCACACTTCTTGAAGTGCTTATTTCTATTGCCTTGCTTGGGATTATACTTGTACCGCTTTTTTCTGTTGTAGATCTTATGAGAGATTCTAATGCACATCTCTTAGAATCTTTAGAAAAATCAAAACAGATTACAAAAGCCACCAAAGTTCTCTTTTTGGATATATTGGGCTCTGATGGTAAAATCGATATCAAAAAGGATGAGTTCACACGTTTGTGCATGGAGGAGACAAAAAATTCACTTTATAGCTTGATGCTGGCAAAGGTGTGTTGGGTAGTATTAAAAAATAAGAATACTCTTGCACGTATTGAAGGAAACAATTATACCATTCCTCTTAAAGATGAAGAGAAAGTAGAGGCGGATATGATAATGTCGGATATTGTATTGTTTGATGTGTATCATGAAAAGGATAAGGTACTTATTTTGTTGCAACAAAAAGGAAAAGAAGCCATTAGTTTTATGGTGCAGGGTATTACAAACCCTGTAGTAAAAGTATTGTCTGACGGTACAAAAATTATGCGTGATGGAAGGAAAGTATTGCCTGATGGAACACAAATCTTTAAAGATGGCTCAAAGATATTGCCCAATGGTACAATAGTGCCGGCACCTAAGAGACCTCAAAACGCTAGAGGCAACAGAACAAGACCCAATACTCGTCAGCCCGGGACGAATATACCCAATCCCGTACAGCCACAAGGACAGCCCTCTTCGCCAAATCGAGGAAAACCGCTTCCTCAACATCAGCCAAAACCTCCAAATTAAAAGGAAAACTATGCAAGATATATATGAAAAGTTGGGACTTTTTTACTTAGGAAAAGATGTAGATAAAGAGCATATGGAGCCAATCGAAGCGCTTACTCTTCTAAAAAATAAAAATTTTACTACCCATGCTGCTATTATCGGTATGACAGGCTCCGGTAAAACAGGTCTTGGCGTGGGTATTATTGAAGAGGCGGCGATTGATAATATCCCTTCTATTGTCATTGATCCCAAAGGGGATATGGGTAATCTATGTCTCGTTGATAGTACTTTTTCTGCTTCTTCTTTTGAGCCCTGGGTAGCAGAGGAGGCCAGAGCCAAAGAAAAAGATGTCTCAGCCTATGCCAAAAAGATATCTGCCGTATGGAAAGAGGGGATAGAGGCATGGGAACAAACACCTAAGCGTGCTGCGAAGCTTCAAAGTGTGCCTAAAACCATCTATACTCCGGGAAGCTCTGCTGGTGTAGCTATCAATGTTATGTCGTCACTTGAAGCACCGCCAAGAGAAGTGATGGAGGATAGTGACACTTTTAGCTCTTATCTAAAAAGTACTACCGTATCGCTGCTTTCACTTGTAGGTATCGTGGCTGATCCATTAGAGTCAAAAGAGTACATTTTACTCGCACAGATTATCACAAAGGCTTGGATACACAATGAAGATATGAGCATAGAGGTTCTCATCGGTAAAATCATTAAGCCCAGCTTTAAAAAGATAGGGGTTTTGCCCGTAGATGACTTTTATCCCAGTGCAGAACGTTTTAAGTTGGCTACAAAGTTTAATGCACTCTTGGCAAGCCCCTCCTTTTCGCTTTGGCTTCAAGGAGAGAGTCTGGATATCCAAAAACTTCTTTATGATGAACATGGGAAAGCAAAAGTAACCATCTTCTCTATTTCGCATCTCAACGACGATGAACGCATGTTTTTTGTCACCCTTTTGCTCAATAAATACATCGCATGGATGCGTAGACAAAGCGGTACCTCTGCACTCAAAACCCTTCTTTATATGGATGAAATATATGGGTTTTTCCCTCCGACGAAAAACCCACCAAGTAAAGAGCCTATGCTTTTATTACTCAAACAAGCCAGAGCCTTTGGTGTAGGTGTGGTGCTCTCTACCCAAAACCCTGTAGACTTGGACTATAAAGGGCTCTCTAACATCGGAACATGGTTCATTGGTAGGTTACAGACGAGTCAAGACATAGAGCGCGTCATAGATGGACTAGGGGGCAAGGTAGGAAGTACCTATACCAAGAGTGAAGTTAAAGAGCTATTGGCAAACCTTAAAAAGAGGACATTCTTTCTCAAGTCAGCACATTTGGAAGATATCAGGCTTTTTTCTACACGTTGGGTACTCTCCTATCTCAAGGGGCCACTCAAGCGTGATGAGATAGCCTCTTTGATGCAGGCACAAAAAGAGGCGCAAAATATCGAAGCAGAAACGGTCGATACGATGGTAGCCAATAAGAATAGCTTGGAGAGCTTTCAGCATATAGATGAGTCTATCCCTCAATATTTTGAGTTTGATGCCAGTGAACATAATGAATATAGCCCTACCTTGGGGGCCATAGCCAAAGTACACTTCTATAATCAGCGTAAAAATATCGATAAAGAGAGGGAGCTTATACTCTCTTTGCCTATAGAAAAAAACACTAAAACGCTTGACTGGGATGAAGCAAATATCGAAGAAGAGCGTTTTGAAAACTATCCACACAGCGCGCCAAGCAAAGCAAAGTTTCAGCCACTGCCCCAAGTGGTACTCAATGACAAAGGGCTCAAAAAAGCCATACGAGAACTCAAAGAGTCGCTTTATAGAACAGAGTATCTAGAGTTGTTACGCTGTGTATCTCCTAAGTTAGAGTCAAAAGTAGGTGAGTCTGAGGCAGACTTTAGGGTAAGACTCCAAGACATACTCAATGAGAAAAAAGAGTTCGAAATAGAAAAACTCCAAATGCGTTTTGAGAAAAAAGAGAAAACACTGCTTGATAGACTTGCACGCGCCAAAGCCCGAGTAGAAAAAGAAGCCGCAGACTCTACAAGCTCCATGATAGAGACAGGCATCGCCGTACTTGGAGCACTCTTTGGGCGCACAAGCCCTACGAAAATAGGAAGAGCCTTTAAAAAGGGCAGTAAAATATTAAAAGAGCGTAGTGATATGAGCCGCGCAGAAGAACGCATGGCAAAGATACAAGAAGATATAGAAGCCCTAGAGTATGAGTTAGAAGATACTATTGATGCACTCAATGATAAATATAGTATTGATAACTGTACCATTGAATCTTTTAAAATCAAACCCCGTAAAACAGATATAGACGTAGAGTTGTGTGCGGTGGTTTGGAGGGTTAATTAAAGAGGAGGTAGAAGCTTAGCTTTGACTTCCTGGTTTTATCGCTTTTGTCTTACCTTCTTTGCACTGAGGGCACTCCTCTGGGGCATACATTTTAAAGCTAAAATCATCTAGTGCGAAAAGAGGTACATTCTGAGGCAAAGCACATTCTGCTTTGGCGGTATCATTTCCCCCTACGCGTTTACAAAAACCTCTGTTGGCAAGCGAAGCAAAGGCTACCACTTCTCCGCCCAGTGCCTCTATCGCTTTAGCCGCTTTAAGGGCTGAGCCTCCGGTAGTGATGATATCTTCGCAAATAATAATCTTTTCATTTTTTGAAACAGTAAAACCACGGCGAAGTTCCATGCCTCCCTCTTTTTTTTCTACAAAAATTGAACGTACATCTAGCGATCGTGCAAGTTCATAACCTGCTAGTAAACCGCCAATAGCCGGTGCACATACAGTATCTGCCTCTATTCCTGCATCTCTTATCATTTTGGCAAGTGCATCTGTAAGTATAGAAGCTTTTTTTGGGTATTCTAGTACTTTTGCACTTTGCAGGTAATAGGAGGAGTGGTTCCCGCTAGCTAGCAAAAAGTGACCTTCTAGAAGAGCATTGGCATCTTTGTAAATCTGTCTTATATGCATCAGTTAGACTTTGAGAATATCAGCTTCTTTTGCTTTAAAAGCCTCATCTACTTTGGCAATATGCTCATCAGTTATTTTTTGTATTTGTTCTTGTGCTTTTTTGGATTCATCTTCACTGATCTCTTTACTCTTTTCAAACTTTTTGATTTTGTCATTTCCCTCTTTTCTGGCATTCCGTATAGCAATTTTTGCATGCTCGACCATTCCTTTTGCCTGTTTAACTATTTCTACTCTTTGTTCTGCTGTCATAGGGGGAAAAAAAAGTTTGATAAAATCACCGTCATTGTTTGGATTGACACCGATATTTGCTTCCTGAATAGCTTTTTCTATCTGAGGTAGAAGGTTTTTTTCCCAAGGAGTGATACTGATGGTTGTGGCATCAGTAGCAATGACATTACCTACTTGGGTGAGTGGAGTCATAGTGCCGTAGTAGTCTACTTTTATAGTATCAACAATACCTGTAGTTACTTTACCTGTTCGTAGAGTTGCAAATTCTTTTTTTAGGGCTTGAATACTTTTTTCCATGTTGTGTGCAGTTTTATCGAAAATCTCATTGAGCATAGTTCTTCTCCAGATTGGTTTATATGGGAAATTTTACCCTTTTTTACCTTGTTGGGCATTGAGTTATTTATAAGAATCCAAGAGCAAAAGGGGTATTTTATGATGAGATTTTTTTAAGAGAAAAATTCTATTTCCCTCTTAGAGATATATTATTTGTTTGCGGGCGGAGTAGGTGCTTTAGGTAAATTTTTTGTTTTTTCTGCAGGTACGGTAGGAACTACTTGGTTATTGGCCGGGATAATAGAGTCTGTAACAGAGGAGGTATTTGATGTAGTATAGAGATAGCCTAATGTCAAAGTGTTTACAATAAAGAGAAAAGCCAATGTAAAAGTTGCCTTTGACAGAAATCCTGTTGGTCCTTTCGCCCCAAAAATAGATTCGTTACTTCCGCTATAGGCACCAAGCCCGATACTTGAGCTTTTTTGGAGAAGTACAGTGATTGTAATCGCAACTGCAAGTATAATTTGAATGATTAAAAGTGTTGATGTCATGTTTGCCTCTTTTAGGATACTTTAGCGCCCAAATATAAATTTTGGATATAATTCGGCGATTATACCAAAACTATATTGAAACGGTAATGAAGATGGAAATATGGCTATGAAAGAATCAAAAACCGTAAAAGAGTTTTCTCGTTTTGCACATCAATACAATAAATACAGTATGATTCAATCAGCAATAGCAGAAATACTGATTGGAGAAATACCGAACAAAGAGTATCATACAATTATTGATATTGGGTGTGGCAGCGGGTTGGTGTATAAAAATATGAAAAAGCACCAATTTCATTTTGAACATTTTATTGCTATTGATTCATCAAAAGAGATGCTGGCTTTACATCCCGGTGATAAAAGAGTAGAAAAGTATCAATTAGACTTTGATGATATTGAAAGTTATTTAGACTTGTTTTGTAGAAAAGAAAATACCTTAATAGTCTCTTCTTCTGCATTGCAATGGAGTAAAAATATAGAGAGATTGATTAGAGATCTTTCTCGTTTGGCAAATCAGGCATATTTTGCGGTTTTTACATCCAATACGTTTAAAACTTTGCATCACATGGCAAATATAAACTCACCTATTTATTCAGAGGAGAGACTTAAAGAGGTTTTTAGAGAGCACTATTGTGCAAACTTTCAACTTTATAGTTTTCAATTAGAGTTTCAAACGACAAGAGAGATGTTTCAGTATATTAAAAAGTCCGGTGTAAGCGGAGGGAAAAAATATTTAGGCTATAAAGAGACAAAGACACTTATGTCTGCATATCCGTTAAAGTATTTAGAGTTTGAGATTTTGTTGATGGAAGGAACCTCTTTGGCTTAAGCCAAAGAGGTTTATGGTTTAGTCATCACTACCGAATATACCGAGCATTTGCAGGAGTGCAGTGAATATATTTAAAAAGTTAATATAGAGTGATACAGCAGCATCTACGGGAGAATCATATGCTCCGTTTGCAATATTTTGCGTATCATATATGGTAAACAGAGAAAATAGTAATAGTATTCCAGCCGTAATGATAAGATGCATCATTGGACTTTGAAGTAAAAAATAATTTACTAATGAAGCAATAATGACGACAATAAGAGTAATAAAAAGAGGTTTACCCCAAGAGGAGTAGTCTGATTTTGAATTGATAGCAAAAAGACTAAGTGCCCCAAATAGTACGGCTGTCATTAAAAAAGCATTACCGATGAGTGCACCGTTACCTGCTCCAATGAATGCGGCTAAAAGAGGTACCAGAGATACACCTGTTAAAAATGTAAAAAGAAAAAGCATTGCCAAATTAAGACCGGGTTTTCCTCTAGACATACTAAGTCCAAAGAAAAGTATTAGCAATTCGGCACCGAATATAAACCATTTATATTGCATGACTGTTTCGGCATAAGGCATTGTTGCATAAGCACCAGCTGCTGCTGCAATCATACTTGCTCCGAGTAGTTGGTATGTTTGCTTCATAAAAGCAACTGAAGCGCCCTCTTGAACATATCCAGCATCTGCTGAAGTATAGTCTCTATTGTATAAAGCCATTTTTAATATCCTTTTATTTTGGTATGTTATTTTTGATACATAAATTAAGTATATTGAAGAGACGTTAACCTAAGGTTAATAGAGATAGAGATTAGTTACTAAGATCAGCCTCTTTCGTGTTGTAGCGTTAAATATTCTTCTTGAGCCTTTTTAGCCTCTGCTTGGTTTTGAAGTATTTTTTTGCGGGCAATAGACTCTTTTGAAAGGGGTGTTTGGGAAGGACTCATACAGCCAAAAAATATAAATATAGAAAAAAGAAGTTTGAAATATAATGTTGATTTCATAGGGTACTGTTTCCTTAGAATATATTTGTACTCAGAAAGTATAAGCAAACAATAAGTGATTTTTGCTGAGTACCAAGAGATATAGAATGATTTTTTATAAAAAATTTACATTTTTTATAAAAAATCATTGACAATAAAGATCAAGGGTGCTATAATACGCGTCCATTAACACAGAGACATTAACCGAGTGGGTTGAGAGAGTGTGATGAGGGTGATCT
>JALSJI010000015.1 GCA_026989435.1 Sulfurovum sp.
CCTTTACATTTCCTTCTCTAAAGCATACGAGATATGCACATAGCTTAGGAACCATGCATATTGCAGGACAGATGTTTAGTAATATTGTGAAAAATACTGATAATCAAATTATTAAAAAACTTTATTGTGATTTTGAAAAAGTAATTAGTCATATATTATCAAAAAAGTATATAGAAAAAATAAAAAATAATGGTCCCTTAAGAAGTAATATTCTAAGTAGAATAGCAAAGAGTACTGATAGCAAACTTTTTTTAAATGAAATTGTTGATGCAATAAATTTGAATAATTCAACAATATATAGTCAAAAATTGAATATTTATCAAGGAACAAATTCTAAGCAAGAGAAAGCACTTTATTTTTTAATGTTAGAAACAATTAGAGTATGTGGGTTATTGCATGATGTTGGTCATATGCCTTTTTCGCATTTGATGGAAAATGTAATTCAAAAAACACATGCGAATTTAAAAGAAAATGTTGATAGCCATATACAAATCACTTTTTTAGAAAAGCAATTTTATGAAACAGCAGAGAACTATTTTGCAAAAGATAATCCAAAACCTTTACATGAATTATTTGGGGATAAAATTAGTGAATTTATATTCTCTGAGATATTAAGTTTCGAATATGCAAAACATGTCGAAAATATGCATATTATCGAATACCTTATACAGGAGCTTGTAGCATTTACTTTTCATGAAAGATTGATAGAAGGATTTGATTTTAAAAAACTTCATGTAATTATAGATGGTACAATAGATGCAGACAGATTGGATTATGTTCAAAGAGATATTATGCATAGCGGCTTAAATAATATAGTTTCTTTTAATCCTGAAAAATTGATTTCAAATATAAGTATATCAGAAGACTATAATTTACTATTCTCTAGTAATCTACGAATTGATTTAGAAAACTTTTTAATATCACGGTATGAGAGTTATAAAGATATTATTTTTCATCCAAAAGTAGTTCGCACAAATACTATTTTAGAAAATTATTAATTGCAATGTTGAGCGAGTTTTTAAAAAATAGTTCATATAATGGGGATAACTTGCAGCCTTTTGAATTATCTAATAATTTATATGCTATTCAAGAGATTTTAACGATTATTTTTGAGGATACGACAAGCATTAACAAAGAAGATAGTTTTTTATATAGATCTAAAATAAGTCAATTTGATGAAAGTTGGTTGTTAAATATTTTAAAGCAAGAACTATACAAATTGCAAAATAAAAACTTGACAGGAAGTATTAACAATATTAGATTGGCAGAACTTGAAGAAGTTTTTAATGGCTATGAACGATTTTTTAGTTTATGGGAAGATAAAGCTTCTTTTTTAAATAGTATGTATGAAAAATTAGAGCTTCAAGAAGGGAAATGTCATATAGATAAGTTTCAATTTAGAGATACAGTTAATGATATAATGGATAATGATAATATATTTATTGATGATAAAATAAAATCTTTTATTAGTGAATATAATAATGATGATAGAAAAGTTTATATTGAATTTTCAAGATTTAGTTTAGGTATGAATGGTATTGAAAATGTAAAATTACAATATGATAAACCTTATTCTATGCAAGAAGTTTCGTTAATATTTGATAGATTAAGTACTAGATATGAAGAAAACTTAGATATCGTGATTTTTGTATATATTGATAAAGACAGCAATATTGAAGAAGAAAAACGTAATATAAGTGAAAAAATTTATAGTATATTTGAAGAAGAGATATTACATTTTAATATCGAGAAATATATTGATTATGTTTCAAGTGAATTTAAAAACAGCATAGATATCAATGACTATGAAACGAGATATGAATATCTTACGGCACTATTTGGTAATCAACGTTTAGGAAAAATAAAGAATATAATACGAGATAAAAAAGATAGTCCCATTGAAGATATACTAACAAACTTGGAAGGATTTTAACAATGTGTAGAGCATAAAACAGCAAAAATTTTAAATGGCTTAATTAGAAATAGAATATTGAGAAATAATGAATTAATGACATATGATGAAATCATTACTGCACTGCAAAAAAATGGTGCAGAATCATTACGTTATTCAGCAACAACAACTATAGGAGAGCGTCTTAATCATCTAAGAGCTAAAGGAGTTTTAGATTTTGACTATGCCACTAATAGATACAAGAAAAAGAAAACTTCATTTGGGGATAGAAAGCGAAGATATAAAACACCAGTACGCCAATATGCATAACTTTCGCATAGATTAGCAGAGGTCATTAAAGAATATATTCCCAGCTATTTTTTAGGTGATAATGAATATAGTCATGAAAAAAATGTTATTTACTTAAAAAGCTAACTTCTTCACTAGGTGAATTCGCCCTAGTATAAAATTGAAAATTTGACACCAAAACATAATTATACTATAATTATAAAAAGGAGTTATCATGCAAGTTTCACTTATAGATATAGGTACAAGTAAGGGCATACGCATACCTGCTTCAGTACTCAAAGAGATAGATGCACCAAAAAGCTTCGAACTTCGTATAGAGGAGGGAAGCATCGTGCTTGATGTTGTGGAAGAGCCTCGTGCGGGTTGGGCAGAGAAGTTTAAAGAGAGTGATAATGCTCTGCTGATAGACGATACATTAGATGCGGACGCGTGGGATGAGATATAAGCAGTACACTGTAGTCATTGTAAATCTCAACCCAACAGTAGGTTCTGAGATACAAAAGACTAGACCATGTTTGGTCATATCTCCTGATGAGATGAATTACTCCAATGTTATCGTAGCCCCTATGACCTCAAAGAAAAAAAACTATCCCACAAGAGTGCAACTAAAAACGGATAGCTTTGTGGTGCTCGACCAGATACGGACGATTTCTGTGCAAAGAATAGTGAAGGCGACAGATACGAAGATAAGTAAAAAAAAGATAGATGAAGTGAAGAAGATGATTAAAACGATGTTGGTGGACTGATAATGCTAAATGAAGAGATGAAAACAATATTTGTATCTGAGATAGATACCTTGGATAGTTTTGATATAGTCAGACTAATAGATGATGAAACACAAGAGTTTATAGGTTATTTTTTGAATGAACAATATAGTGATACAGTTGATGGATTAGTGAGAAAAAAATCTATAGATAAGAAAGCACTTGTTGAAGAGTTTAGAAGGCTACGTAAAAATATTTCTACACTAGAAGATGAAACTATTCATTTATGTAAAATAGATGAAGAGATGAATGGCGATATTTCTTTTTATGATAAAAATGACAAAATCAATGAGTAACAATCCAAACTTCCAACCCCACCTAGCCTACTCAGCTTCAGCAGGAAGCGGAAAGACCTTTGCTCTCTCTGTGCGGTATATCTCACTACTCTTCATGGGTGAATCGCCATCAAGCATACTAGCAGCTACTTTTACCAACAAAGCAGCCGCAGAGATGCGGCAGCGTGTGGTGGATTCGCTTCGGAACTTGAAAGAGAATGAGGCGTTTTTGGGTGCGGTGTTGGTAGAGACGGGATTGAGCCGTGATGAATTGTTTAAGAAACAGTCAGAAGTGTTGTCTCGGTTTTTGTCTCATAGTTCGTATATCGTGACGCTCGATAGCTTTTTTTCTAGTATCTTGCGTTCTGCTTCGTTGGAGATAGGGCTGGAGCCTGACTTTGTGACCAAAACTGAGGGGGAAGATGAGTTAGAGAAACACTTTTTAGATGAGGTTCAAGCAAATGGGATGCTCTCAAATCTAGTGAAGCTCGCTATAGATATAGAAGACAAACGCTTTGGGAAGATATTTGATCTGATGCAGAACTTTTATAAGGTGGATCCTCTACTGCCAAAGCAAAAAGAGTCTAACCTCGTCTTGGCGAAGCAAGAAGAGGCGTGTGAAGTACTAAGACTCAAGATAATCAAGGCACTCACAGATGCCAGTGCAGCTCCACGGTGCATGAAGCAGTTTGAGACCAAGAGTATCAAAGAGCTTTTCGCCAAGAAACTGTTTGAAAAAGAGACTTTGGGGGAACACTCTTGGTTTAAAAAGGTGGCGAATGATGAGCTAGAGGGATTGTATGCTTATCTCAAAATAGAGCTTGCTAAATGGGCAGAGGCTAGAGAAGCCATAGTCTTGCATAACCTCTTTACTATCTACGACTACTACAAAAACGCCAACATTACTAATGCCAAAAGCTCAGGGGTACTAAGCTTTGATGATTTGACCTACTTTACCTACAGGCTCTTGCATGAGAGCATTAGCAAGGAGTTTTTGTACTTCAAGATAGACTCGAAGTTTAAGCATATACTGCTCGATGAGTTTCAAGACACCTCTACCTTGCAGTTTTTACTGCTCAAACCTCTCATAGATGAAATTTTTGCAGGGCAGGGACAGAGTGAGTTTAAGAGCTTTTTTTATGTGGGTGACACCAAGCAATCACTCTATCGTTTCCGTGGTGGGGTAGAAGAGCTGTTTGACAAGGTAGCAGAGCGTTATGGTGTAGAGGTGCTCCCAATGGATACCAACTACCGAAGTGCTAAAAATGTGGTAGAGCAGGTCAATAGATGGTTCGAGCCTACCATGCAAGGGTATGTAGCACAAAAAAGTCGTGAGGGTGCATCTGAGGGGTATGTAGAGGTTGTCTGCCCTTCGACAAGCTCAGGGGACAGTGCGGTCACTGAGCCTGCCGAAGTGATAGACGAAGCTGTCAAGCAAGCCAAGAAGCTTTTAGACTTAGGCATTGATGTAGATGACATAGCCTTTTTAGTCTCTACCAACAAAGATGGACAGACCCTGCAAGAAGCCTGCCAGAAAGAGGGGATAGAGGTACTACTAAAGACCTCTAGCTCACTCAAAAATATGCCTAAAATAGCTGCCCTTGTCGCCATGACAGAGTATCTGTTTTTTGGGAATAAGATAGATGCAGAAGCGATGCTCCTTCATGTAGGTAAAATGCTAGATGAGGTAGATGTCTCATGGTTCTCTGCGTTTATGTCACCCTTGCAAGTGGTAGATAAACTAGTACGTGAGTTTGGGTATTTTGATGAGGACTTAAATGTTCTGAAACTTTTGGAGTTTGCATCAAACTATAATGACATCCCCACTTTTGTAGAGGAGTTCAAAACTTCTAGTATCGCCGTAGCGTCCAACACGGTGCATGGTGCGAAGATTATGACCATACATGGCTCTAAAGGGCTAGAGTTTGAGTATGTCATACTACTAGACAAACTCACACGCAAAAACGCTGACAAGTCAGCACTGCTCTACCACTACAATGAGAGCCTGCATATAGACAAGATACTCTACCGTACCAAGGGTAGGGAAAATTTTGACAAAGAGTATGCAGATATAGTAGAAAAACGCAAACTTTCGTCTGAAAAAGATAGTATGAATGTACTTTATGTAGCACTCACGAGAGCAGTAGAGGGAATGATAGTCATACGCAAGCCTAAAGACTCTATCTTTGACGCCCT
>JALSJI010000016.1 GCA_026989435.1 Sulfurovum sp.
GAGTTTTACAAAACGAAGGCTAAAAAAGTTCAATGGGGTCAAAGTAAATTTTGAACGACATCTCAAAGAGTGTGAGTTTCGTTGGAGAAAATCCAACGAAACAATGTAGAATATACTCAAACAAAATCTAAAGAAAGAGCTTTGCTAGTCTAGAGCCTCAGCATAATTCTTTAGTAAAACTTTGCAAGCGGTTGAGTATTGAAGGATTCCTATAATCCCTTTAAGAACATTATAAGAATGGATTAGAGAGAAAGTAGATTTTGAGGCGGTTTGTTCTCAAGCATTTATTTGTGTCATTGAGGGATACTCCCTTTTTTGGCACTAAAATAGTCTTTTACATATGGATGTACTTGCGCATCTGTCATAAGTTCCTCTACAGAGAACCATCTATAGTCATGATGTTGCTCCTTAGGAAGTGCATGTAGACTATCTACTTGAATCTCATATCCCAAATTAATATAATGGGTGGATACACCTTCGTAAATACTGTCATTGTAGATATGTTCAAAGGTGCCTAAATAAACAGGCGTAGAGCAAAAGCTCTCTCCTAGCTCTATTTTTGCAATGCGTTGTATAGCATCTCGTATCATCTCTCCTTTAAGGATACGACCTCCCAAGGTAAACCAGTAGTTTTGAGCAGGTCTGTTTACTCTTTTGCCCAGTAAAATTTTATTCTCTTTTTTAACAATAAGATCCACAGAGACTAGAGGGGTATGCGTGATAACGGTTTTAAATATCTCATCGGTCAGAAAGTTTTGTTTCATAAAGTATCCTTGTTCATTGTTTTTATTCTATGACGATCTCTACGCTACCTAGCGTACCAATCGTCAGTGTAGAAGTCTCAATAGTAACCACGTCCCCATCCAGTTCAACAAAATTATATAGATTATCTAGTCTAATATTCATCTCTTCAACCCTGCCGTAAAAACTACCAAATTTTTTAATGATGCCAAGTGGCGTAAATATAAAAAATCTTTGTTTGCTCAGTAGCATAAAGGGTGTCATTAAAAGATGTGCAGGTAGAAGCAAGAGTAGTGCAAGGATATATTTTCCTAAGCCTTTTTTTAAAACGCCAAAACGTAAATTTTCAGAGAGAAAGATGTGTTGTAAATCTCCCATGTTACCCGCTGAAAATAAAAAGACTTCTTCGTTAAGTTTGTACACTTTTTGTGTGTTGCTTTGCAGTGTTTGACCCTCTTCTAGACGATGTAGTACATGGGCTAGCTTGGGAACACGGTGTAGTTTGGCTATGACATTAAAAGAACCTGTGGGGTTGAGTATAAACGGAGGTAGATGTTTGTGAGCATGTATCTGTTTGAGTACTCTTCTTATGGTGCCATCTCCACCAGAGATGATGATGTAGTCATATGGAGATAGATCTATATTTTTTGTAAGTTCGCTAAGTGTGATTGTATCAATATGCAGTGTAGAATTTGCTATCACTTTATCAATAGAGAGTATCTTCATCTGTCCCCTTAGCTTTGTAAGCTATAATTATAGCTATGAAACTTGAAAATGAAGAGGACCTGGATCACCTTGTTATCTGTCCCAAGTGTTATACATTGCATGAAGAGGTACCTGTAGAAAACGGAATGAAAGCTTTGTGCAGAGCGTGTGGTACGGTGCTTTATAGATATGATGTCAAATTGATAGACTATGGCCTCTCTTTAAGTCTATCGGGGCTTATTTTTTTTATTTTGGCCAACCTTTTTCCTCTTTTACGTATAGAGATACTGGGACATGAACAGTTTATTACCCTTCCTAAAACATTCATCTCTCTCTTTGATAACGGTTTTTATGCAGTGGGCTTACTGTGCACATTTCTTATTTTTATATTCCCGCTTATGATATTCGTACTGAATCTTGTGCTGTTTTTACTCCTTAAGCTAAAAAAGGGGTATCACTTTAGCAGAGAGCTTCTCATACTGCTTTCTTATATCAAACCATGGAATATGAGTGATATATTTTTTATTAGTATATTGGTAGCACTTGTCAAACTAATCGGGTATGCTCAGATATATATGGGGGCATCCTTTTGGACGTTGATCATATTTGTATTGATTGATCTATATATCAATAAAAGGATACAACTCTCAGAAATTTGGATGTTACGAAAACGGATATTTGCTTTAAAAGGGATAAAATAATGGAGGTAAAAGAGGAAGAACTGATACGCTGCCCTGTCTGTAGTGCGGTGAATATAGATAAACAAAGAGAAAATTTTTGTAGACGTTGCGGTACATTGATCTATAAGCATATGCGCTTTAGTACACAAAAATCATGGGCATTTCTTATTACCGCTATCATAGCCTATATCCCGGCAAACCTCTATCCTATGCTTATAACAAGTAAATTTGGTATCGTTGAGGGAAGTACTATTATGGGAGGTATTATACTTTTATGGGAGCAGGGTTCAGAGCCCATTGCAGTTATTATTTTCTTTGCTTCGATATTTATTCCTATATTGAAATTTTTAATCTTGATTTATCTGTTAATTAGTGTAAAATACCCTATGCGAAAGAATAGAAAAATAGATAAGCATAAAATGTACTATATAACAGAGGCGATTGGACCTTGGTCTATGATAGATGTCTTTGTAGTAGCAATCCTCGCTGCACTGATTCATTTGGCCAATATAGAGATAGTAGCAGGTACGGCAGCTACGGCTTTTGCTTTATCGGTTTTTTTTACACTGCTTGCGGCACATGCCTTTGATGAACGATTGATTAAGAGAATATAAATGAGTGTAAGGATAGTAGCCGATGCCTAGAAATATACCGAAAATAGAAGCCTCAAACAAATTTAATTTTATTACTTCTATTTGGATTGTTCCAATAATAGCCCTTATTATTGCAGGGTGGTTGGCATATAAATATTTCTCTGAACTTGGTCCTGAAATACGTATACTTTTTCCCACAAATGAGGGACTAAAGGCAGGACAGAGTTATATTAAATATAAAGATGTACCCATAGGAGTGATTAAAAAAATCGAATTACAAGAAGATGGAGACGGGGTAGTTGTAGTTGTAAGAATGGATAAGACATCGACACCGTATATCAATGAGCATAGCAGGTTTTGGATAGTTAAACCGGAAGTAGGAATTACGGGGGTAAGCGGGCTTGATACTATTATATCGGGTACATATATCGATATGTATACGCAAAAAGGAGGAAAATTTAAAGATTATTTTGTAGGTTTGGAGCAAAAATATCGTAATATTAGCGGAGGCGAATATTTCGTGTTAAATAGTATTAGAGGTGAGAGCTCTGTAAAAGTAGGTACTCCTGTTTATCTCAAAAATGTCAAAGTAGGGCAGGTAGAGTATGTGGTTTTAAGTTTGGATGAGACTTCAGTGGATGTGATTGTCTATATTGACAAAAATTATGCTCCTTTAGTAAAGAGTGATTCTAGATTTTGGGTACGAAGTTCCCTTGACGCTGAAATTGTGAGTGGAAATTTAGACGTAAAAGTAGCCCCCCTTATCGATATTATACAAGGAGCAATAGAGTTCTCTGCGACTAAAAAAGAGCATGGCAGTAGATTAGAAGACGGCTTTGTTTTTCAGCTTTATAAAAATAAGAATGCTATCGAGAGTCAAAGGGTTGGTGATGGAGGAGAGTATATAAAAACATTTCTTTTAAAAACAGAGAACACTATTGCAAAACTCAAAGAGAATGCCGCAGTTCGTTATGAAGGCTTTACCGTAGGGAGGGTAAGAAAAATTGGGATCTCCTATCAAAAAGAGACACATAAGATGCAAGCAGAGGTATGGATGGATATAGATACCTCAGTCTTTAAAGAGGGCAATGCTTCAGGAGATACGGGAGAAGCAAATCTCTATCAGGCAGTCAAAGAGGGCTTAAGGGCACAGATAGTACCGAGTGATCCTTTTACAGGCAGTCTTTATGTAGATCTGGTATTTACTGAAGACTCTAATAAAACACTCCAACATTACCAGGAGTATACCCTTTTTCCAAGCATTGAGTATCAAGGCGGAGATTTCATAGCAAGTGCAACAAAGATACTTGATAAAATTAATAATCTTCCTGTGGAGGAACTGCTTGCATCGCTTGAGAAGCTCATAGATGAAACTGCCAAACCGGTAGTCAATGCAAATACTCTACTGCTTGATTTAAGAAAAAGTATCAAAGATATAAACAAAATGACCAATAAAAAAACATTTGCAAAAATGCCCGATGATATAAGCAGGGTGCTTTATAGTTTGGAGAGTACACTTAAAAGTGCTAAAAAGATACTGAAGGGATATGATACCAATGCGTTAATGATGAGGCAGCTTACCCAAACACTAAAAAGTGTCAGTGAATCATCTTTGGAGATGAAACATTTCTTAAGAATGCTTAATAAAAAACCAAACTCACTTATTTTTGGAGACCATTAAATGTATATAAAATCTTTGTTTCTAGCATTCATATTGTTATCTATATTTACAGGATGTAGTAAACACTATATCTTATCGACTGCTTCTAATCCAAGCGAGCATTTTACCCCTTATCAAGGAAGTATCGGAGTAGAGAAGGTCGTAGTACCGAAATATCTTTATAAAAGGGAAATCGCTGTAGCCAAAAGCAGATCTGAGGTATATTTTTTGGATTCAGCCGTATGGGCTGAGGATCTAGAAGAGGGCCTGACTCAAAGAGTAATAGCCTTTTTGCAAAAAAAATTTCGTCAACCGGATATTTACCCTTATCCATGGGGGGTAGAAAAGAATCCTACAGTAAAACTAAAAGTAAATATTACAAGATTTATTGCTCTGGGCAACACTGTTTATTTAGAAGCAAATTTCACGATAGTTCATCTCAAAACAGACAAGACAAAAGCTAGACTCTTTAGCATAGCGCTTCCGACAAAAAATGATGCCGGAAGTATCGTGGCTTCTATGGATAGAGCATTTGGGGCATTGGAAGAAGCCATAGCCAAAGCATTACGTTAAATCTTAAGGATAAAAAAGATGTCAGTCTGGAAAATTTTTAAAAACAAAGAGCCTGTAGAGGTTCTAAAGCAAAAAAAAGCAGCATGGGATGCACGCTCATCGAAAATAAAAACATGGATGTTTGTCATTGCCATTGTGTTCGAGATAGCCTTGCTTGCATTTATAGCCAAACAATATGGACTCATAGGTGAGCCTGTGCCTTTGGGTCAAAAAGTGGCAGTTGTAGACTTTAACCAACCTGTCACACAAAAGTTTGTCAACGATGTCATAAAGAGTATGGACAAGGTAAAAGAAGACAAAGACTACAATGAAGTACTGTTCATCATGAATTCACCTGGTGGCTCTCCTACTGCGTCTGAAGAACTCTCCGA
>JALSJI010000017.1 GCA_026989435.1 Sulfurovum sp.
ATTTAGAAGAAATAATTTGGTTTAGCATTTGGCCTGTACTCATTTACATCTGTGTAAAGTTTGTACAGCACAACATAAAACACTTCAACAAACTTGAACGTTTACAAAAGTATGAAGAGAAATATGGGCCTATAGAATAAAATCTATGGGGCTATACACCCTGCGTGGTGTCAAATACTCGTATATGTAACCTATCACTATACTTGAAATTATGCTTCATGCAAAATTCAAACACTGCCTTGTCATTTTTCCAAATAGTATCTCGGCTCTCCCCTACCGGCATGCAGTAGACATCTAAACTTGGAAGCAAAGCTCTAATCTCATTAATTTCATCCAGTGCCGTAGTATTCACCAAATCAGTATCGACTGTAAACTTTAAAAATGACTCTTTTGCATGATCTTGAATCATTTTTAGTGCCTGTGGGAGTATACGTTTTTCTATAGGCTCTTTAGAATTTGACAGCTTAAGAGAGAGGGCAAAAGTACATGCTCTGTATGCAGGGTAATTTTCAAAATCTATTTCAATAGTACCGTTGGTCTCAAACGTGATTTTAACTCCATATTGTACCATGGCATCAACCATTGCGTAAAAGACTCTGTCTTTAGCATACATCAGTGGTTCACCGCCGGTGATAACCATATCCGGAACATAACCTATCTTATCAAACTCTTTCTTTAAATAGGTGATAAAGGTATCTTCCGATACAACCTTCTGCCATGAAGAAGAAAAATGTCCATCGACTGCAAAATAGGTATCGCATCCTAAACGTACTTCACCGTTCACTTCATACGCTGCCCCAAAACCTGGACACTGCAAATTACATCCCCCCGTACGTAAAAAATACGAAGGTACACCCGCATATTTCCCTTCACCTTGAATAGAGAAGAATTGTTCTGCTAAATAAAACAAGGTTTTATTCCTTCACCTTTCTAATGAGATTCCAAAGAAATTACCCGCCTGTCTCATAAAAAGCACGTTTAGATATTTCCCTTTGCTCAAACTCTTCTTCCGACCATCTATTTTCTTTTGGCTTCTCTCTAAGTACCTGTGCCAACACATTGGCAGCACCCTGTATATCACCTTTTTTTACAGACTCGGCAATACTCATCGCCTCGTCAAAATACAAACAGGGAATAAGATAACCCTCTGCCGTTAAACGTATACGGTTGCAACTCTCACAAAAATCATGTTTATGTGGATCGATAAGACCAAACTCATAACCTGTCTCTTCTATGAGATAATTAAACGAAGGACTAGCTCCTTCACGGCCTAATGTCTTAATCGTATATTTCTCTTTTACTCTATCCAATATCTCTCTGCCATGCATACCTTTAAGTGCTTGGTCGGCATGCGTATTTTCCATATATTCTATGAAGCGTACTTTCATATGGCGCTCTTGACAATATGCCATAATATCTAGAATTTCATCATCATTAATTCCCTTAAGAGGTACCATATTGATTTTAACTTTAAATCCTACTTCAAGTGCTTTATCAATCCCCTCGAGGACTCTACCTAAAACATCTTTTCCTGCTATCTTAGCTGCGACATCGGCTTTAAGTGAATCGAGCGAGATATTCAGACGCTTAAGTCCCGCATCTTTTAATATCTGTGCCGCTTCAGACAATAAAAACGCATTGGTAGTAAGTGCCAGATCTACATCCGGTTTATAGGTATGAATCATCGCAATAAAGGTGTCTAAATCTTCTCTAAGAAGCGGCTCACCCCCTGTTAGGCGTATTTTAGTCACACCGCCATCTATGGCTACTTTAACAAATAAAAAGAGTTCTTCAAAAGTCAGCAGATTCTCTTTGGGTACCCAGGAAAAAGGTTTTTCGGGCATGCAATACTGACACCGAAAGTTACAACGTTCTGTTACTGAAATACGTAAATAATTAACTTCACGTCCATATCCGTCTATAAGCATAACTATCCTATATGATAATTTTTCCTTAGAGTATCCAAATGTATATAAAATAGGGATAAAAATAAAACTCCCGCATTCTAGATTTTGTGATCATGTGTTACAGATTTAGAAGTTATGATGAAGGAGTCTATATGACTAAGTCACTCCTTCTAAAGAAAAGATACAATAAAGCATCTCAAAAGATTAATAGTGTCCTCTCCACTTCTCTTTTTTCCATAAATATGCAAGTATAGAAAAGATAATAAAGAACCCAATGACCCAAGGACCAAGTCTCTCTCGCTCCGGTTTACTAGGATCACCTATGGCTGTAAGGTATGCTTTTACCTTTTCATATCCTTCTTTACTAAGACCTACTCTAGGCATAGAGGTTCCGGGAAGCTGTGATTGAGGATTTTCTATGAATGTCTCTAAGAAATTTTCACTCCTGGCACGAATAATCATCGATAAATCAGGAGGCAGTTTACCCATATAAGTTTTCACTTTTTCCTGCTCTTCAAGTACTTTTATTTTATGAGCCAAAGCATCTTTTTCATACTTAAAACCTGGTGTCTCTCCTAGCTGTGTCAGTTTGTCGTAGCGCATTGCATGGCAACGAACACAGGCCTCTTCATAGGCCTCTTTTGGAGTCGCTTCGCCTGCTTTATGTACCAGCATATAAGCTACAACGTCTGCAATATCTTTATCACTGTTTACCGTAAATTTCACAGACCCCATCGGGTGTGTAGAAGTATCCTCATATTTATGATCTACATTTGAAGCCATTGCAGGATCTTTAATGAGCGCTATAAGATAGTTTTTATCATAAATACTACCTGCATGATCTAGTTTAGGCGGAATGACTCCTCCCATATTAACATTGGCTCCATTATGACAAGCAACACAATTTGCAAACACTGCTTCACCTGCTTTTACATCCCCTTTGATAGAAGCTATTTTTTTCACATCAGACCAAAACTTCTTTTTTGTCTCTTTTTTCTCTTTACTTGCTTGGACGATGTCAGCTTCACCTGTATAGACAAAGTTATGTCCCTCTACATGCTTGTGCATTTGTGAATGTGCAAAAGGCTCAACCAATACATAAACTAATAATGAAAAGAATACAACCACTGCTAATATTTTTAATTCTCTCATCTTAGACTCCTTTTGCTTGTTTTTTTTCAATGGTTGTTATCCACACAAGCGCAGGACCCAAGAGTAAAAATAAAATAGCAAACACTGTCCCTAAGGTATTAAAAATACCCTCAGGAGGAAGTTTCCCCAGTACAGTAAGGGCGATCATATCGATCACCAATACCCAAAACCATATCTTAAAGAGCGGTCTTTTATGTGCAGGGGCAACAACCGGACTCCTATCTATAAAAGGCAAGAAAAAGAGTGCAGCTTGGGCAATACCAAAGGCTATCAAACCGATATCTTTATTAAATGGACGTAAAATCTCATACGACCAGAGGAAATACCACTCAGGGTAAATATGTGCTGGGGTTTTGAGTCCGTCTGCCGGATCAAAGTTGACCGGATCCATTGCAAAATTAAAGTGATAGAATACCAGATAGAAAAAAAGTATAAAATAGATACCCATCACAAAAACATCTTTGCTTAAAAAAACCGGTGAGAAAGGAATTACCTTAGACTCTTTTATTTTACCTTCTTTATAGAGCTTTTCCGCCTCTTCAAAATCGATATCTTCACCCTCTTGATTGTTGACATGAGGAAGTCTCAGTGTACCAAAGTGCAAAACAATCAGTCCAATAATCACAAGCGGAATAAGCAATACATGCAACATAAAAAAACGCATTAAATAGGCATCTCCAGGTACATAATCTCCACGTATCCACTCTACTAGACCGTTAAGTTCTAGTGAACCCATACTAAAGAGATTTGTAATAACCATACCCGCCCAATAGCTCATCTGTCCCCACGGAAGCATATATCCTGAAAATGCTTCTGCAGAAAATGCCACAAACAGCGCCATACCCGAGAGCCAAATAAGTTCACGTCCGCGTTTATATGAACCATAATAGATACCCGTAAACATATGAATATAGATAATCAAAAATACCAGTGAGGCAGCCACACCGTGTATATGCCTCCATAACCAACCATATCCAACCTCCGTCATGATAGTATAATTCACGGAATCAAATGCCATATCCACATCAGGTTTATAATGCATCAACAAAAAGATACCCGAAACCAACAATATCCCAAAAGTTGCAGCAAGTATCATCCCCATTGCCCATAAGAAATTGATATTTTTTGGAATCCAGTACTCTGTTTGAAGTACTCTTTTTAGCGTATTTAGTCCTATACGCTCATCTAACCACTTTTCACTAAAAGGCTTAGCGTTTTCATCAAATTTTGCCATACTATATTCCCTTTAAGCTATAAGACCGGCGTCTTTCATTTTTTGATATTCTGGACCTACTTCACCCAAAACAAGCTTTGTTCCCTCTATTCGAAACGGGGGTATCACCAGTGGACTTGGCGGAGGGCCAAATGTTTGGCGACCGCTACTGTCAAACTCTCCACCATGACAGGCACATAAAAATTTATGCTCTCCCTTTTTATACGCGGGGATACAGCCCAAATGCGTACAAAGACCGATTGAAATATGGTATCTATCTTTACCGATGACGACATCTCTCTCATCCGCTTTCATCTCTGCCGTTTTTTTCAATACGAAGATAGGCTTTCCCCTCCACTTCTCAACTACGAGTTCATTCTCCTTGGCACTTGCCAAATCGATGGTAGTAAAACCTGCTGCTTTGACAGAGGGCAGTGGATCCCATGTACGTTTCATAGCATACAATGCACCCATGCCCCCTACTGCGGTGAAGACACCAAGCCCCAGCCCCATAAAGTCTCTACGTTCTTTTTCCATATAATACACTCCTCCTAAATTTTTAATCTTTTTTAATTATAGCCAAGAAGTAATTAAAAAAACGACCTACATATAGTAAATTAGGGTCTAGACTAGTTCATGGGTTCTTTTCTAAAGATTTTTAACAAAACTTTGTATAAATCTTCACCTCTGTGATTAAACCTGAACTCACACTCTTTGAGGTGAGTATTGAAGTGTTCTTTGTCTAGTCCTCTAAATTTGACTAAC
>JALSJI010000018.1 GCA_026989435.1 Sulfurovum sp.
CTTATCAAAATGTTTTGCACTTGTGCGTATATTTCCTCCTAGTGCCTTACAGTACCATTGATGTGTCGCCTGAGTTTTAGGCATAAGTTTTTTCTTTTGGATATCTCTTTTTCTCTTTATCTTTGCTCTTGATTTTTTTACCTCTTTTTTCTTTCTTTTATTCAAAGTCTTTTGTAGATTCTTATTAATCTCTTTTGCTTTTAAACTTCTTCTACTCTTACTCTTATCCAAAGATCTTCCGTCAGTCTTTACCATAGCCGTATCGACTTTATCTTGTCCGGGTTCCTCTTCTCTTTGCAAATTGCTCGCAACACCATCCTTTTTAGGCGTTTGCAAGCTTTTGGAGATATTTTCATCTATGCTCATTATCTCAACACCATATACCGTTTCATTTTTCTCATCCGATGTTTTCGAAATATTTCTCTCTTCGTTAAATGCGCTCTTATCAGCTTTTATCTCTGATTGATTCTCATTAGGAATACTCTGATTCTCTTCTATCTTGAACTTTTCTTCAGTATCTACAATGACTTTCGCTACTTTGGCTTGATCCGTAGTAGACTCTATCTCATTCCCCTCTTCAAAAACTGTTATTTTCGAAATATTTCTCTCTTCGTTAAATACTCTCTTATCAGCTTTTGTCTCTGATTGATTCTCATTAGGGATACCCTGATTCTCTTCTATCTTGAACTTTTCTTCAGTATCTACAATCATCCCTACTTCATTATCCCTCCCAAAATAATTTATACCCAAATAGAGAACATACATACCGATAATTGCCAATACCGTATACAAAAAAAGATTTCTTTTATTCTTTAAAATCTTATTTTTCTTATTGGCAGAGGCAGGATATAATGCTTTTCTAAGCGCAGGTATATCTCTAAATCTCTCTCTAGGAGAAAAGTACAGTGCTTTATCAATAACCCACAAAAAAGAGAGATCATATTGTTGCAAAAATCTCTTTTTATACTGAAGAGAGGTATATGGATCATAAGCAATCTCCTTTTGCTTACAATCAATACGCTCTTTGGCACTAGGGGGATACTTGCCCGTGACCAACTTATAAAGCAATACCCCTATTGCATAAATATCACTCTGTTTTCCTATATCAGAAATTTTTTTTTCTACCTGTTCCGGTGCTGCATAATAAGGAGTATAAGCATTACAAAATAAATGATTGTCCTCATCATGAAAAAAGATACTTGCTTCAAAGCCACACAAGAGTATCGAACCATCTTTTTTGATAAAAATATTTTCAGGTTTTATATTGAGGTGATAAAGGTTTAAGGTATGTAGATGCTCTACGGCATCGAGTAGAGGTTTTAATATAGTATCTATCTCTTCTCTGTTTAGTTTTCCTTTACCCATTCTTACTTTGATTTCCATAAACCTATGAAAAGTCATACCCTTTTCATAGGGATAGATAATATAAGAGGTGTTATTTCTATTTTTTTCTACAGAAACAATTTTGATAATATTTTTGTGAGATTTAATAGAGATTTTTTCTAAATGATTTGCCTCACCTATAAAAAATCTCTGCATATAGTTAAAACGTTGAAGCGATTCTATATCCAAAGGTTTATTTAAAAGCATTTCACCTTTGCCGTTGCGTGTTACATATGCATGAGGGAACAACTCTTTGATAATATATTTTTTATTTTTATTCTCTCTCTCTACTAAATAGATAAAACCAAAACTATTCTCTTCTAAAATCTCAATGATCTTATAGCGTGCTAAAAGATAACTTCCTGGTTGTAGTGCAGAAGATGCAAAATCACTCTTTTTCTTTTCCTTGCTTAAACCACAAGGCATATTGGGCTCATAAATATCTAGACAACTAAAATAGGTCTTCTGAGTCTCAAACTTATACTCTGCTTCCAAACTTTTTCATTTCCTTAATCGCGTTATCTATACAGATTTTTGGTCATACAGCCTATAATATTCGACTTTATCATCTACACATATAAATTCTATAATAGTATATCGATTTAAAATTACTAAATCCTTATCACCTACGAAAAAAGAGCATAAAAAATATACACTTATCTACATTTAAGCATAAACGATGTACAACATCTTTATGACACTTAATACCCTTCATTTTACTCAAAGCTCCTATCTTGAACTTGATAATGAATTCTATTCTATCTCACACGCTACACCATTAGACAACCCCTACCTTATAAGCTTTAACACAAAAGCAGCTAAACGCATACATTTAGATAGCGATACAAAAGAAGATCCAAAGTTTATAGAACTGCTTAACGGCACATACACTCCCAAAGGATGCCGGCTTTATTCTATGTGTTATGCAGGCTATCAATTTGGTCATTATGCCTCTAGACTAGGTGACGGTAGAGTGCATCATCTAGGTTCAATCAATGGCTGGCACTTACAAACCAAAGGGAGCGGAGAAACTCTCTACTCACGTACTGCAGATGGACGTGCAGCCTTACCCTCTTCTATACGTGAATACCTCATGAGTGAAGCCATGCACCATCTTGGCATACCTACGACAAGAGCCTTGGGTATCATAGGCTCAAAAACAAAAATTTTGCGTAACAATATTGAATATGCGGCGATTGTCATGAGGATGTCTCCTTCCTGGATACGTTTCGGTAACTTTGAGTATTTTTACTATCTTAAAGAATATGACAAACTTAGAGACTTGGCAGACTATGTCATAGCAGAATCCTACCCACACTTAAAGGAAGAGGAAGACAAATATTTCAAGTTTTTTACTGAAGTACTAGAACGCACTGCTTCACTTGTGGCTGCTTGGCAAGGCATAGGCTTTTGTCATGGCGTACTCAATACAGACAACATGTCCATAATAGGACTCACCATAGACTATGGACCCTTTGCCATGATGGATGAATTTCAATTTAATTTTGTCAGCAACTCTACAGACAAAGCTGGTCGCTACGCCTATGGGGAACAACCCAACGTTGTCTACTGGAATCTCACCAAACTAGCCCAAGCACTCTCCCCTCTCATTGACTCTTCACGTATGGATAAAAAACTAAAAGAGTATGGCCAAAGCATTTATCCCAATGCCTACATCGATGTGATGTGCAAAAAACTTGGCTTAGAATATAGATTTCCCCGTGACCGACAACTCATCACTTCCCTCATAGGTACCTTACAAGATGCCTACATCGACTATACCCAGTTTTTTAGAACCCTCAGCCGTTACGATGGCGAACGTATGAGTATTTTTGAACTGGCTATGAATCCTATACCCTTTGATAAGTGGTTAAGCATGTACGACACGCGTCTTGCTAAAGAGTCACGCTCCCAAAAAGATAGACACACGGCCATGCTTCAGACAAACCCAAAATATGTTTTAAAAAACTATATGCTAGATAAAGCGATAACACTGGCAAAATCTGGAAACTTTACCATGGTAGAAAGACTACTGCATATAGCGCAACACCCCTACGATGAATTACCGGAATATGAAAAATTTGCAGAAGAAACACCTGAGGGATATAAAAATATTACACTTTCATGTTCCTCTTAAGAAATACTACAACGATAATTTACTCTTGAGGTAAACCATGATAATTATAGTATACTTTACGTATATGATCTGGTTTCATACCGCGAAGCTTCATATCGGCACGCTCATCGGCAATATGCTCTTTTTTCATCTCTATTAAAAATTCCCATCTCTTCACAAGAATCCGGTGTATCTTCTCCTCAAATTCCCCTTTATAATTTAAAAAGTCTATCTTTTTCACACATGCTAACTCTTCTGAGGTACAATCTCCCTGCTCAAACAACTGTACAAAACTATTCACGACAACTTCAGAAATCTCTTTTGCATAATCTCCCTCATATTCAGGGTTATTCTCATTAAGTTTTGCTACTAAATTCTCCAAACTATTCTCATTAAGTATCTCAAATTCTCTCTCAAAAGCTTTTAATTCTCTTTCATATTCAGCTGCATCATTATAAAGTGCTGCTATTTTTTTATTATTTGCACTACGAGCATTGGCAGGTATACGATTTTTAGAACTCTCTATATCCACTCCATACTCTTTTTTAAGTGCTTCCTTTTGTAATTCCATTAACCGCTGTGTCTCTTCATTTGTTTCCATTGCTATCCTCTACTACGTTTATATACAAGATTCACTATAACAATAAATGCTTATAGTGTCTTTAATCTCTTAATATATACCTCCACTATCGATACCATATTATTAGGTAGAAATACCACTCTTTATAGAGTTTTATACTATCATACATTAATACATTTATAAGGAAAATAATGAAGCAACTCATTTTCATACTAGACCCTATGTGTTCATGGTGCTGGGGTTTTCACCCTATCATCGAAGCTTTACGAAATGGCCATGCAGACAGGTACACATTTTCACTTGTAATTGGAGGCTTACGTACCTCAGGGCAAATGGAGTGGAACGCTCAAAGCAAAGCCTATCTCAAACAAAATTGGGATGCCGTTACCCAAACCACAGGACAACCCTTCTCTTCAAAAATCCTAAAACGTACAACCTTCGACTACAACACCTACCCGGCCTGTAAAGCTGTCATCACTATACGTGAACTGTGGGGAGAAGATGCAGCCTTTAGCTACTTTAGTAAAATACAAGAAGCCTTTTATACCCAAGGTGCAGACATCACAGATATAGAGATACTCACCTCTTATGTCACCCAAGATAAAAACAAATTTTTAGATTTCTACCACACAGATAGAGCCGAACTCCTCATGCATCACGACTTCGCTACATCCCGCTCCATGGGAGCCAACGTATTCCCCTCCACCGTCAAGATAGATGAGGATGGGCATATGGTGTGCGTAAATGAGTATAAAAGTCTTGAAGAGATTTTGAAGATATAAAAACCGTAGGTCGGGTTGCCCTCATCCCGACCTACAAAAACTAAGGCTCTAGACTAGCAAAATGATATCATTTTGCTATGAAAGCACGGAATAATCGACCTTTGAGCGATTATAAGGTCAAAAAAATACTTTGGCACTTTGTCGTTGATGTGACAGCGACTCAAAC
>JALSJI010000019.1 GCA_026989435.1 Sulfurovum sp.
TTGCCTCAAAAATATAAATAGATTCATTATTTATGACCCACTCTACCAAACTCGTTAAATGATCTTCCATCATGTATGCTAGATGATGGGATTCATCATCAGTGATAGATAATAGATGATGCAAGTCTTCAAAAATATATTTTGCCGTATGCTTTTCACTAAGTTCTTCAAGTAAATTTCCATCTTTATGTGTAAGAAGATGTAAGTTATAAAGTTCATTAAAAGTAATTTCTTCTGGATTCCATACTAGCTGTTCAAAGTCTGGTGACATTATCCCTTCATTTCTCATTTGCCTAAAGGATATAAACAATCCGCAGGTAAAAGAGATCAATTTTTCATTGTTTGTAAATTCAGCATTATTATCTGTCAAAAGATGATGGAGTTTACGAGAGATATTTATTTTAGTCCGAGAACTACTTTTCCATGTTTTATAATGCTGAAGGCTCCTTAACTTCCCCGTACGATAAAACTCTTCTAATTCATCTAAGCTAAACTGATTTAAAAACTGGAGGATACTTCGATCTTCTTTTAAATAGTTGTAGTATGTAGCAACACTTGTACCCAAGATATTTGCATATAGTTCATCTTTTTTCATAAATGGCTCCTTTTACTACAGTAATTATAGCATTTTTATGTTTTTTTATTCTTTTTAGGCTAAAACACTTGACATTAAAATATTTTATATGCTAATATACTCTAAATATTAGAGTAATACATACATATTACTCTATTTATAAATATTTTACTATAAAAGGAAATCAATGAAAGAGTACTTTACAATAGACGAAACCGAAAAAGGAATTGAAGGATTTTTGCCAATTCCTAAAATAACACAGGCAAACTATAGGAAACAAGGACTCTTGCACTATATCAAAGTTGGGAGGCAGATATATTATAGAACTGAGCACTTGAAGCATCTATTTATCAAGCTAGAACAAAAAGTAAAGGTGCATACAAAGGTCGATAATGCGATATAGCCTATATATCAATCAGCCTATTGCTTTAGAGCTTGGTATGGAAAATACTACCGAGGCAATTATCTTTGATTACCTTACTCTTGCTCCCACCTGGGCAAAACCTGAGATTATAGATCAAAAAATTTACTATTGGGTAGCAAGACAAAAGATATGTAAAGAACATGAGATCTTAAACATTAAACCCAAAACTGTTTACCAATACTTACGAAAGCTCCATCAAAAAGGTCTTATTGACTATATCAAACTAGGTAAAAAAGACTGTATTTCGGTTACAGAATTGGGTAAAAGATACATCAGTAGCACTATGGGGAATTTAAATTCCTCCCCTATGGGGATTTCAAAATCCCAGGAAGAGGAATTAAAAATCCTATCAGACGGGAATTTAAAATCCACATATAAATATACCAATCCTATTCATCTATCAGATAATACTCTCTCTAAGAGAGCAGAATTTTTAAAAAGCTTTAAAAGCTTTGTCAACTTCATGCGTGCTACATACCCAAATGAACTCATTTTAGAAACTACAAATAAGTACACAGAAAAACCTATTGCTATTTCTGTTTCGAGAAAAGGGTTGCTATATGACCTACGAACATCCGATGACTTCTCTGGCTTTGAAGCTCAAGAACTATGGGAACAGCTTTACCACATGGCGAAACAAGGACAACTGCCCTGCCTAACTCAATACAAAGGAAAAAATTAATGTCAAACACAAAAAATAACTTGCATCTTGTACTCAACGCTAAAGGTGGTATTGGGAAAAGTACTTGCAGTATAACTCTCCAAACTTTTCTCCAGGACAAACTAGGATCTGAAAATGTTTTAGGGATAGATACAGATCCCAATAATAATACGCTGAGCTCAACCACACTTAACACGATATTTTTGAACATCATGCCAGATGGCGATAAGGTTGATCTCAAAAAATTTGATGACCTAACCATGTTCTTGTATAACAATCCTAAGACCCAGGGAAAAGATATTGTACTTGACTGTGGCAGTAGCACTTTTCAACACCTGTTCAACTATTTACAGGAAAACGAAACAATTGAGATGATACTCAATCAAAAATACAATGTGTATATTCATATACCTGTAACGTTAGATAGTCCTATGGAAGAGCAGACGCTTAATGGAATGACTCAGATTATTGAGGCATTTAAATATTCTTCCAGTCAATTCATTATTTGGAGTAATCACTTCTTCGCTAGCTCCAATAATGCAGACATAGAGAAATCTCCTCAGTACATTGAGTACAAAGAGAAAATATTTGCAGTAATTTTGATGAAAAAGAGAGATGAATTATTTCTGGCAGATTATAGTCATATGGCAAAAAAATCTCAAACTTTTTTAGATATAGACAATGACCCATCCTATGACATCACTTCAAAAATACGACTCTCTAAAATGCAAAAAGAGTTTTGGGATGTATTATCGATTGTCATACCAATAAATACAAAAGCCGAAACTAAAAAGGAGAGTAAAAGATGAAGGATGAACTCAATAATGAAATGAAAGAAGAACTTTTGGCTCGCATACGCAAACATAATATTCAACTCAGTAGCAATGATGCACTGTTTGCTTTACTTGAGACGCTCTTATATACCTCAAACCGTTACATAAGAGAAGTTGACCTGCTCATGCAGCAACATAACGCAACAATGGAGAGTACTACCCAACGTTACCTCTCTAAAGGAAAAGAGCTTTTGGAAGATAAATTATCAGATGCCATTGAAGACACGATGATCCAACTAACAAATTTTAAAAATCAAAGTATTGAAGAGTTAAAGAGTGAAAAACCACAGGCTCAAATAAGTAGTGTTTGGTGGACACTTTTAGCAATGAGTGTCATCATGTCTGGAGCATTCGGCTACCTAATAGCACTTTTAATATTGACATAGGAGAAAAGATGAATGAACCTAAAAACATTCAAAAAGAAAAAAGGACAATGCATATTGATACACGTTTGACACAAACTGAATATGAAGTAATTCAACGAAAAAGTAAACAAACAGGATTGAGTGCATCAGAATATATTCGCCGTGTCTGTATGAATTATCCACTTAAATCTGTAGTAGACCAAGCAGCAATAAAAGATATGCTCAATATAAGAGCTGATATGAATCGTATGGGTGGCTTGTATAAGAAATTTTTAGTTGAACACAAAGATATTATGCCTAATCTCGGCAAAAGATCTTACATTGAAATAAATAGGATTGTTGATAGGATAGAAGCACGCCAAGAGGAAATTTTGCAAATTGCACAACGTATTATCAAAAAGAAACAAAGGATCTAATATGTTTGAAGAGTTAGAAAATACTTTAAAACGCATCTTAGAAGAGGTTCAAGAGCAAAAAGAGCTTTTACATGTCGTACTTAACTCACTAACCACTTCCAAGCAAGTAGCAGCCTTCCTGGGTGTTTCACAGCGTACCATAGAGTTATGGGTAAAAAAGGGGATCTTTCAAGATGGAGAACATTATCATAGAAATGGTAAACGTCTTGTTTTTATTCCTGGAGCTATTGTTGAGTTTAAAAAACATCCCGAGAGACGCTCTCTTAAAGCGAAAGAAACTCAACCCAAAGAGATAAAATCAAAAATAATCAATCCCACTGCAAAAAGAATTATTGCAGGATTAAAGGTAGGTAATGGCTAAGAAAAAACAGACCATAAAATATAACTACTCTGGCATAAAATTTACAATTAAACAACGTTATGAAAGTTGGTACCTTGACTTTTACTTTAAAGGACAACGTATCAGACGAGATACAGATATTCTCGCCACAAAAGAGGGTTTAGTAGAGCTAAAAAGAATTTTAATACCTGAAATAGCATCTTCTTTGCTTGATAACATCACGCCACCTATTGAAGAGAAAGAGTGGATTCTTGATGACTTAGCCCAGGAGTATTTTATATTACAAAAACCCAAAATACGAAAACACACATTGAAGCGAAATAAAGCACACTATAACAATCATGTGTTTCCTTATTTTGGGAAACGCTATCTTGATACTCTTCTGCCAATGGAACTAGAGCGGTGGCAAAATGATCTTCTGGAAAAATATAAAGCATCCACTGTACAAAAGATGCGTAGTATTCTCTACTCAATTCTTGATAAAGGTGTTCAAAATAATTTGCTTCAAAAAAATCCATTGGAAAGAGTCACTGCACCCAAAGTTATGCTCAATCTTCAAGAGGAAGAGGAAGATGCAGATCCATTTACTGAAACAGAAATGCAGATTATATTGGACAATTCAAACTTCTACAAAAGAAGCCCATATATGCGTAACTTTATACTACTAATGTACGGTACTGGCATGCATCCTGGAGAAGCCACAGCACTAAGATGGTCTGACATTGACTGGGATAGAAAGACTATATCTATAACAAAGACACGCCAAAGGAATGAAGAGGGAGCTACCAAAACAAAAGCAAGTAACAGAAAGATAGATCTACTACCATTGGCGGAAGAGGCATTAAAAAATCAATATGAGCTCACGAAAGACTATGAGTATGTTTTTATCTCATCAAAGAAAGAACCTTTTTACAGCCATGATATTGTTGGTGTCAATTTTCAAAGAATATTAAAAAGAACGGGGATCAAAGCCCGTGTCCTGTATAATCTAAGACATACATTTGCATCACAACTGATAAGTAAAGGTGCTGATATTGTTTATGTGTCTAAAATGCTTGGACACAAAGATGTTTCCATCACCCTAAAGATCTATACTAAATTCATAGAAGAGGATGACGAAATACGCTTTAAGAAAATAGAAAAAATGGGCACCATTATGGGCACTTTTCAAAAGAAGAGCCTATAAGATGCCCAATATACGGGGGTTAGAGAGTGAAGATAAGGGTCTATTATGAGGACACAGATGCAGGTGGTATTGTGTACCATACGAATTATATAAAATATTGTGAACGTGCACGTTCTGAAGTTTTTTTTGCCCAAGGTATCCAACCCACTTTGGGTGATAGCAGTGGCTTTGTCG
>JALSJI010000020.1 GCA_026989435.1 Sulfurovum sp.
GGTTTGGCATGGAGACGCATGTGATGGTCTGACAGTCGTTACAGATAAAGTGAGGATGCATCTTGGAGATGATCTCGAAGTAGCGTTTTTTGTCATTGGACTCGAAGGTGCTTACGATGCCCTCTTCAACAAATTTGGCGACATTTCTATAGAAAGTTGCTTTGTTCATCGTGATACGGTGTTTGAGCTCTTCATAACAGACTGGTCTATTCTCATCGGTCAGTATCTTTAGGAGTTCGATACGCGACTGGGTCAATCGTATTCGTTTATCTTTTTTTATCTCATCTATTTTCATACAATGGATTATACCCTAATGTATCACTATTTTATGCGACTAAGTCGCAAGTAAGTAGGTAAAAGGTATGATTCGACCTATCTTTAACAAAAGGATTACCATCATAATGCGACAAACTGTTTATTCTCTGACTAAGACATCTCTCTTCTCTTTGCTTGTATCTGTCCCTATATGGGCATGCAATGCTTCACATGTGATGGGAGCAGGTGGTGCAGGTGCCGTCTATACCATGTCGGCTGACACCATGGAGAGGGGTGGAGTGTACATTGGGATCAACCGTGAATATATTGGCAACAGATCCTTAAGTGACAATGCGATTATCGACGCCATTGAAGGGGGTGCCGAGCACTTGCATAGCATCGATGCGACGGATAACTATTCGCTTTCGCTTTCGTACGGTTTGAGTGACAGGCTGACACTCAACATAAACTTGCCGTATGTAATCCGTTGGAACATCCGTGCGGGAGAACTACATGATGAGGGCATGGGGTTGGCAGGAGAGGTGCATGCGCATGGCGATATAGGGGGACTGGGCGATCTTTCAATTTTGGTACAGTATAAGGTCTATGACAACAGCCATACGAAGGTGGCACTGCTTGGCGGGCTCAAACTGCCTACGGGAAAGAGCGATCTCAAAGAGGGAGATGAGGCGATAGAGGCAGATCTTCAGCCTGGTTCCGGTTCATGGGACTACTTTGCCGGAGTGGCGTTGACGCATGAGTTCGAGGATTTCTCATTTCACGCCTCTACCCTCTACAAATACAATACTGAGGGGGTAGAGGAGAGCCGTTTGGGTGATATCTTTACCTACAATGCCGCCATCGCCTTCCATCTGATGGGCGCAATGCATACCCATAATGGTATACAAGAGGAGCATCATGGTACCGTAGATTACAGTGTGGACTGTTTTGCCGAGCTAAACGGTGAGATAGCGGAGCCTGACAGCTTTGGAGGCAAAGATGCCCAAAATACGGGACATCATCTACTCTATTTCACCACTGGACTTCAACTGCTTACACAGAGCGAATATTCAGCGTTTGTTTCATTCTCCGTGCCGCTATATCAACACTTCAAGGGGCTACAGAATGATATTCGCTATAAAGCGAGTATCGGTATTGGCAGGCATTTTTGAGATTATGATGAGAGAAACAGTAGCCATATCCATGCCGTGCCGATGGTGAGAAAAACAAGCGTGTTGACCAGTGTGACAATGCCTCCCACTCGGTAGATCTCTCCGGGTTCGAGATAGCCGTTGCCCACATAGATAACATTAGGTGTGACTGTGTTACATGCTCTAATCAATGCCGCTGATTTCCGGCAAAGAAATTCCCTGCAAGCCCAAGCGGTACAACTGTTCTGTAAAACAGATACCGTCCGGTAAGTTCAGACACAAATGCACCCAGTGTTGCAACTACCAGTACGGTTATAGCCAATCCTAACAATCCGCTAGCCGTAAACAAGATGGCTAAGAGCGGCAAACCTAAGCCAAAGAGGAGTAGAGAGTAGACTCGAAACTTTTTGACTTTAGGGAAATGCTCATGCAATAGTATGCGGCTTCTGTTGTACTGGTAGTAGAGTGGATCTTCTTTGTCAAGGTGGCGGTAGAACATCACTTCTTCGAAGATGACTAGGGCTTGACCCATACTTGCTAGTAGGGTGATGGCTAGTAGTATCATCACGCCTTGTGAGCCCCCCTCTATAAGTAGGGTAGAGGCCATAAGCAAGAAACCCACATAGCTTGCGCCGAAGAATTTTTTGTTTGTAGAGCTTCTATCCCATGAGGGGCGTGCTTTGATGCGGTATATCATCGCTTGGGCGTGTATGCCGTAGATGCCTGCTAGCAGGGTGATGGCTTCAAGTAGAAGTAAACCAAAACCTGTGATTTCTAGGTAGTACAGAGCTGCTACAAGCAAGGCTAGAGCACTAAAGAGTGCCAAGGCTATGGCTTCACGACTCAGCCATGAGGTTTGCCAGTTTTTCATCGCCATGTAGGCCTTGCCAGGGCGTCCTAAGTGCAGAGCAGACAGAGGTAAGCCTATTATGGCAGGTATGACTGCCAAGAGTGCCATCACAAAAGTAGGTTTAGGCAGGTGAAAGCCTAAGCTAAAGAGTAACTGTCCTAAAAATAGAGCCAGAAATGCTCCAAGGCTTACTTGGGTGAGTACCGTCATAATGACTAAGGGAAGTTCAGAGTGCGCAGGTTTGAGTAGATGTTCGTCTGCTATGCGTAGCTCCTCCGTCTCTTTAAGGTCAGGCAGTGTGTAGCGTGTGGTTGGTTTACAGATATCTATGTCTGCAAGGTGAGGGGCTACTCCCTCTTTAGCCATGTCCACCTCTCTCCATTTTTGGACGTTGAAAACTTCTATCTCTATGGCATTAGAGGGGCAGGCTTGTACACAAGCAGGGCTTTGTCCATTTTCAAGTTTATCTGCACACATGTGACACTTGGTGACTATCCCACGCTCAGCATTAAATACGGGGACTTCATAAGGGCAGTTCCATGTACAGTACTGACAGCCTATACAGCTGGGGTCATCATGCCAGACGATACCGTTGTCAAACTTGACGTAAGACTCTGTAGGACAGCCTGTGAGACACGCAGGTTCCAAACAGTGGTTACAGCTCATAGAGTTAAAAAGTTGTAGGGTATCGGGGAATACTCCCGTTTCCATCTCTCCGACTCTACGCCATTTGATGTCATCGGGGTTGGCATTTTGCTCGTTACAGGCTACCTCACAGCAGTGACACCCTACACAGGCATTCATATCAAAGTGAAAACGGTACTGTTCTTCTTCTCCAAGCTCTGGTAAGTCTATACTGTAGTTACCGCACTGCATACCTTCGTTTGTTTTGTGATTGATGAAATCTGCTAGGGGGGTATTTTCCGTGAGAGGTTCGACGGCCATTATAGCTCCTTTAGCGCAACTAAAAGTTCAGAAAAAACAGCTGCACGCTCTTTTTTGTCCTCATGGGTCATGTTGTAGATAATTTCTGAAAGTTTAGCGGGTACTTTAGGGTTTAGTCTACTTACCGTATCTCTTTTGATACTTGTGGGTTTGAGCATATTGGGTGCTAGACCCACTACAGATTCAAAGCGTTTTTGACCTGTAAGCAGTTTGTAAAGCCTTAGTCCGAAGTTAAAGAGTTCATACTCTTCACGCTTAGAACTTTTAGGTTCGGCTTCAAGTTCTAGCATGGTGTCTAGTCCTAGCTTTTCGTTCAGGAGATAGTTTATTTTGGTAAAAAATGCTAAGGCTTGAAAGCTATAGTTGCGTGAGAGAAATCTATCGTCAAAGGCTTCATAACTCTCTATTCTTAGTTTATATTTTGCGTAGGTTTTGAGCAAGTATTTTACGTGGTGTTTTGCCTCGCTAATAGGTAGAGCTTTATGTAAAATATGTGCCTCTTGTGCCTTGCGTGTGATTTTTCCGCCTAAGAAGAGGTGTACACCGTCCACACGTGTACCGTCACTTAGTTTTGCTATACACCCTTCAAAGCCGATATCTGCTATGCCATGTACACCACATCCTTTAGGACAGGCAGACCAGTTCATGCGGACATTGGCATCTTCTATGGCTACTTCTGAACTAAGAAAGTGTGCCATTTCAATAGCATCAGGCTTGTTGGGAATAACACCGAAGCTACACGTTGCCGTGCCTGCGCAAGCTATCATATCCGTAAAGTAGAGGTTATTGAATTTGGCATATTTGCGTACTATCTCGGTATGCTCAAAATCATCTAGGTTTTCCGTAGGTATGTTGACAATATAGAGGTTTTGGTCATATGTAAGTCTGATATTTCCATCGCCGTATTGTTGTGCAACCTTTGCGGCTGCTAGCATGTCCGAACCGGAAAAAATACCTGAAGGTACGATGAGTTTATAGTTCATCTTGCCATTACGTCCCAATACTTTGTTCGCACCCAAGGCAATATTCTGCGACTGTACTAAAGTAGTACCGGCAGGGGAAAAATCACTGCCCGCTTCGACTTTGATAGTATCGATAAAATTATCTATGCCTACATCATTGAGTAAATAGACCAAACGATTTTTGTTTCGGTTGTCTCTATATCCATACTTTTTAAAAAGTGTTAAAAGCGCTTTGTAAAAAAGAGGTACCTCTTGAGTCGTCACAAACAGATTGGCATCTTGTGCCTGCAGCCCAACCTTGGCACCCAGATAAATATTAAACCCAAAAAGACCCTCTTTTTGGGCAAGTACGAAACTACAGTCATGCCCAAAAATATTGCAGGAGTTTGAAAGAGAACCTAAAATACCGGTGTTAAATTTACGAGGAAGTACAGAGACCCATTCAAAATTTTCTAAAAATATCTCTTGAAGTTTTTCTATAAGCGGCATTGTTTCAATGATATTGTCATAGGCAATACCGTCTAGCGGATCGGTAACGATGTTGCGCGGGTTATCCACTCCTGTTTGAAAGGTAGAGATCTCTACCTCTTTAAGTAAGTGTAATACCGTAGCAATGTCTTGAATCTGTATATAGCGAAGCTCTAATTGCATGCGGGTGGTTATGTCGATATAGTCATTGCCGTATTTTTGAGCTATCTCGGCTATTCGTAACGCCTGTAGATAGTTTAACCGTCCACCTGGAATACGCACACGAAGCATAAAGTCTTCACCTTTGTCAAAGAGCCCGAAACATTTTAAAAAATAAGAAGAGTCCTCTTTGGCCAAACCCTCATACCCTGCTGCTGCAATCTCTGCCAACTTTTCATAGACTTCCATGGCAGGCTTAAGTGCTTTTGTAGATTCAACTTTATTGATTTTTTTACTTCTTTCTTTGAGCGCTTTTTCTAAAATTGTCATCTTCTTCTCACTTCAACACACTAATTGAAGTTATTATAGCTAACTAAGGTTAGTTTTTGTTTGTATAGTTGTTTAAAAAATAATCATATATTTTCTTTAGAAACGCTTTTTATCTTAGTAATATCTATATATATAAAGGGGTTATAGTATTGATTAAATTTTATACAGATAATAACTTATTATATAGATAAAAAAAGTGTATACTTTGTTCTGTAGATTAACTTCAAGGAGTATACATGGCAGGATTAAAAGCATTAAAAGGGCAGGGGCACGCACCTACATTATTTATGGCATTTGTCTATTTCGATATGAGTTTTATGGTATGGACAATGTTAGGTCCGCTTGCTACTGAAATTAGTGAGGCACTTGCGGCAAATGGGCATATTATGACGGCAGGAGAGAAGGCTACACTGCTTTCTTTACCTATTTTATCCGGGGCAATCCTTAGAATTCTGCTTGGTTTTGGTGTCGATAAATTTGGAGCAAAAATGACAGCACTTATGGCACAGGCTGTGGTAATACTCTCTTTATTTACCGCATACTTTATGGGGGAGCATATTACGTATACGGCACTTTTGTTTGTAGCACTTGGGCTTGGATTTGCAGGAGCATCGTTTGCCGTGGCACTTCCACAAGCAGGACAATGGTATCCTCCGAAACTGCAAGGCATTGTACTCGGTATTGCAGGAGCGGGAAATATCGGTGTGGTGATCGATTATCTTTTTGCACCGAAAATTGCAGAAAAGTGGGGTTGGGATGCAGTATTTTTAGTGGGAGCCGTGATGGCCAGCATGGTATTTGTGGCCTATCTTTTTTTAGCAAAAGATGCTCCGGAGTCTATCTATAAAGCAAGACCGAAAAAGTTAAGAGATTACGGTAAGTTGCTTAAAGATAAAGATACATGGTGGTTTTCACTCTTTTATGCTATCTCTTTCGGTGGTTTTGTAGGTTTGGCAGGGTATATGAAAGTCTATCTTATGAATACCTACGTAGCGGATATGGAGGCATTTGGACTAGATGTTTTGAATGAGCCAAATGTTAAGGTTATTGCAGGATATTTTGGAGCACTCTGTATTTTTGCCGGAGCCATACTCAGACCGGGTGGCGGGGAATTGGCTGATAAGATAGGCGGGGTAAAAGCACTCTATATTTTCTTGGGTGCAGCTTTGATATTGATTGCACTCAATGCCCTAGTTACATTACCGTTTTATGGTGCTATTGCAACACTCTTTTTCATTATGGCATGTTTGGGGATGGCAAATGGGGCAGTCTTTCAGCTGGTACCTCAAAGGTTTGGCAAAGACATGGGTATTATGACAGGCATCGTAGGTGCCGCTGGCGGATTAGGAGGTACGGCTGTTATCCAAGTGCTTGGCTGGAGTAGAGGAGAGTTTGGTACCTATACAGCGGGGTTTGCTATCTTTTCTATAGTTGTGGTTGTGGCGCTGCTTGGCATCTCATTTGTTAAAACACGTTGGAGAACGACATGGGGAGCTAGTGCGGGAGGAATGATATAGATTGTTTATGTGAATTAAAGGTGTGAAATGTCAAAAAAAATAATAGAGGCATCCGGCTTTAGTCTTGCTAAAGGTAAGGAGCTTAAAGGGGATGATTACTTTGCAATAAAAGTGTACGATGCCATTACCATTGCAGTAGTCTGCGATGGAGTAGGCTCTGCAGAATACGGGGACGAGGCGGCCAAGCGAACGACACACTTTCTCATAAACTCCCTTAAAAATAGACCTACGTCATGGAGTATGGAAAAATCGATCAGACATTTTATTGATAATATTAATCAGATTCTCTACAAGGAGTCTATGGTCGATTATGGACGTGAAGAGTTACTGACGACACTCACCTTGGTGGTAATAGAAGGTAATAGACTCTATGGTGCCAATGTGGGGGACAGTCGTATCTATCTCTTTAGAGATGGAGAACTCACGCAGCTCTCTGAAGATCATAGCATGAATGAGGAGGGAATGGAGAATGTGCTTACCGCTGCCATAGGTTTGAAAGAGGATGTTACGCCTTATTATTTTGAAAATAATCTACAGGCAAAAGACCGTATTTTATTATGTTCTGACGGTCTCTATAATGAACTTGGAGATGATCTCTTACAACAATCGATACATATGAACGCTTCCTTCTTAGTAAAAAAAGCTTCTAAAAAGCTCAAGGACAATCTCCCCGATGATACTACGGCAGTACTGCTCGAAATCAAAGAGCTTGATAAGAGAATATACTACAAACAAAGCAATCTTTTAGTATGGCAGAACTATAAAGAGGGTGATATCATTGACGGTTATCTTCTAAAAAAATCTCTCATTCAGAACAATAGAACTTGGGTCTGTGAAAAGAGGGGGCAAGAGTATGTGATTAAATTTGCACCTGCTGAAGTGATTGATGATGAGATAGAGTTGGATCTCTTTGTCAAAGAGATTTGGATGGCAAAACGTCTAAAAGCAGGCTTTTTCCCTAAGGTAGCCATTCCTAAAAATAGAACACATCGCTATTATATAATGACACTGGTTCAGGGTGTTTCACTTAAAGAGTATACACAAAAAAAGCCACTCTCTGTCGATTTGGGTGTAGAGCTTGGTATATTTCTTTTAAAGATGTCTCAGTATTTAATCAAACAAGATCTCATACATGGAGATATTAAACCTGAGAATATCATGGTCTATAGATCTAAAAAGGAGAAAATCTCTTTTAAAATGGTAGATTTTGGCAGTATTACGGAAGCCTATAGTAATGTTACGCGTGCGGGAACACCTAGTTATTTGGCACCCGAGCGATTTAGGCAATCTCCTGTTAATGAGCAGACAGAAATTTATGCCATTGGAGTAACGCTTTATGAGGCAATGACACAGAAGTTACCGTTTGGAGAGATAGAGCCTTTTCAAACACCCTCTTTTGATAAAAATGTAAAAGAGCCTAGCAAAATAAACTCTAAAATTCCAGAATGGTTTAATTTTGTTATACTAAGAGCGGTAGAACCCCATACGGAGAGGAGGTATCAGAACTACTCTGAGATGCAGTATGAAATCACCCATCCTCAAAAAGTAAAACCCTATTTTTACGACAGTACCTCTTTTTTTAAGCGGCATGAGATGATCATATATAAAATTGGATTTATCTTGATGACTGCATTAAATCTAGTACAGTTTTTAAATTAATATCTCTCATCCAAAGAGTAATGTTAAAATTTACTCATAGCAAATCAAGATAAAGCCAAGAGGCTCTATCTTAGATCTACCCTATCAAGCTCCGTCACTTTTTTCCAAATTTTGGCAAAATCTTTAACAAACCTCTCTTTATTGTCATCTTGTGCATAAAACTCTACCAATACTCTAAGTTCTGCATTGGCTGCTAAAACTAGATCTACTCTTGATGCTCTCCATAGCACCTCGCCACTCTCTCTATCTTTTCCAACAAAAAAGTTATCATCAACACTCTCCCAAACTATGCTCATATCAAGCAAATTTCTAAAATAGTCTTGAGTTAATTTGCCGGACTCTTTTGTTAAGATGCCAATATTGCTATCTTTAAAGCTAACTCCGATAGCTCTTAACCCACCAAGTAAAGCAACAAGCTCTCTTGAGTTTAATTTTAACTGCAAAGCTCTATCAAGCATCAACTCTTCAAAACTCTCTTCGCACTCATTTGAGATATAGTTTACAAATGCATCAGCTTTTGGTCTAAACCACTTATATGAGCTTACATCAACAAGCTCCTCTTTTGTATCTACTCTCCCTGCGTTAAAGCCAACTTCCACTTGAACTCCGGCATCATTAGCCGCTTTTTCTACTGCCGCACTTCCTCCAAGTGCTATCAAATCAGCAATAGAAACCTTTTTTGTCTCACTATCAAATTCATCTTTTATCTTTTTTAGTTTATTTAAGATAGTATCTAATCTATCAGGCTCATTTACCTCCCAACTTTTTTGAGGCTCAAACATAACTCTTGCACCATTAATTCCGCCTCTTTTATCGCTATCTCTGTATGTTGATGCCGCTCTTATTGTAATCCACACCAAATCTTTAATATCAACAGCTTCTAAAAGGCTCTTTTTTAAACTATCTATATCACTCTGATTAATCATCTCATAATCAGCCTCTGGCAAAATATCTTGCCATATAAACTCTTCATTAGGTATCTCAAATCCAACATATCTACTCTTTGGTCCAATGTCTCTATGGATTAGCTTAAACCAAGCTTTTGCAAATGCTTTGCCAAACTTTTTGTGGTCATCTAAAAACTCTTTTGCTATCTCTTTATATTGTGCATCCATCTTTAGAGCCAAATCAGTTGTTAGCATAATAGGAGGATGCTTAATATTTGGGTTATGAGCATCTACTACCATATCCTTTTCATCTGGATTTACTGCTTCCCATTGCCAAGCACCTGCTGGAGATTTTTTAAGAGTCCATTCATATTTAAATAGCACTCTTAAAAAGCTATTATCCCACTTTGTTGGCGTTGGTGTCCATGCACCCTCTAATCCACTAGTAATTGTATCAGCACCCTTTCCACTCTTATAGCTATTTTTCCATCCAAGACCTACTTCATCCACATCGGATGCTTCTGGCTCTGCACCAAGATATTTATCTGGATTTGATGCACCGTGGTTTTTACCAAAGCTATGACCACCTGCAATTAGTGCAACTGTCTCTTCATCATTCATACCCATTCTTGCAAAGCTATCTCTAATCTTGCTTGCCGCTCCAAGAGCATCTGGCACACCATCTGGACCTTCTGGATTAACATAGATAAGCCCCATATGATCAGCTGCCAAAGCCTCTACAAGTTTACCATCTGCTTTGTGGCGTCTGCTCTCAAGCCATTTTGTCTCTGGACCCCAATATGTCTGTGCATCAGCACACCATGCATCCTCTCTTCCACCTGCAAAGCCAAGTGTTTTAAAGCCCATCGATTCAAGTGCCACATTACCAGCCAAAACCATCAAATCAGCCCAAGAGATTTTATTCCCATACTTTAGTTTTATTGGCTCAAGCAACCTTCTTGCTTTATCAAGATTTATATTATCTGGCCAACTATTTAGTGGTGCAAACCGTTGATACCCTCCATTTGCTCCACCTCTGCCATCTACTACTCTGTATGTTCCTGCACTATGCCAAGCCATTCTAATAAATAGTGGTCCATAATGTCCCCAGTCTGCTGGCCACCAATCAACCGATGTTGTCATAACTCTCTTTAAATCCTCTTTAAGAACTTCATAGTCAATCTTGCTAAACTCTTTTGCATAGTTAAAGTCACTGCCAAGAGGATTTATGGCATCGCTATTTATATTTAAAAGCTCAATATTTAGCCTGTTTGGCCACCAATCTTTATAACTTTGTCTTGTGTTATTTACATTTGCTCCGCTACACTCTTTCATCTCAAGATCCTTTATAATCATTTTATGGAAAAAAATTATCCATAAAAAATTGTAGCGGTAGTTATCTTAAAATAATATTTATCACTTAATATTTTTTATTATATGAGTATATCGATGATTTTAAAATAGTGTAATTTTCTATTACTCTTTTTATTATTCCAAAGTGAAGATTTAAAGCATCTTTTTTGAAAATAGGGGATAGAGAATAGTTATATTATATAATATTAATTTTTTGACTTTAACAACTCAGCTTAGAAAGCAGCGTTTTTTCTTAAAAGAGGTGTGCTTTTACCGTACCTTTTCAATATTTTTACGATGTTTCCTAAAGGTATCGGTAAAGTCATGTACTCCCTCTTTGTTTCGCATAAAATAGAGGAAGTCTGTTTTGGCAGGGTTGATTGCAGCATTGATGGCATGAGAACCTACAGCTCCTATGGGAGAGGGTGGCAGACCTTTGTATTTGTAGGTGTTAAAGGTAGTGTTGTCTTCTATAATACGTTTTGGGGTGACTTTTGTATGTGCATACTTTCCATAGTTAAGTGTACCGTCCATTTGCAGACGCATATTTTTTTCCAAGCGATTATAGATGACAGAAGCGACTAAAGGCATCTCTTGATAGTTGGCTGCTTCTTTTTGGATGATAGAGGCGATTGTGAGCGTACGTAGCCATATACTTTGGTTGTAGTCGCCATAGGCTTTAATTGAGAGTTGTTTATATTTTCTCTCTGAGACATTTAGAAGGTAGGAGATGAGGTTTTTCTCTTTGATACCATAAGGGAGATGATAGGTATCGGCATAGATACCGGCCTCTGGATATTTTGAGAGGGCATCATATGCTTCTTGAAGTTTGGAGGCATTGAGATCAAGATCTTTGGCTAACTTTTTAAAAAAAATATAGGTCGTTTTCCCCGGAATAAGCGTGATTTTATATATCATTGATCTTGTAGAAGTAAGTTTATATAAAAAATCAATGCGACTCATTTTATTTTGACCTATATCTCTCCATCCGCTCTTGGGTATGCCGATAAAACGTAAGGCAAGCATATCTATAATACCTACATCATATCCATCTTTAGACAGCTGTGATATAATACTATTGATTGTGCCTTTGGGAATATAAAGTGTTTTTTTTGTCTCTATAGGTGAACTTAGGTAAAGGAATATAGTGATGAGAAAAGCCAGTATGATGATTATGAGCCATACAGGTTTGATTATTCGTAATTTTTTACGGGATTTTCTGGTTTTTCTTGTTGTCATCTTTGCGGCTCTTTTTATTTGGCTCAAAATCGGCATCAATGTCGATTCACTTTTGATTGGGAAGTACCAAGTAGAAAAATTATACATCAAACTTGATAAAAAACTTACGTTAAAAGCAGCGCAGATTGTCATACCCAAAAGCAAAGCAAAACCCTCTTTTGAAAAGATAGACAAGACATTTGACAATATCAAGACACTTCTTACTTTTTTTGAATATGTAGAGTGTAAGAAAATTGATTTTGATAACAACCATTTTTCAGTGATTTTTGCCAATGATATTTTATATATGACGAGTGATGATTATGAGATAGCAGGCACAATGAAGAGAGAGAAGAACAAACTGCTTGCTAAGATCTCTATGCTCCGTATAAAAAGAGAGAATATCCATATGAGCGGAAATCTGATCTATGATATAGATACGGGGGTGTTAAAGAGCAACGGGAGATTGAACGCCTATGGTATAGATGGTACATTTGAAGCAAAAAAAGAGGATGAAGTAGTAGATTTTAATCTAAGTAGCAGCAGGTTTACGAGTATAGACAAACTCGTAGATGCCTTTGAAATCCAAGAAGTTTTGCGTGAATGGATGGTAGATAAAATAGCTGCTAAAAGGTATAGAATCGCATCTCTAGAAGGCAGAATAAAATTATCAGAGGGTAATTATTCCGTAGTATACGATAGACTTAAAGCCGGTTTAATATTGGAAGATGTAGAAATTGCATATCAAAAAGATTTGCACAGGGTAGTAGCCAAGGAGGCAAGAGTGAGACTCCGTGAGGGTACTTTATCGTTTGATTTTACTCAGCCACGTTATCTTGACAGGGATCTAAAGAGGAGTAGAGTCGAAATTACAGGTTTGTCGGGTAATAGCCCTATGTTAAAATTGGATTTAAATATCACAACACCCGTGGATAACGAGGTGCAAAAAATACTCAGGGCATATAGACTTGATATACCAATTTCCCATCAAGGAAGCAGTGCTAAAATGAGATTAAAAATGGATATTCCGCTGGGAGAAAAGGAGGTTGATAAAAATATAACAACCAGGCTCCAAGCAAATTTAGATGCAGGGAGACTGCACTATAGAGATATCACTTTGCCTGTAAAAAGTGCGCAGATCCTATATGACAGCAGGAAAAAAGTGGGGCTGAGTGTCGATGGCGTATTCAAAAAAGGGATAATAAGAATAGGCACAACAGAGATTCCGGTCTTAGGGGGTAAGATAGCATACGAGAAGGAGACGGTAAATCTAAAGGATGTAGATATTAAAGATACCTGGTATAAAGGGAAGGTGTCGGGTAAAATAGAGAGTAAAAAGCAAAAGGCATCGCTAGTATTTCATGCCAAAAAGATCGCACTAGGCCAAAAAGAGAAAATTGTAGTGATTAAAAATAAAAAACTGCCACTCTATTTAGACTATAAAAAAGACATGAAGATTGAAATTCCTAGTTTGGCCACGTCCATAAAAAAGAAGAAGAACCGTTTGCATATTAAGTTAAAAAGTTTAAAAAAAATAAAACCTTTTTTAAGAAATATGCCTCTTAATATCGATGATGGTCATTTAGATATTTGGATAGACAAGAACAATATCTATACCTTTAAGGGGAATATAGAACGAAAAGAGTGTTTTTTATATGGAAAAAAGAACAGATGTTTTACCAAGATACCAATTAGAGGGAAAACGGAAAAAGGAAATTTACACTTTTATGCATTATCTAAACGCGTATACTTTAATATGGCAAAAAAACGCATAACACTGAACAATATTCACATTGATATTGAAAAATTTTTGCAGGTAAAGAAAAAAGCTAAGAAAAGTACATCCAAACCTCTTGTTATTTTGGGTAAAGCATCACAGATACGTTACAAAAAACATCTATTGATAACGGATAGTTATGATTTGGAAATTAAACCAAACGGGGAGATAAAAGCATTAGCCTCATCTGAAGGAGATATTGTTAAACTTTTTATCAAGAAAAAAAATTTAAGGTTAAAAGCCCTGCGTGTAAAAGATAAAATGTTGCATCCTCTTATCCGTTTTAAGGGCTTGAAGCATGGCAGATATACGGTTAAGTTGTCGGGAAATATGGATAAGGTAATGCATGGAGAGATTATTGTCGAAGGTGGAGTTTTAAGTGATTTTAAGGCATATAACAATACTTTGGCTTTTATTAACACACTGCCGGCGTTGGCAACTTTCAGCAATCCAGGTTTTTCACAAAAAGGTTTTAAAATGAATGAGGGAGTTGTAGAGTATCGTATGATTGGCGAAAAGATTCTGTTTGATTCTATCTATATTAAAGGAGCTGCTGCGACAATTGCAGGAAGAGGCGAAATAGATTTAAAGAAAAAAAGTATTTACATGGATCTTGCCATTCAAACTGCCCGGGAATTGGGAAAAGCAGTGGGCAGTCTGCCTTTAGTCGGTTATATTCTCATGGGTAAAGATAAAAGCATGACCATTGGTTTAAAGATCTCCGGTAGTTTGGATAAACCCGTGATACAGACCTCTGCAGCCAAAGAGATACTCACCTTGCCCCTGCAGCTTATCAAAAGAACATTGGAATCTCCTGCACATATTTTTAACCATTAAAGAATATAGTATAATAGTCTTAGTAGGAGTTAGAAGATGAAAAAAATGATGGTGATACTATGTGGTTTTGTTGCAGGTATGAATGCTGACTTTAGTGAAGAAGAGGCAAAAGAGCTAGCAAAGAGGGCTGCTAAAATAAGAGCAGAACTGAAGCTGGACAAGCCACCTTTAACGGAAAAAGAGAAGAGAATCATGCAGATTAGAAAAGAGCTTGATATTCCTTATACCGAGACATTAAAAGTCACACAAAGTCAGAGTGTAGGAACTAAAACGGTAAAAAGTATCGTGGTAGAGAGAAAATCTTCAGGAAAGATGCACAACCTCAGTGAGATATTTATTAATATTAAAAAAAGTTTCTCCGGTGATAAGGAGGATGAGGGGTTCTCTTTTTATAAATCTATCGGGATGAAAGAGGGTGCATACTGGGGTATGCCAAGTCTCTTTGGGTGGAATGAAAAGAAAGAGGAGTCTATGTTTGGATTGGATACGTTGACAGATATCAAAACACTAGGCAGTTCACTCTATAAAGGGATGAAGCACTCCGGAGAATCGGCTGAATTTATGTCAGGAGTAATGTATTATAATGCAAAAATGTACAATATGATGTTTGGAGTCTTTGATGATTCCCCCTTGAATATTTTTGAAGATAAAGAGGAAGACTCTATCTTGGATGTGTTTGAGAAAGGAAATGAGATATTAGATATTTTTAAGTGATAATCTAGTGTTATGATATTTTAGTCTGACGGACTATTTTTTTGAGTGTTTTAAGCTCTTGTCTAAGTATCGTTTTCTTCTTTTCATCCGTGACTCTTTTAAGTGCGGCACGCACTGCCTTCAGAGATTTCTCAAACTCTGATTTCATAAGGACTCCTTGTTTTATACTCTTAAGGGAGTCTAAAATAAAAAAGTCAAAAAAAGTCAAATGACGAAGTATAACTATTCATTTCTCAACACGGTAAGCGGATCGGTTTGAGAAGCTTTTTTGGCAGGATATAAAGAAGAGAGTATAATAATAAGAGAAGTACCTGCTATAATCCATCCAAAATCACCCAAGGTTAAATCAACAGGTAGTCTGGAGGTGCCATAGACATCTTCCGGCATAGAGATGATATCAAAAGTTTTGAGTATCCATATACCCAAAAGCCCCAATATCGAACCTGAGAGAATACCTGCACTTCCAATGATAAGACCCAATTTAAAAAAGATAGACTCTATCTCCTTTTGGGTAGCTCCTAGTGTACGCATGAGTGCAATTTCGCTTCTTCTACTCATTACAGTCATAAGCAGTGAGGAGATAATATTGAGTGAAGCAACCAGAATGATAAGCATGAGAACCAAGAAGAGCGCTTTTTTTTCTAACTCCATCGCAGCAAAAAAATTTCCGTTTTGCTGCCACCATCCCTCGATTACGACATTATCAGGCAGTATCTTTTTAATAGCATCTATCTCATCGAGAGGATTCTCCGTATAGATATGCAATCCGTCATAAAATCCTTTAGAACGTTTAAGAAGCTTCTCAAAGGCCTCAAGTGGGGTATACATGATAGCTTTGTCATAGGCTTTGAGTCCTGACTTGAATACACCATTGACTAAAAAACGTTTTTGTAAAGGCATCGTACCGAATCCAACAGCATGTTGTTCCGAGAAATAGAGTGTTACTTTTTCTCCAATGGGAGCATTCATTTCAAAGGAGAGTCCCTCTCCCATGACTACAGAAAATTTACTATGCGTTGTTCCTTTGGCTTGTCGAAAAATCTCATTGATTTGTGCCTCTTTTTCAAAATCGACACCGTAAAGAAGTGATCCTTGAACCGCGCCGTCATTTTTGGTAATAACCTGCGTGGTGTAGTAGGGGCTAAATTTCAAGTGGGGAAATGTGCTAGAAAGTTGTGAAATAAGGGTATCGTGAATTGCATCCTCTTCTATGGGTAAAAGAGTGAGCGGATAGTTCATCACAAAAAGCTTTTTGGAAAACTCTTTTTGTGTTCCATGCATAATACCCATTGCAAGCATCAGTACCATCACACCCGCAGCAATACCTAAAAAAGCAAGCATGGCCGAGATAAAGATAAACGGATTTTCTTTGTCATACTTCAAGTAATGTTTTATAATATGTCTTATAAATGTTTTATTGGGTGAAGAGAGGGTTTTCATAATATCTCCGATCTGCCTGTTAAGAGAACATTGTTGGCATTTCTTGCCAAAGAAGAGCCAATTTAACCATTACAATAGAACTTTTTTATATCTTCTTTGAGGATAATAGCCCTTTTTTAGGACCGCTTTTTCCGCAACAGTTTTTATATTTCTTACCTGAACCGCAGGGACATGCTTCATTTCTTTTTGGTTTTTTTGTAGCAGTAATAGGCTGGCGTTTTTCCTGCCTTTTTTCCTCTGAATTGAGTGATATCTCTTCCACATTACTCTCTAGATCTTGGCGCATTTGCCTCAAGGTAGCCTCTTCTTCATCGGGGGATTCAAAATTAAACTCTACGATGTGTAGTGTTTTGACCGCTTCATATTTAATACGACTGACAAGATCGGAAAAGAGTCTGTAGGAGTCCTGTTTATACTCTGTAAGCGGATCTTTTTGATTATAGCCTCTTAGTCCTATACCGGTTTTAAGCACGTCCATCTCATAGAGGTGGTCTCTCCAAAGAGGATCGAGAACCTGGAGATATAAAATACGTTCTATTTCTTGACGCTGTTCGGGTATGAGCCGGGACATTTTCTCCTCATAGAGTGTTTCCATCATTTGAGTTATCATTTCTCTAAGCTCACTTGCATTCTTCTCTTTTAGTTGCGCTGTTTGCAGTTGTATATGTAACTCCTCTCTGATAAGCGAAACCAGCTTTTCCAAATCAAAGTCTTCTTCCGGTAGGCCTTCAATAATTTCAGCACGCTCTAGCAGGTAGGAGATATACGCCTGACGATTCTCTTTGATTTTTGCACCGATATCAAATTCAGGATCAAGCAGTTGGTTTCTGAAGGTATAAATTGCCTTGCGTTGTTGATTGGCTACATCATCATACTCTAAAATATGTTTACGAGACTCATAATGTTGGTTTTCGACCTTTTTTTGTGCTTTTTCTACAGAGCGTGTTACGATTTTGGAGTCGATATATTCTCCCTCTTCTACACCCAGCTTATTCATAATATTGCGGATCTTTTCTCCACCGAAAATACGTAATAGATTGTCATCTAGACTGAGAAAAAACTGAGATTCTCCCGGGTCTCCCTGACGTCCCGAACGTCCGCGAAGCTGGTTGTCTATACGTCTACTCTCATGCCTCTCTGTACCTAATATCACAAGTCCGCCAAGTGCTCTAACCTCATCATCTATTTTAATATCTACCCCACGCCCTGCCATATTGGTAGCAACAGTGACGGCGCCTTTGGCTCCGGCATGTTTGATAATCTCTGCCTCTTGTGCATGGTTTTTGGCATTGAGCATATTATGGGGGATTTTCTCTTTTTTAAGCCTTTCATTTATCATTTCGGATTTCTCTATAGAGGCAGTACCGATCAATACGGGCTGGCCTTTAACATGAAGTTCTTTGACACGTTTGACGACAGCATCGAGTTTTTCACGTTCCGTATTGTAGATGAGGTCATTTTTATCGATTCTAGCTACCGGTACATTGGTAGGAATCGTGATAACATCAAGCCCGTAAATTTGTGAAAACTCCGTTGCTTCAGTCTGCGCAGTTCCTGTCATACCGCTAAGTTTATCATAGGCTCTAAAGTAGTTTTGGTAGGTAATCTCTGCTAGGGTTTGAGACTCCTCTTGTATCTCTACACCCTCTTTGGCCTCAAGAGCCTGATGCAGACCTTCAGAGTATCGTCTCCCTTCACTCAGACGTCCGGTAAATTCATCTACAATAATAATTTCATTGTTTTGTACGACATAATCTACATCTTTCTCAAAGAGGTAGTGCGCTTTAAGTGCCTGATCCAGATGATGTGACAAGATTGCATTTTCAAGACTGTAGAGGTTCTCAACCTCAAAAAGCTCTTGTGCCTTCTCAAGACCCTCTTCCGTCATAATAATCGTTCTATTTTTCTCATCAACAATAAAGTCACCCGTAGTCTCTTCAGGTTCACCCGGTTTGGTATCTAGTTTTTGACCGCGTATCATTTTTCTGGCTATCTCATCGGCTTTAGCATAATACTCTTGGTTACGCTGTACAGGACCTGAGATAATCAACGGTGTTCTTGCCTCATCGATTAAAATAGAATCTACCTCGTCGATAATAGCGTAGTGATGCGCACGTTGGACCTTCTCTTCAATGCGTACTTTCATATTATCTCGAAGATAATCAAACCCAAACTCATTGTTTGTACCATAGGTAATATCTGCGGCATATTGTGCTTGCCTCTCCTCTTCTTGATAAATCTCAGAAGTAATACATCCTACTGAATAACCTAAAAATTCATAAATTGCAGACATCTCGGAGGAGTCGCGCTGGGCAAGATAGTCATTTACCGTTACTACGTGTACGCCTTTGCCTTCCATGGCGTTGAGTACAACAGCAAGGGTAGCAACCAATGTTTTACCCTCTCCGGTTTTCATCTCTGCAATATTGCCATCATGCAGTACCATGCCCCCGACCAACTGTACATCATAATGTCTCATTCCCAAAGTACGCTTGGCTGTCTCTCTTGTTATTGCAAAAGAGTCAAAAAGTACCTCATCTAGAGATTTTTCTCCACGTTGCACACTGTTTCGCAAGGAGGCAAAACTATCTTTAAGCTTCTCATCGTCCATCTTCTCATACACCTCTTCAAGTGCATTGATTTTTTTGACTTTTTTAAAGTAGTTTCTGACGATTTTTTCATTTTTTGTACCGAAAACTTTGAGGAGTGATTGTATCATGTGATTTTACCTAGAAATATAATATTGTCAGAGTAGATTCTATCTAAATTGTGATTAATAATGTGTTATCCTATTTCTCTTTGCTTTGAGTATTTATTATTTTTGTTTGCATTCTTTTATGAGAGGACTTTTCCACCACTCCTACACAATTTTAAGTGATACTAAACCGATAACAAGTGCAATTTAGATATATTTCTATCTACCGATGAAAGGGAATAAAATGCGTAGTTTACTTATTATTTTTATGTTCTCATTGGCCCTATGTGCAAAAGGATTAACGCTTCCTGAACACTTTACGGCTAAGTTTATACAAAAAATCACCAATCCAAAAAAAAAGGTCATCGTCTATAGGGGCAACGTTTACTTTTCGGATAAATCACTTTTTAAATGGGAGTATATTTCGCCTACGAAAAAAGAGGTATGTACCAATACGCACGAACTCACGGTAGTCGATCATGACTTAGAACAGGTATCATACTACAAGATAGATAGAGGGTTTAATCTATCAAAAATACTTAAAAAAGCACGAAAACATAAAAAAAATATCTATGTGGCAAGCTATGAGAATAAACACTATACAATACAAGTAGACGGAAAAAGAAGACTGCACAGTATAGCGTACTTTGATGATTTGGATAATAAAGTTCAACTTATATTCAAGAAGGTAAAATATGCAAAAGGGAGTTTGAGCAAGAGAATAATAACTTGCAAAATACCAAGCAACTATGACACGATAAGAGAGTAGCCATGCCCCAAACCTTAGCCAATATTCAAGATGATTCTACCCTGATGCTAATAGCCGGGATTGCTATTGTAGTGTTACTAGTGATTGTATTGGTCGTCGTGGTCTCGGCAATGCGTATTAGAGCTTATAAAGTGAGGTTTCATCATCTTCTCATTGAGACAAAAGAGAAAAACAGCTATATCAAAATATTGGAAAAAGAGGCAGCCGATTTTAGACAACAAGTAGAGAAAAACAAAAAAGAGTTGGCACTGTTTGACGAGACGAAAAGAAAACTTGGACAGGAGCAATCTGAGTACAAAGCATTGGATAAAGTTTATAAAGAGCATAAAAAAGAATTGGACAAAGCCACAGGTACACTGCACGCTTTGGAAAAAAAGTATGAAGTCTTAACAGAGGCACACGAAACCTTGCAAGAGAAACTTAAAAGTTTACTGGAAGAAAACAGCAAGCTTCGTACAAGCAATGCTAGACTACTTACAAAACTTGAAAAAGAGGTGGCAAAAGCATTACGGGAACAGGGTAAGAAATAGGTGAAAAAACAAAGCGTAAACTATACGGAAAAACTGCCTGAATATCAAAGAAAAAGGGAAAAAGTTTTTAAAAAAAACGGCAAAATATCACGTAAATTTTATGAAGCAGAATCCCTAAGACTTCAATATGAGTTAGTAAAACTACAAAAGTGGATTATCGATAATCAAAAGCGATTGCTTGTGATTTTTGAAGGTATGGACACCGCAGGCAAAAGCTCTACGATTAAAGTATTTAATGCATACCTAAACCTCAGAGAAGCACGTTCTGTTGCTTTGCCTAAGCCAAACTCCAAAGAACTGGGACAGTGGTATTTCCAACGTCACCTAAAGCAGATACCCAATGCTGGTGAGATAGTTTTTTTTGACAGAAGCTGGTATAACAGAGCAGGCATAGAACAGGTATTTGGTTTTTGCACGCCAGATCAACACGAACACTTTTACCGACAAGTCAATGGTGTAGAAGAGATGTTAGTTGATGATGGCATACTCTTTTTTAAGTTTTACTTGAACATAAGCAAAGAGACACAGCAAGACCGTATAAAAGACCGCGAAAAAAACCCGCTTAAAAGCTGGAAACTCTCAGAACTTGACTACAAGTCTATGGAAAAATATCATGAGTATGAGGTGCTTAGAGACAAAATGTTTCGTCTCTCGGGCACATCTCATGCTCCATGGTGCGAACTAGATGCCAACGACAAAAAACGTGCAAGGCTTAATGCCGTGCGTTATTTGCTTTTCAATATTGATTATGAAGGTAAAGATACTTCTGTGATTACGGGTGTAGATAAAAGGATTGTAACGCTACATTCCTAATCATGTAGGTGTGACCATGTCACACGCCAAGAGTGCATCTGAACAACAAATACAATCACAATTCCCCATACTGCCAAGCCAAGATTTGACGTGCGACATGGTCGCACCTACAGGGCTTCTAATTTTTTTCTAAGTGTGCGTTTGAGCATCTTTTTAAAGCCTTGTGGTGCGATGATACTGATTTGAGGTAGCCTTTTGATGACAAGCTCTTCTAGCTCATGTAGGCTTGTGACGGTGTAGTGTACTTCTATGTCTCCGTTATCAAAAGTATGCACTACTTCTTGGCTAGGCAAATACTTTTTAAACAAAAAGAAGCGTCTTACTTTTTTTGAAACCCTTAACCGTAATAACATCTCATCATTCCCAAAAACTGCCCATGGTGTTTGGATGTTGGCTATAAAAGTGTGGATGTCACGATGGGGTATGAAAGTTTTGTTTTTATACTCTACCTCTTCTATCATAGAGATACGTCTAAACTCAAAGTTGTTTTTGGAGCTGTTTTCTCCTACCATGTAGAAGTTTTCATTGAGAAAGAGGATTTTGTAGGGTTTGAAGTTTGTATGTGAGATGCTTCGCTCACTTTTGTAGCGTATTTTTATCTCTTTATTAAACTTGATGGCATGCTCTAATTTCTTGAGGACTTCGTGGTTTTGCATACTTTCAAAAGGGCGAGACTTGAAGTCATAAACAAGCATAGATTTCTCTACAAGAGCTTGGGTTTTGTCGCTAAGGAGGCTCTGTTTTTGTGTCACCCCAAAGAGACTCACAATATTTGCTAGCGTCATGAGGTCTGTAGCATGCAGTACATCGTCTAGCAGCATCTTCTAATATGCTCTATAGCACTCTCCCTCTTTAGACATAAAGTCCCCAAAGCGTTCACGTATCAGCTCAAAATCACGCCGTATGGTTCTGTCACTGACCTCATACTCCTCTGCTAGTCGCGTGACGCAGAGTTTTTTACCCTCGTTGAGGTGTTTGAGTATTTCGATAGTTCGGTATAGGCTGGATTTTTGGCTCATGATGCATCACTTGCAAAGAGTCTATCGAGTATGCGTTCATCGGAGTAGACACCTGTAGAATTTTTAAATACTTCTATCTCTACATTACCCCTTGCATCAAATTCCACTTCCCAACGTTCCCCTGGTATGGTGACAAGTACCATGATGTAGTCGTCCCTGTTGTGTTCTATGGTGTAGTGGATTTTATGAAGTTCTAGTTTTTGTAAGAAGTGTAGTAGTTTTTTCATCTTTTTCTTCTCGGACAAAATACGTCACTAAAATATTGTACCATACTTTTAACAAAATAATACCGTAGGTGTGACCATGTCACACGACAAGAGGGTATCTAATCTACAATCACAATAAGAATTCTCTATGCATACAAGCTAAGATTTGATGTGCGACATGGTCGCACCTACGGAAAATATGGCAATATGACATATTTTTCACAATCATATTGATTTTTTGGTATGGTTTGATATGGCAAATTATAAACGAATATTTTTAGATGGGTATAAGTACTACATCACGATTGTTACGTATGAAAGAAATCCTATTCTTGTAGAGAATATTACGCTACTAAGAGAGAGTTTTGTATATGCCAAGACTCTTTTTGATTTTGAAATAGATGAAATTGTCATTATGCCTGACCATTTGCATATGATTATTGATGTAGCCAATGCAATAGAGTACCCAAAGATTATAAGCTCTATGAAAAGATATTTTTCTAAGCATTGTGAATCTAAATATTATGATAGCATGAAGCAATCTAAAAGCAGAGAGGATGCAGGGTATATGCCTATATGGCAAAAGAGATTTTATGAATATACAATAAGAGATGACAAAGATTATAATCAAAGGGTAGAATATATTCAATCTAATCCTGTAAAGCATGGCTATGTTGATACCATTGATGATTAGCAATTTGGTTCATTACATTATAGAAAAAATGCAAACCCGTAGGTGTGACCGAGTCACACGACAAGAGGGTATTCAAATAACAATCATCATTTTAAATTCCCCATACATCCAAACCGAGATTTGATGTGCGACATGGTCGCACCTACGAAAATAAATATGTAAATTATATCGGACAAAATACGACCAAAAATCCCTCTATAATACTTCTAACATTTTTGAAGTAATGAGATTACAAGAGGAACTCGTAGAGATAGAAGAGCATATTAAGGTGCTTATCAATGTGAAAGATAACTCTAAAAGTAGGTATTAGCTATAATTTGAAGATGAAAATACCATATATACTCAAAACGATATCAAAAACACTACAAGCTAAAAACGCCAAAGCCATCATCGTGGGTGGTTGTGTGCGTGACCATTTTTTAGAATTACCTATTAAAGACTATGATGTTGAGGTCTATGGCTTGGCACAAATGGACGAGCTAGAAGAAGTACTGGCAATGTATGGTTCGGTCAATTTGGTGGGCAAGAGTTTTGGGGTGCTAAAATTTAGCTATGAGGGCGAAGAGTATGATTTCTCTTTTCCTCGTATAGAAGCCAAAGTAGGGGTAGGGCATAGAGGTTTTGATGTAGAGGTAGATGGTGCACTCAGCTATCAAAAAGCTACCATGCGTCGCGACTTTACTATCAATGCACTGGGCTATGAAATAGAAACACAACAGTTTTTAGACCCCTTTGGCGGGCTAGATGATATGCAGGCAAAACTACTGAGACATATCGATGATGCTACGTTTATCGAAGACCCTCTGCGTGTCTACAGGGCTGTGCAGTTTTGTGCGAGGTTTGGGTATGCCTTGGCAGAGGAGACCTTTGTTTTGTGTCAAAAAATGGTAGCTGATGGTATGCTAGATGAATTAGCAAAAGAACGTGTCTATACAGAGTGGAAAAAGCTACTGCTTAAAGCTCCTAAACCCTCAGCAGGTTTTGAACTTATGCGAGAATTAGGTATTACCAAACGCTATTTCCAAGAACTTCATGCACTCATAGACGTACCACAATCACCCAAGTGGCACCCGGAGGGAGATGTGTGGATACATACCATGATGGCGCTTGATGCGATGCAGAAAGAATTAGGAATGAGGAATGAGGACTTCAAAATATCGCATAAGCAAAAACTGAAGTTTTTGTTTGCTATTTTATGTCATGATTTGGGTAAGGCTACCCATACTAGCATCGATGAAGAGGGCAATATAAGAGCTATCGGGCATGAAGAAGCAGGTATAGAGCCTACAAAATCTTTACTCTATAGGCTGACTGATGAGCATGACTTCATCGATGCACTTTTGCCGCTTGTAGAGCATCATCTCAAACCCTCACTGTTTTACCGTGGCAAGGCAAAAGCATCTGCCTTTAGACGATTGGCTACCAAGGTAAATATAGAAGAGCTAGTCATCGTAGCCAAAGCCGATTTTTTGGGACGAACGACAGCAGAGTCCTTATCGGGTATCTACCGTGCAGGGGAATGGATGCTTCAAAAGGCTAGAGGGTTGAAAGTAGAGAATAAACCGCTAGCACCGCTACTGCAAGGACGAGATCTCATAGCCTTAGGGCTAGAGCCGTCACCTAGATTTAAAGAGATATTAGATGAAGTGTATGCCCGGCAGTTAGAGGGAAAATTACAGAGCACAGATGAGGCTTTTGAATTCGTACTATCTAAAATTAAACGCCTATAGAGTAAACTTACAAAAAAAAGGGGATAAATCATGAGCAGAGTAAAAATATACCATAATCCAAGATGTAGTAAGTCAAGAAACGCAGTAGCACTTTTACAAGAGCAGGGTATTGAAGCCGAGGTGGTGAAGTATCTTGATACACCGCCTACAAAAGAGGAGCTAAAAGAGATTTTAAGCATGTTGGGGATTTCTGCTAGAGAGCTTATGCGTACCAAAGAGGCTATTTATAAAGAGATGGGTCTTAAAGATGTAGAAGATGAAGAGGCACTCATCGATGCGATGGTGGCCAACCCCAAACTTATAGAGCGTCCTATTGTCATTAAAGAGGGTAAGGCTGCTATAGGTCGTCCTATAGAAAATATCATTGCATTACTTCAATGCTAGCTTGCTCTTAGAAGTTGATACCCAATCCAATATTAAAACCGTAAAAGTTATTACCCGATATATAACTGTTCTCAAGCGTTATCTCCTTTATCCATCCTAAATAATCTTTTTTGATAAATGTTTGATGATCTACCCAGTCAAAGATAGGGTTGCTGCCAAAATAGGTGACAAGCCCTACTTTATAGTAGTGTGCAATGTCTGTTTTTTCTCTTACTGAACGACTCATAGATGCTATAAGAAAAAAAGGCTCTGCTCTTAGCGGAATAGAACCTATAGATGTAAGATGCGGTGTACGAACACCTATTTTTATTTTTCCTAGGAGTGCACCCGTGATATCATTAAAGTTTTTTATCTGATGTGTAGAAAAGGTATTGACTATCAGTTTAAAATAGGGGTGATATCCATCTATATCGGGTTGATAGAGGAAGTCTGCTTTGAGACCGTAATAGAAGCCGTATTTATCTTGAATAGAGCTGTATAAGAGATCAAGTTGTGCAGATATGCGGCTGTATTGACTCATTTTTTTATCTAGGTGTACTCCTAGCTTGAGACTCTTAAATCTATCGGTGTTTTCTCGGGTAATATATCTTCCTATACCTGCAGCACCTTTGATGGTATAGGTGAGGTTTTTGTTATTCCTATCCAAGTGGTAGCTAAAGGGAATAAAGGTAGCATCAATTTTACTTTGGTCATTGAAGTAATACCGGCCGGACATAAGCTCATCTTGACTGTTAAGAAGGAGAGTTATGTTTGTGGTTTTATCTCTCTCTTGGGCATAGAGACAAAGAGGAAATAGAAGGATCAAAGATATTGCTTTCTTCATAAAAAATCATAACATAATTTCAGTACATTATGCTAAAATCATCCGAAAAATGAGAATGAAGGATAGCATTTGCTAAGTACAGTAAATTTGACACAACGCTACGGAAAGCGTGTGCTTTTCGACAAGATCAATATCACGCTTGACGTGGGCAAACGCTACGGGCTGATCGGTGCCAACGGGGCGGGGAAGTCGACGTTTATGAAGATCCTTGCAGGCGAGATCGAGCCCAGTGAGGGTGACGTACAGCTTCAACCGGGTCTCAAGCTAGGGATGCTCAGCCAGAACCAGTATGCCTTCGAGGATTTTACCCTCAAAGATGCGGTGCTCTACGGCAACAAGAAGCTCTACGATGCCCAGAAAGAGAAAGAGAAGCTCTATATGGAGGGGGACTTTGAGTCTGACGAGGTCAACAACCGTCTGGCGGAGCTGGAGATGATCTGTGCGGATGAGGACCCTACCTACGAGAGTGATGTGAAGATCGAGAAGCTCTTGACCACGCTCGGGTTTCCCGTAGAGCAGCACAATGACCTGATGAGTTCACTCACGGGTGGAGACAAGTTCAAGATCCTGCTTGCACAGGTGCTTTTCCTCAAGCCCGATGTCCTGCTGCTGGACGAGCCTACCAACAACCTCGATATGGAGACGATCGCATGGCTCGAAGAGGAGCTCAAACGTCACGAGGGGACGCTGGTAGTCATCTCCCACGACAGACACTTCCTCAACGGTGTGGTCACCCATATCCTCGATCTGGACTTTCAGACCATCCGTGAGTTCACCGGCAACTACGATGAGTGGTACATCGCCGCCAACCTGATCGCGAAGCAAGCCGAAGCCGATAGAAGCAAGGCGCTCAAGGAGAAGGAGGAGCTGGAGAAGTTCATCGCGAGATTCTCCGCCAACGCCTCCAAAGCCAAGCAGGCAACCTCCCGCCAGAAACAGCTGGACAAGCTCGATGTGGGCGAGATAAAGCTCTCCTCACGACGTGATCCTTCCATCATGTTCCGTCCGCACCGTGAGATCGGTAACGAGGTACTGGAGGTCAAAGGGCTCTCCAAGAGCTATGAGGATCTCAAGGTCTTTGAGGATATCTCTTTCAAGGTCAACAAAGGCGACAAGATCGCCCTCATCGGTACCAACGGGGTAGGGAAGACCACCCTGCTGGAGATCCTCATGGGCAATCTTGAAGCCGACAGCGGCAGCTGCAACTGGGGACAGACCATCACCACCAGCTACTTCCCCCAGAACACGACCGATGTGGTCACGGGCGATGTGGAGCTTCCGCAGTGGATACAGGGCTTTGATGCTAAGTGGCACATCGACGATATCCGCAAGACACTGGGGCGTATGCTCTTTAGCGGCGAGGAGCAGAAGAAGAAGGTCGATGCCTGTTCCGGGGGTGAAAAACACCGTGTGATGATGAGCAAGATGATGATGGACTCTGCCA
>JALSJI010000021.1 GCA_026989435.1 Sulfurovum sp.
AGAACAGCTTCACTATCTGTCTAAATTTCTGTTCTGAAATGTGTGAACGTTTTACATACTTGTTTTTGACGACCATACCGTAACTTTAGCATATTTTTGTACCGCTAAAGTTATCTAGACCCATTTTAAAAAGTATAACATAGCCAAGTGGCATTTATCTTGTTTTGATACAATCTAGTTAGTCAATGTTCATTAGAAAGGAAGATCATGAAATACTCTCTCGTGTTGATGATATTTGCTCTTTTTATATACACGGGTTGCAGTAAAAAAGCTCCGCAACACAAAATGCTTCATGCCAATTATGAAAAACCTACAAAGGAGAAAGTGGAGAGGTTTCATCAGGTTATGACCAAAATCGCCTTGAGTACCAAATCCAATCCCCGCTATAACCGTATGGCCTTGGATACTCCTGAAAAAAAAGCATGGTTTAAAACATTGATGTATAGGTTATGGGATAGGCAGATTACGCGTAAAGCGTTTATCTCCGAAGGTTTAAAAAGATATCCCAAACATCACTATGAATTTAGATTTATTGCCAATGGATTTCAGAAATATTAATCAGTTTTTATAAGCGATAGGGTCTTTGACTCCTGCCTCTTTAAACCCTCTTAGTCTTAATCTACAAGAGTCGCAAATACCACAAGCCCTCTTCTCTTCTTTATAACAAGACCATGTATGTTCAAGTGGCACACCCAGTGCTAAAGATTTTTTGACGATCTCAGACTTTTTAAGTGCTACCAGTGGCATTTTTATCTCTACTTTTGTCTCCTCTTTTGTACCAAGGTTTACCGCTTTTTGCATTTGCATAATGTAGGAGGCACGACAATCGGGATAGCCGGAACTATCTTCTTCTACCACTCCTATATATAAAGCAGCTGCTCTATGTTTCTCTGCGATAGCAGCTGCGATAGAGAGGAAGATACCGTTTCGAAACGGCACATAGGTTATAGGAATACCCTCTTTTATACCGGTGGTAGGAACATCTATATTTTTGTCGGTGAGTGCAGATGCTCCTATCTCTTTAAAAAACGGCAAATCTATTTCATAAGACTCTATGGCATCCAGATGTCTTGCTATCTTACGAAAACATTCTACTTCTTTTATCTGTGTTCTTTGCCTATAGTTAAAATGCAAGGCAATAATATCATATCCCTGATTTTGTGCTATTTTGGCAGCCAGTGCCGAGTCCATGCCTCCGGAGATAATACATACTGCCTTTGACATATTCTTCCTTTTTTACTGCCATTTTACCAAGAATTGGGTAAACTTCGGGCATGATAAATTTTGACAATCAAAGCAATTTGGATATTGATATATCGATACTAGAGGAGATCAAAAAGCTGCTTACCGCTGCAGAAGTGGAAGTCATTATTGTAGAACAAGAGAGGATGAAAAAGCTCAATAGCCTACATAGGGGTAAAAAGAGAGAGACCGATGTTCTCTCTTTCCCTCTTGATAGTTCATTTACACCTGAGACTATTGCAGGTTTTCCGCTAGGCAGTATCGTAATTTCTGCCACATCGGCACGTCAAAAAGCAAAAGAGCTAGGACACACTATCCAAGATGAGATAGCATTACTTTTTATTCATGGAATCTTGCACCTGCTTGGCTTTGATCACGAAAAGGATAACGGTGAGATGAGAGAAAAAGAACAAGCCTTGATTGAAAAATTTAATTTGCCCAAAAGTTTGATTGTAAGAACAGGAGAGTAGTGTGGACTTTATCATTTTTTTCCTCTCAATGGGGCTTCTTATCTGGGGTGCAGATATGCTGATTCTCCAAAGTGAACGTATTGCACTGGCATTTAGTATTCCGGAGTTTATCATTGGTGCAACTTTAATCGCTCTTGGTACCTCTCTGCCGGAAATGGCGGCAAGTATCGCTGCAGCATATAGTAATAAAGCAGAGATCGCAGTGGCCAATGTAATAGGAAGCAATATTCTTAATATCACACTGGTACTTGCAGCAGTCTTTCTTATAGCAAAAAAGATAAATCCAAATAGAGATTTCTTTGCAAAAGATAGCACTTGGGCACTTTTACCGGTACTGATTTTCATACTGATGATTATCGATGGGGTCATTTCACGTTTTGATGCTTCACTTCTTCTTTTATTAATGGGAGCGTACCTTATCTTTTTATTCCGGGACGCAAAAACAATTCTAACAGAAGAGATAGAGCTTGAAGAAGCAATTCATGTTTCATGGTCTACTACACTGCCTTTGGTACTCTTAGGTCTTGCCTTGGTGGTTGCAGGTGCCCATTTTACAATCCAGAGTGCCTCATCGATTGCACAAGAGTTTGGGGTTTCCGAGTGGATTATCGGTATTATCATGGTCTCTTTAGGTACCTCTCTGCCTGAGCTTACAGTCAGTATTGCCGCTGCAATCAGAGGGAAAGTAGATATGGCTATAGGAAATATCATAGGCTCAAATATGGCTAACACAACGGTGGTTTTAGGCTCAGCCGCACTTGTAAATCCACTGGTTGTATATCCTAAAACCTATCTCTTTGATATTGCTACAATGTTCATAGCTACGCTGATACTGGTATTTATCACTGCCAATAAACTCTACAGCAAACCAGCAGGTATCAGCCTTATAATTATCCTAGGACTCTTTTTAAACAATACCTTACGGCAAATGTAATACTGTCATTTTTTGAGAACAAATAACCTTGATTGTTCTCATTAAGTGACTACCGAGTTGTTCTTATCTAAAGATCTACATATTTATATACTTTTCGTAAGGCCTAAAATAAATCATACTAAAATCTATTCAATCAGATCTTATAAGTGCATCTTACTTGAATTATATAATCTAAAATAAAAATCAAATGTATCATTTCAATTTCCAAAATACTCTTTTTCATACAACCATCTATAGATATCTGCCGCAACGGGACCTGCCGTACTTCCTCCATGTCCTCCATGTTCAACCAGAACCGTTACAATGATTTTGGGATCTTCATAGGGTGCATATGTGGTTATCCAAGCATGTGAACGGTGATAATAGTCCAATTCATGTTCTTTAAGCCGTACTTTGGTCGACTGTGGAATAGAAGTTACCTGCGAGGTCCCCGTTTTACCGGCAACGGTCACTGGAAGTTTACTCATCGTCTTATAGGCTGTTCCTCCTTTACTATTACATACGTCATACATCCCTTTTTGAATCTCCAGAAGATACTTCTTATCAAAGGGGATATATTTAAGTTTGCCTTTTAGATGTTTGCCGTCTACTACCCTTGCAATATGCGGCACGGGTAGTTTAGAGGTTGCCATGAGTGCCGTGTATCTTGCTACCTGCAGCGGTGTAACAAGTGTATATCCCTGCCCTATAGCAGAGATAACTGTCTCACCCATATACCATGGTTGTCTATATCGTTTCATTTTCCATGCTTTATCCGGTATTATGCCATGATACTCTCTAGGCAAATCGACACCGGTTTTAACACCCAAACCAAAATCTCTTAGTGATTTTGCCATCGCATTTATCCCTACTTTGAGACTTTTATTGTAATAATAGACATCACAACTCTCACGTATCGATCTACGTAATCCAACCTTTCCATGCCCCCATCTTGACCAACATCTAAATTTGTGTTTGCTCCTGCCCAAGGTAATAAAACCGATGCATCGCTCATGGATATCCAATATGCCCTCTTGTGATTTTTCAAAAGCCAAGGCCATACCCATTTTAATGGTAGATCCCGGTGGATAGACACCATGCACTATTTTATTTGTAAACGGTTTATCAAGATTATTTTGCAATGCCTTCCAATCTTTTTTACTTATACCCCCTACAAATAGATTTGGGTCATATGAGGGATAACTTACCGCAGCAAGAACTTCACCACTTGTACGCATGACTACTACTACACCGGTTTGATTTGCATCTTTAAAGCGTTCATAAATCATTCTTTGCAACTCTATATCTATATTTAGCTGTAGATTCTTATTGTTTTTAGGAAGTTTTTTCTCCAGCGTATCTATCGCCTTATTGGTTGCATTGACTTTTGATATGGTATAACCCAGCTCGCCTTGAAGTACACGGTTGTAGTATTTTTCCAATCCAGTTTTTCCTATAGTTCCTACAACATTGACCACCTCATCTTCTGTATTCTCTTTTATATTTGAGCGTCCTGTATACCCTACAATATGTGCCACATATACGCCATAGGGATAATACCTTTTAGTCTCAGCCTCTATTTTAAGCTCTTGGTGTAAACTTAAGTTTGGATAGACACTCATCATATGGTTATAATGAATAAAATCTACTACTTTGATATATTGGTGATTATACGGAGAGTTAAATTTTTGATAGACCTTTAGCATCACACTCTTATTTAAATCAGGAAATGTTGAGACCAGTTCATCCACAATTTGATGTAGTTTTTCACTTTTTAAATTAAAATGCGGTTTGATTGATATGGAAAAACCTATTTGGTTCATTGCCAGCAACTCTCCGTTGGTGTCGGTAATTTCTCCTCTAATTGGCTTAATAAACTCTTTTCTTTCGATATTCTCTTTTGCCAATTTTTCGTAATAGTAATTGGATTTGATACTTACGTGGTAAAGCCTGCCGATCATGGCAATCCAAAAAAAGATAAATAGAATAATTACAAATCTATATCTCATAAAACCATCACCGCCACGATATCAATCAAAAGAGAGTAAACCAAGAGTATATCCAAACCGACACTTGTTGTCTCAAAGATAAAGTCATACCCAAGAAGTGCGCCTAAACAGACGAGATTTAAAAGAGTAACCAACAATATTTTTGCACATACTCTGCACCACTTCATCTGGGTTAGTTTAGTGTAAAACAACATATAGACAAGCAAAGAAGAGAGTGTCATCAGAAAAAGAGGCAAAGAGAGATTTGTCTCTACGTTAATAAAATAGATCACGCTAATCAAGATATAGTGCCATTTTTGTTTTTCTATTCCAATAATCAATATATACCCAAAAAGACCGATAAAAAGCGGTAAAAATACATAAATAGAGATGAACATTGGATAAAAAAGTATCATAGTAACGACAAGAGACCAAATAAATAAAAGATAAATCAATCTGTTCAATGTATGCATACGCTTATGATACTTTCACACTACTTTATAGACCAGTGCAACTTCATTACAGACAGGAAAGTGAATACATTTAATACAGTCTGCCCATATTTTATGTTCGGGTATCTCTTCTTTATTGATCTCTACAAAATGCAATTTTTGAAAAAAAGTTGGTAAATAGGTCAATACAAGTACATCCTCTTCTACTCCTAAATCTTTTGCCTCCTGAAGCATAAATTCCACAAGACGCCCTCCTATGCTCTGCCCACGATAGGCTTCGGAGACAATCAGGCTTCTTATCTCAGCTACTCTTTTGGAGTGTATATGCAATGCCGCGTAGCCGATTATCTTCTCCGCTTCTTTTGCCAATACATAGGAACGTATATTCGTAGCCACTTCGTCGTCTGTACGGTGGAGAATAGTCCCCTCCTTTACTTCCTCTTTGACAAGCTCTTGCATTTGAGGTATATCGTTTAGCTTTGCTTTGAACAGTTCTATCACATCTTTTCCTCATCCACCGATGCATCTATACCAAAAATGGCCATTAGTATCTCCTTATGCACTTTCTCATGTCCTGTTTTTTTAATATTTGAAATCATTATTGCACCCGGAAAATCACGTTTTAATCTATGACGCTCTTTTTGATTGAGTTTATCTACTTTTGTAAATAGTGTTAAATATTTTTGATCCGGTCTAATATATTCTGAAATATATGCCTCTACATCATTGTCGATTTTAGCATGAGGGTGTCTTGCATCTCTAAGGTGAATAAAAAGGCGTATCGATACGCGGTGTCGGATAAACTCCACCAAATTTTTTTGCCATATCTCTTTAAGTGACTTAGAGACCTTTGCGTAACCAAATCCAGGCAAATCCACAAAACGTACAGGATAGGATGATTCTTGATAGAGATACCGTGTCTCAAAAAAGTTGATCAGTTGTGTTTTACCCGGAGTAGCAGAGGATTTTGCTAAATTTTTACGGTTTGTCAAGGCATTAAGCGTAGCACTTTTGCCTACATTTGAACGGCCTAAAAAAACAACTTCAGAGAACTCCTCAGGTAATGCATCGGCAATACTCTGTGCAGACTTGAGAAATGCAGCCTCAACAATACGGGGTGAACTCATTTATTCTGCTCCATTTCAAAGATAAATTTAACCGGTTTTTTTTTACTGCCATAGACTTTGGCATCTCCTTGCATCATATCCAATACAATTTTGTTTGCTTTGATGTGACGGCTGTTTGCAATATCCTCTATTTCTGCTTTTCCAATAAGCTTGTATTTAGACTTTGCAGGAAGATAAATCACTTTCTCTGCCATACCTTTGTAGTGGTTCTTTTTATCTTTAAATTCAAACTCTACACTACCCTGAGCTTCATATTTATCGGTTTCGTTTCTGTCATTGAAATAGACTCGCACTTTATCTGCAAAAATTGAATTCTCCAGCTGCCTTATCTTCACATTACCTATAAATTCAACCTCTTTTTTCATATCTTGTGCATACATATTGTCAGAGACAATCTCTACTTTTTCTGCATAGAGATCTACAATACAGACAAAAAAGAGCACTATAGAGTAACATACTTGGGAAAAGAACTTCAACTAAAAACCCCTCTTGCGTATCAATGTTATCTATTATAACATCTCTTTACTTTTGCTCGTATAGATAACAGCATCAAGATGAGTAGCGTTCATCTCTTTTGTGACACTGTTATAGTCAAGCGATGCACCATAAATAATATTTTTTCCCAGGGTAGCCTTAAACCTTGTGTTAACTTTCAAAATGCCGCTGTTTTGGTAGTACCTGGCACTCTGTGTACGATAGGTATAGCCTTGAGAATCATTGATAGCTATATTCCCCTTTAAGACAAGAAGACTCTTCCGATATTGTGCATTATCGGCAATCAAAGAGCTAATGTTTTTACTTTGGTATTTGAGATGCTCCAGATAAAGAATACCCTTGTGCAATATGCCCTTTTGTACAAAAGATTTTGAAAGTCTATCAATAGTATCAACTTCTATAAATGTTGTGTTGATAAACTCTAGCTCTTTTCCTTCCAATGTTGTCTTTGTGCCTCTATTACCAAGCTGCACCGTCATGGTCGTGCCTACGGTAAAGAGTATCAGTAAAAGAACAAGCCACTCCAACCTTATTGCCATAGTGCTAAATACTTCTCCTCCAAGCCCTCTTTGATGATTAGATACTCAATCATCTCTCTTACAGCACCTTCTCCGCCTTTTTTGCTTAAAATTACATGGGCAATTTTATCTACGTAAGTGCTTGCATCTCTGGGCACAAATGATATCTCTACGGCTTTTAACATTTGCAAATCATTTAAATCATCTCCTATAGCTGCAACGTTTTGCATACGCAAATCTAATTTCTCCAGTAACGCTTCAAGTACCTCTTTTTTATTCGTTACACCTTGATAGAAATGCTCAATATACAGCTCTTTTGCACGTCGTTCAACAATATCCGATCTTCTCCCCGTAATAATCGCTACTTGCCTTCCTAATTTTCTCCAAGAATTAATCGCTAAACCGTCTTTGACATTAAAGGATTTAACCTCGTCTCCGTTTTCTGTATAGCTAATGCGTGAGTCTGTCATAGTACCGTCGACATCAAGTACGATAAGTTCGATACTCATAAGACACCTTTGGTACTTGGGATACCTGCATTTTGATTGATGGTTACTGCACGACGAAGTGCTACAGCTAGTGCTTTAAAAGCAGCCTCTATAATATGATGTTTGTTTTTGCCACGATGATAGATAAGATGAAGTGTAAGCGGTAGATTAAAGGCAAATGCCTTGAAAAACTCTTCTACCAACTCTACATCAAAATTACCCACCTTGCCGCCTATAGGAAGTTCATATACCAAAAAAGCACGATGTGAAAGATCGATATCACAACTTACGGATGCCTCATCCATCACCACCGTAGCATTGCCAAAACGCTCGATATTTTCTACAGGATAGATCGCTTTTTTGAGTGCCTCACCTAAGACTATTGCCACATCTTCTACGCTGTGGTGGTCATCAATATGGGTATCGCCGACACACTTGATTTCTAGGTCTATATGAGCATGTTTCGTGAATGCCTCAAGCATATGGTCATAAAAACCTACACCCGTATCTATAGAGGCTCTGCCTGAACCGTAGAGATTTAGTTTTACTTTAATCCGTGTCTCTTTTGTCTCTCTTTTTACTTCAATCATCTTATTTCTCCTTATCCTTGCATAGATGTATGTGTAACAATGGCGGCTCCATACAGATCGTTTCTCTCTTTAAACGCTTGTGCTTCGCTTTTTGATACAAAACCGACAAGCAAAACTCTATAGAGTATTATACCCCTTTGATTTAAACGCTGAATAACAGATCTGTAACGAGGATATTTTTTAGCGTAGATATCTTGATATTTATTCGCCCTTTGATAGTGAGAAAAAGCACCTACTTGTACGGCAACATTAGACAATTTTACCACGCTTTTTCTCTCTACTTTTTTTACTTTAGAACGCTTTTTTGCAGGATGTTTTTTCCCGGCAAACCCCAATACTTTGACCTTCACCTTCGCAATACCCATCTTATCAAGTCCCAAGGCTTTTCCCGCAGCATAAGAGCAATCGATGATACGACCGCTTACAAACGGTCCTCTGTCATTAATACGTACAACCGTACTTTTGCCGTTTTCTATGTTGGTTACTCTTGCTATGGTATCCATCGGCCATGTTTTGTGTGCCGCAGTACGCGCATGCATATTATACACTTCACCGTTGCTTGTATATTTTCCATGGAAATCGGGACCATACCATGACGAGATACCATATTCTACGTGACCTACCGAAATATTCCCGGGATAGTAACGCTTACCCTTTACTTGATAAGGTTTCATCGTAGCCTTGTGTCTTGCAGGAGATGTATACTTACTCTGTATTAAACCCATACCCCTTTGCGAACACCCTAAAAGCGTTAAGAGTGCCATTCCTATTATCACATAAATAAAATAGCTATTTTTCATGAGACTCCGATATATTATTATATTATCTCTACTTTTCTCTTTTATTCTGCTTTGAATCGTCCAAACTCACCCATCAGTAATCAAATTTCATTCAAATTTACAATACTTGTGAATGACTCTTTCTATATCCTGTGCATGTACGGGTTTTCCAACCAAGTCATCCATTCCTGCCTTTTTATATGTTTTTTTATCCAATCTACTCGTATTTGCTGAAAATGCAATAATAGGGGTATGTTTAAGATGATTCTCTTTTTCGTAAGCACGTATCATTTTGGTTGCTTCATATCCATCTATTACCGGCATATTTATATCCATAAAGATAAGATGGCAACTATGTTCTTTTCTCATCTCATAAGCCTCTTTTCCGTCAGATACAACCGATACATTGATATTCATATTTTTCAGTATACTAGCTATAATAGTTTGACTAATAAGATTGTCTTCGGCTACCAGAACATCTATAGTCGTACTTCTATGATTTGTGTATATCTGCGTATTACTTTGTGAGAGTACTCTTAAAATTTTACTCATAGTAATCGGCGCATACACTATATCATAAAAATGGTGTTTATCTATATCGATTTGTGAACGCAATGAACCCGACGTAATCAAAATACTCTGACATTTTAAATCTGAAAACTTATCAAGTTCTCCCTCGTTTTTGGCATACGCATGGTATATAAACATGATATGTGGCAATGCTATACTTTCATCATCGCAATTGATCTCATCGTAACTGTAAATCACAAACTCCCCACCCAAATACTCGACATAGGTTTGCAGATTATAGTCAACTTGTCGTCTTATATCTTTATGCGGCAGTGCCAATCCGATCTTTAACCCTTTAAATATAGGCGTTAATATTCGATCTACCTCTTCATTGTCTTTTTCAAAGGAGAGTATAAATGAAAATGTTGATTCGACGTTACGATTACTCTCTATTTGCAAAGTGCCTCCCATGCGTTTAACTATTCGGTTACATATGGTTAAGTCTTTTAAATTTAGATTAGATGTACCCTCGACAATCTCCATCTCTAAAAATACTTTTCGTATATGCTCAAGTTCCTCGGCATCTAATCCTGCACCTTGATTTATCACCGAAAATTTAATGGCAATACTTCCATTGCTTTCCATCTTTTCCAGCCTAATATCAATTGTGCTGAAATGATCGCTGAGTAATAGAGAATTGTCGATAAGATGCGTCAAGACCTGTGAGAGTTTTTCCCCGTCTCCCAATAAATTATGCGGTATATTCGGATCGATATAAAGCCCCAATACTATATCTTTTTCATCAGCCTGTACAGAAAAGGTCTCAACGGCTGTTTCTACCTCTTTTACGATATTAAAAGGTTCTTTTTTAACCTCAAGAAGTCTCTGCTGTCCTTTAGGCTCCAGTGCTACGGTATTTAATCTTTCATCAAGTTTTTTATAGCTCTTTTCAATCGTCTCTATTAACTCCTGCTGCTCTTTGTTAAGTCCTGTCTCTTTTAGGAGTTTTGTGTAGCCAAATAGAGCATTCATGGGTGTAAGTATTTCGTAAAAGATGCTGTTTTTAAATGCATTAAGGGCTTCATACTCTGCTCGTAATTTACTCTCTTTCTCAATAAGCGTGTTGATATTTGTTTTAATATACTCATAAGCACGTTTCTCTTTAAGAACACTGTTTTTAGGGATACAGTATGCAGAGGGATAGACCCCTTCTATGTATCGTGCCAAATCATTTAACAGTAATCTCTGACTATCTTGGGTACAATAGAGAAAAATAGATACCGCACTGATCACCGCTCCTAAAAGTGCAGCGAAAAAAATAAGCAGATTTTTTGTATTGATAGCAAATAGCCCTATGTAGTCATAGAGAATATAGCCACTTAGAAACAATAAAATAATTGCAGGAGATGCAATAACGTATTTGCTATTTGACATAGAAGCCGTTTCCTTAAAGATAATAATTATTTTGGAAATGGTATGCTAAAAATGTCAAATAATGTCAAAATAGAAATTACAACTTTTCATCAAAGAGTTTTTTCTCTACGGGTATTAGCAACAACTGTTTCAGCATGAGGTTCTCACTCTCCAATCGATTTACAATCATAATCTCCTCTTTCTCTGCATGGTACCGCTTTGCAATAGATTCTAAACTCTCTCCTAACATCACGGTGTGTGAGAGATAATATGATTTACCTACCTCTTTTTCTGCTTTTGGAGTATGATCATCATAGTTTAAAAAAAATTCAAATGCCTTTGAAAGTGGTATATTCAATCTATATCTTTCTCCCTTTATTCTCCTCTTATTTGTTAGATTGGGATTTAATCTTTGAAGTTCCTCTAGTGTTATATTCATCAGTTTTGCTATCTCTGCTAGCCTTGTGCGTATAGACACCTCTACCTCTATCAAACTCTTTTCAAAGCCGTCTGTATCTGTATGGGATACTCCCTCGATCTCCTCGCCTATCAAGGCAACCAATAAAATCTTTTTTATATATAAGCGGGTCTCTTTTGGCAAAAAATGTTCTTTCTCGTCCAAAAGTACCCTAAGAGCGTCTGTACCTGCTCTCTCTATCGCTCTTTTGAGACATCCCTCGCCGCAGTTATATGCCATGGCAGCAAGATACCACTTCCCAAACTGTGTATATAGGGTGTTTAAGTGCTTTGCTGCCGCTATCGTTGCGCTGATTATCTCTTTACGTTCATCATAGCTATTTTCTATCACTAGATCATACAATTTTGCAGTATTTGGCATAAACTGCCATAAACCTACTGCTTTTTTAGGTGAAATTGCCGAGACATGCAGACCGGATTCTATGATTGAGAGATAAATAAAGATATCACTTACACCCTCATCAAGCAGTAAATTTTTCATCGTAGGAATAAAATTTTCGCCTCTTTTTTGCGCATATTTATACAACTCTCTTATCCCTCTTTCATGTTGGATCGCAAAATCATGAAACTTGCTATCGTTAATATAGGCTTTTTCTATATCAAATTCATGCAATACATACATATAATTGGGATATTTTTCGCTAAGACTCTCAGCTTGCAGCAAAGAGAAGATGAAAAAAAAGAGATATCGCAACATTAGATTCTCTTAGAAATCAAAAAGAGCATAAGCATTTTGCGTACTTCTTTTTGCTATCTCTTCAACACTGGTTTGGGAAAGCTCTGCCATCTTATGGGCAACCAATTGCGTATATTTTGGCTCATTTCTCTCTCCCCTGTAAGGATGCGGTGTAAGATAGGGAGCATCAGTCTCTATGAGTAGCTTTTCTTCCGGTATCTTAGGATAGACATGAACAAGTTTTTTAGCATTTTTAAATGTAAGTACACCCCCGATACCAAAATAGAAGTTTTTCTTAGCCAGTTTAAGCAGAGACTCGTCTGCATTAAAACAGTGCAATACTCCTCCCTTTTCTCCTGCATACATCTCTAATATCTCCAAACAATCCACACTTGACTCACGTACATGCACTATTAGAGGTTTTTGAATCTCCTTCGCCCAGAGAATCTGATCGATAAATACACGTTTTTGTGCCTCTTTTTCTTTCAAACGCTCCTCTTTGCTCTTAGGCAGCCTATAATAATCAAGTCCACACTCCCCAATAGCCACACACTTTGAATGATCTACAAATTGTTCTAAGAATTCTCTATTATACACTTTTATATCATAGGGGTGTACCCCTACGGCAAAATAGACCTCCGGATATTTCTCGGATATCTCCACCGCTCTTAGTAGCGTGTTACTGTCTGCACCGGGAATAATCAATTTTTCTACACCGACAGCTTTGGCATTTTGGATCACTTCATCCAAATCACGGCTATAGCGTTCATCATCTAGATGGCAATGCGTATCGACTATCATCATGCACTTCCTATACTTTCATCTCTATTATTTTAAATCTTAACGCTTTAATTATAGCAGAATATCTCTGCCTTCTATGTAAATTATAGAACTCTTAAAGTAGAATGGGTTATAGTTAGCTTTGCAAGATTAAAAAAAGGAGCTTGATGCTTACTGCCATTTTTACTATTGTGATAGCCATTATATTTCTTATTATTTATATAGAGTATAAAAATGAAAAAAGGTATCAAAACGAGAGAAAGAAGAAAAGAGAAAAAGAGAGTAAAACAGTCCTTGATACTCAGTCTCAAATACCGGGACAAACGATACAACGTAACCTCTCCCAGCAAGACCCAAAGATATCAAATAACGCTAATAAAACTGCCGATCTTAGCCATAGCTATCCCCCGTTTACACATGCACGTCTTGTAGATATGGGATTTAGCGATAAAGAGGCAAGAGCATTTGTCGCAGAACTGATTCCCCAGTTAGAAACCCAAATACCGCTTATTAAAAATGCAATTGATACTTCTGACTTCTATCAAGCAGAAAAACTTACCCATCACATTAAAGGTTCTGCTACAAATATCGGAACAGGCGGTATCTCTGATCTTTTGGTAGAGTACAACAGATATCTAAAAAGCGGTACGGACATCACAATTATAAACGCATATTTCAAGGATCTTATACGCTATACGGATGAACTTAAATTACAATATACCTAAGATCTTAATTTCTTGGCAAACTCAATTGCCTCTTGACGGGGGTTCTCTCCTGCAATAATACGTGCAATCTCTTCCACTCTCTCCTTTTCATTTAACTCAACCACCCTGCTTTTGTTTTTTCTCTTTGTAACAAGAAGATGTTGATTAGCCTGTGCAGAAAGATGGGGCTGATGGGATATAGCAAAAACCTGGTAGACACTTGAGAGTCTTTTTATCATCTGTGCTATTGCAATAGACTCATCTCCACTGACATTTGCATCAATCTCGTCTACTATCAAAACCCCCTGCGATCTCTCATCTATTACGCAAACCATAAGTGCTAAACGAAGACGATTAAACTCACCACCGCTGAGTGTCAACGCCCTTGAGCCTCCTAAACGAATCTCAACGTTATCCGCACCGTCAATATCTAATGGTTTTTCTTCAAACATAAAATCTATTTGAGGAAGTTTTAATGCGGCAAGATAACTCTGCATTTCTGTTGCAAGAAGCGATGCCGCCTCTTTACGCTTACTGCTTATTGATTTCGACAAAATTAAGAGTTCTGCATATTCCATATGTAAAAAATTCTCTAAGATACTTTTATCTTTTGTGATATTTTGATATCCTAATAACTCTTTTTTCTTTTTCTCCTTAAACTCCAATGCTTCTTCAATAGATCCGTAACGATGCTTTAGGTCCGTAATATCCGAAAGCCTATCTAATATATTTTCTACGTCCATCTCTTCAAGTTCATTCGTTAGATGCTCTGTCTCTTCAAAATCTGCACGTATCTGATTCATCATCTCCGTAAATACAGAAGCATCTTTATCCAAAAGCCTATAGACCTCCTCTACGGCACTCTCGGCGGCAAAGATACTCATGGCTTTAGAAAGTGCATCCTTAAGTTTATCGATTCGTGAAAGCTGTTTTTTCGCCTCCAAAAGCTTCTCGTCTTCCCCTATTTTCGGATTAATTTTTTCTATTTTTTCTATCTCATATTTGGCATACTCTATCCTCTCTTCTATCTTTGACTCGTCTGCTCTTATTTTAGCTAATTCTTTGGATTTTATTTCGTAGTTTTTAAATCGTTTTTGGTACTCTTTAATTACTCTTTTAAAACTTTTATCCTCTCTTAAGAGTCTCTTGTCCAATAGGGAAATAAGAGTAGGTGAATCAAATTCGCCTTTGCTGCGCACAGAGAGATACTGTACATAGGGGGAAAAGATTCTCTTTAGCTCTTTTTTGGAGATATGCTGCCCATTCAAAAAATAACGAAGCTTCTCCTTTTTAAGTGCCTTGATAACCAGCTCGCTCTCAAGCTCATAGATATCGCTATCAAGCTTAGAAGGCTTATCAAAGATGACCTCACATAGACGTGCATTGCTCTGTGTATCATGACCGAAACTAGAGAGAATTGCCGAAAGTAATACGGATTTACCTGCACCGGAGGGACCTGTAAAAACCGCCAGGCCGGCACTAAAGTCCAGTTCTATCTCTTCAAAAGTCACTAAATTACGCAAATACAAACGCCTTATCAAAGTTTATCACCCCAATGAAGTTTTTCTCTTAGTACCGAAAAATAGTTATGCTCTTTACGATGTAGGAGTTTTGCTCCTATCTTTGCACCCTCTATATAGAGAAAATCTCCTTTTTGCAAGGTATAGATCTCCTGACCGTCAATCGTTGCTATAGCTTCATGCTGATCTGCATCAAAAGCGATATTGAAGTCGGCCGGAACTACCAAAGGGCGTTGATTTCCCAATGAATGTGCAGAAACGGGAGTAACAATAAATGCTTTGGTCAGAGGATAGAGTACGGGACCGCCTGCTGCCAAATTATAAGCCGTTGACCCGGTAGGTGTTGAGATAATCACTCCATCGCCCCGGTAAACATTAAATTTTTCTCCCAGTATAGAGGCATTAATCTGTACCATCTTAGTAGGCTTGGGTGAGGTGATGACCACGTCATTTAAAGCAAAAAATCCCTCTTTTTCTCCATCTTTTTTCTTGATATAGCCTTCTAGCATCATACGGTCATCTATACGATACTCATTCGAAAAAATCTGTTCCAAAAAGGTATCAACCTCTTCTATCGTCACATCTGCAAGGAAACCTAAATTTCCGGCGTTAATGCCTACTACAGGCTTTTTAAACCTATTTGAACGACGTACGAGTGCAAGCAGTGTACCGTCACCGCCTAAAGAGACTAAAAAATCAGATGCCTTACACATCGTTTCAAAGTCAGTACCTTTGAATCCTATCCTTTTAGCGGATTTTTCGGAAAGAAGCACCTTGATACCTCTGGATTCGAACTTCATCTTAATTTTTTCATAGAGACCTTTTATTTCCGTAACATCCGGTTTAAGAGTAAATCCTACTGTTTTTATCCGTTTTAGCTTTTCTTGACCCATCACTTCTCATTTTAACTTTTTGTTGTGTAAGAGTAGCATAATAATGCTTTATAGGTAAAAATAGATTAAGTGTGATGATTCTAGCCATTTGGCATTGAATGAAACCACATGCAATCCTACTGTTTTAATCAAGATTTGGCTATAATCACGGCTATCAATATCTAGAGGAAAATGTAGATGCGAACACACTATTGTGCAGAGGTAAACAAAGAGCATATCAATGAAGAGATTACAGTAGCCGGCTGGGTAGCGAGTCGTAGAGATCATGGCGGTCTAATCTTTATAGATCTAAGAGATAAAGATGAGGTTATACAGCTTGTTTGTGATCCTGCGGAGTATAAAGAGGTGCATACGCTTGCCGAAGAGATACGTGATCAATTTGTACTCATTGCTACAGGAAAGATAAGAGCCAGGGTAGAAGGTCTGGAAAACCCTAAGCTCAAAACAGGCAATATTGAGATGCTTGTAAGTAAACTCGTTATAGAAAACCGTTCAAAGCCGATGCCTTTCGATTTGTCCGATAAAAAAGTTAATGAGGAGATTAAACTCAAATATCGTTACTTAGAACTCCGTACACAAAAGTCTTATGATGTTTTTAAACTACGTTCAAAGGCTACGATTGCTGCACGCAATACGCTAGATGCACTGGGTTTTTTAGAAGTGGAAACCCCCATTATTACCAAATCTACACCGGAAGGAGCTAGAGACTATCTCGTACCAAGCCGGGTACACCCCGGAGAGTTTTATGCCCTGCCACAATCTCCGCAACTTTTTAAGCAGCTCTTGATGGTAGGCGGCTTTGACAGATACTTTCAAATAGCAAAATGTTTTAGAGATGAGGATTTAAGAGCAGATAGACAGCCGGAGTTTACCCAGATAGACGTAGAGATGTCTTTTTGCGACCAAGAGGATGTCATAGACGTAGCGGAGAAGCTGATAAAGAGTATCTTTACCGAGTGTGGTATAGATATCCCTAACACCTTTGCACGAATCAGCTACCACGATGCCATGGAAAAATATGGTTCGGACAAACCCGATATGCGCTATGATCTCTCGATGGTAGACGTGATAGATATCTTTGCACGTTGTGACAATGAGATCTTCTCCAACATCGCCAAAGATCCCAAATCAAACCGTATCAAGGCCCTTAAAGTACCAAAGGGAGACACGCTCTTCTCTAAACGGCAGATGAAAGGCTTTGAAGAGTATGTACGTAAATTCGGTGCACAGGGACTTGGATATTTTCAAATGAAAGAAGACGGTCTTAAGGGTCCTCTCATCAAGTTTTTCACGAATGAAGATATTCAAGCAATTATTGACAGATGTACACTTGAGGTAGGAGACGTGGTTTTCTTTGGTGCAGGAGATAAAAAACTTGTACTAGACTACATGGGTCGCTTCCGTAGCTATCTGGCAGAAATTATGGATATCATTCCCGATAACCACTACGCCTTTATATGGGTGGTTGATTTTCCTATGTTTGAGATTGAAGAGGGAAAACCAAAAGCGATGCACCATGCCTTTACAATGCCGGCACTGGATAAAAACGGAAAACTTGTCTATGATGATATCGAAGATCTGAAATCAGTGGCCTATGATATTGTCCTCAATGGTACGGAGCTTGGAGGCGGTTCTATACGTATCCATAAAGAGGCCTTGCAAAAAGAGATCTTTGCAGTAATGGGTATCTCAGAAGAGGAAGCCAATGAGAAGTTTGGATTCTTGCTGGAAGCCTTTAAATACGGTGCCCCGCCGCATGGCGGATTTGCCTTGGGACTGGACAGACTCATCATGCTTCTAGCAGGCACTGAGAGTATCAGAGAGGTTATAGCCTTTCCTAAAACACAAAAGGCACAATGTCTGCTTACGCATGCCCCAAGTTCGGTAGAAGCGAAACAGCTAAAAGAGCTTCATCTTAAAATCAGGTAAACAGGCTGCAAGATAACCGTAGAGACTTATCCCCTAACAATACCTTTTTTGAGATAGCATTGATTGATGTTGTGAGGTAGGACACACTACAATAGATAAAGGAAACTAAAAATGAAAAAACTATTTTTAATCATCGGAGCACCGGGTTCAGGTAAAACAACAGATGCCAGTATCATCGCGGAGAAAAATGAAAATATCGTACATTACTCTACAGGGGATATGCTTAGAGAAGAAGTAGCTTCAGGCTCAAATCTGGGTAAAGAGATAGAGTCATATATTTCTAAAGGGGCTTTGGTGCCGCTTGAAATCATTGTCAATACCATCGTCTCTGCTATCAATCATGCACCCGTAGAGAATATTCTTATAGATGGATATCCAAGAAGTACAGAGCAGATGACTGCATTTGACGAAATTATATCTAAAGAGGAGCATATTGAACTAGTCTCTGTCATTGAAGTAAGAGTCTCGGAAGAGGTAGCAAAAGAGAGGATTTTAGGGCGTGCTGCCGATGCATCTCCGGGCGAAGCACGCAGTGACGACTCTATAGAGGTATTTTTTGATAGAATGAAAATCTATACTGAGCCATTGGCTGAGATTCAAGACTTTTACACAAAAAAAGAACTACTCAAAGTGATTGATGGTGCACGAAACCTTGAAGAGGTAGTTGCAGAGATGGAACATTTTATAAAGAGTAAAATCTAACAGACCCACTCTGCCTCTTTAATCTGTTCTGTATGAAAAAGATCTACTCTACATAAAAAAATTTTCCATTAATTTACCTTCAGATATAATATAGTAATTCAACTAAGGAACATCTATGAAAATCAAAACAACAGATACCCTTCTTGTTACTCTTGTCTGCCTTGTACTCTCTACGCAGATACTCTTTGCAAAAACGGCACAAGAGCTTGATAAAGAGGTAGATTTTGCTATTGAAAAATTTAAGCACGAAGTAGAAGGCGGGGCAAAATTTCTCTCTCAGATTAAAGGCTATCTTCTCTTTCCCTCTGTGGTTAGAGGCGGACTTCTTTTAGGAGGAAAATATGGAAAAGGTGCTTTGCGCATAGGGGATAAAACAAAAGCATACCTTAGTATGAGTGCCTTCACGCTTGGTCTACAGCTAGGTGTACAAAAGTACAGCATGCTCATTGCCTTTACTACCCAAAGTGCGTTAAAAAATTTCTCTAAAAGCAATGGGTTTGAAATAAGCCTTGAAAGCTCCGTAAGCATTGGTGAATGGGGTGCAAGCAGGGATCTCTCCTCTATGAGTTTTGAGAAACCCATTATTATTTTCGTCTATGGTGAAAAAGGTGTGATGGCAGGCGTGAGTCTATCTGGTGTGCGATTTGAGCAAATCACTCCTTAATAGTTATATGTTAAAATTGTTGTATTAAAACAAAAGGATTACTATGAAAACAATCACATCTACACTTGCCGTATTCATACTTTTTACTGCATTGGCTCAAGGTACAACAAAAGCTGAATTAGATGCAGACGCCAATAAGGCGATTAACCTATTTATTGATGAAAATAAGGGGGGAGATGCCTTTTTGGTCAAAGCAAAAGCTTTTCTTGTCTTTCCGGATATCAAAGAAGCAGGTATGTTTATAGGTGGAAAATACGGAGAAGGTGTATTGCGTGTTGGTCGTGATACAAAAGCTTACTACAGTATTAAATCAGCTTCCATCGGTATGCAAATGGGTGCACAGAAGTATGCGATGATTATTGCTTTTACCTCAGATGCTGCGCTGAATAAATTTCTGCTTGATGATGAATGGAAAACGGACGTTGATGGTAAAATAGCTATAGCCGAGTGGAATTCAAAAGAGGAGCTTGATAAAATCAATTTTGATGATGATATGGTGGCATTCATCTTTGACTCTACCGGCGTAATGGGTAGTTTTGCCATGGAGGGTACGAAGTTTGAACGAATCAAACCGGATTGATCTACCGCTACTATTGTATGTTATAATAGAATGACAAATCATAAAAAGGAGAAGTGATGAAATATATGTATAGACTTAAAAGTATCTTTGTGTTTCTTTTAATATTACAGAGTACACTGCTTATAGCAGGAGAGAGCGCAGCAGAGATTAATGCGGATGTAAAATCTGCCCTTCATACCTTTTACAAAGAGGTACCTTCAGGCAAAGAGTATCTAAAAAAAGCGAAAGCCTATGTTGTATTTCCTGATGTAAAAGAGGCTGGTTTCTTCTTTGGAGGGAAATATGCAGAGGGTGCCTTAATACAAGACAACACTATTAAAGGTTACTACAGTATCACCTCTGCTTCCGTAGGTTTTCAAGCCGGTATGCAGACCTATTCACTCATCATTGCACTTACCTCGGATGCAGCCCTACAGAAATTTATTCATGATGATGACTGGGAGACGGATATTGACTTTAATATTGCAATGGCAGACTGGAACAATGATGAAAAGCTGGATGATATTGATTTTGGTTCGGATATGGTCGGTTTTGTTTTTGATTCTACAGGTATGATGGGCAACTTTACCATGGAGGGGACACGATTTGAAAAAATCATCCCTGATTAATATGAATGAAAAACCAAAAGATACTCATACAACTCTCTTAGAAGCTGTATGAAATGTCGATAAAAAACATATCACTGTTTTTAACTTGGTCAAATAGCTTTGAACCGCCTATATAGTCGACTATACCTGCATTACTATATACCCCATCAGCTAACTCGTATTTCACCCAAAAACGTTGAAATCCACCCTGATCCAGATTTTTACCAAAAAGAGAGATAAGGTAATTTGCCGTCAGTGTTGCATTCATAAAATCAGAACTTACGCGAAACGCATGTTGATAGGTGTCTTGCTCAAGCGGATTGGGCTCATGGAGAAGTTTTGTATCGTAACTATTAAAGTGTCTTAATGAAATATCATATGAGAATAATGTATCTGCAATACCCTTGTACTCTACTCCTAGCAAAAGATCTGTTCTTTGAAAATTTTTATTTTGGGTAGAGGTAAATTTCAAACCGTTAAAATAAGCTAATTCCGCTTTATAAAGCCAAGATCCGGAGAGTATGTTAAGGGCAGTTCCTAACATATTTACCTTGTCATGTACCAAAAGAGGTTGTTGTTTTGAGAAATCGATATAGCCAAGATCGTCACGTATCCTAGCAGCATAAAAGTTCATATCCCAACCCGAAAACTCTCCACCAATACTAAGTGCATAGCTTATATCCTTATCATTTTTTTCTGTGATATGGGGATTTTTCATAGGGTTAAATGCTGAACCAAAAGGCGGATTGAGAGAGTATTGCTGCTCTAAAATCGCAATAGGCGTAATACGCCAATCACCTATAAACCAATCTATTTTCGCCATCGTTACGGGCAGACGCAAATCCTCAATATCTACAATGCCGGGACGACGATTATCCAAAGGATTTAAGATATCTGTAATACGTATCGTATCGGAACGGCCCCATACTACTACCTGACGTCCGAGTTTAAAATCAATATTTTCCTGTAAACTTCCCTCTATATAAGCATCATACAGACGCAACTCCGATTGAAATTGGTTTAACTCATCTTGAGAATAAAATTGATTTCGAATCTTATAAATAGAATCATAATAGGCTTTTGCATTGATTTTAAAGCGCCAGTGATTCTCAAATTTATGCTCATAATCAAGCAGTAGTGATGTTCTAAACGAAGTGATACCCTGATGGGGTTTATTACCATAATAAGCATAAGAGATAAACTGTGTCCATTTACCGCTAAGCCCTTCAAGCATCTTATCGTTATCCTCATCAATCTCTGTGATATTTTCATCATCAAAAGCACTTAAGAGTCCCTCTTGTCCCATCTCTTGAGTATTTTCTAGAACCTTTTCTTCTTCCAAAGAATCTCTTTGTTTCATAGAACCAACAGAGTTCTCTTCACTAAAGCCCTCTAAGGTCTCTTCTATACTTTCGGCATATATTCCCGTAGAAAATAGCAGTAATACAAGTACGAACAAACCGGTTTTATGCCCATTTCTCATATCAACTCCCTGTATATCATGTTTTTAAAGTCCTTTTTCCAAACGTCTGGTTGTAAAAAGAGATTTGGGTATCTCATGGTTTAATTTTATATGTGAGAATTGCAGTACTGTTTTATGTATCGTTCTTTTACCTTTTTTTGTTGTCATACTCAATATATCAGGTACCCATATTCCATTTTGTTGATGGAGCTTTACCATATCCATATACTTCTTTTTATTTCCCTTCATAAATCCTATAGAGCGTACAATCACATAATTATCCTGCCTGACAAGTGCAATGGTTTTAAGATAACCTGATTCTTTAATCACCTTTTTATTTCTAGGTGTTGCTTCTATCATCCAGACTTTTTTGCCTCTTACCGTACCCTCTTTAAGAAACTTAAAATCATAATCTTCCAAGTCTCTATCCGTCATATCAAAATATGAAAAATCAGATCCCATAAAACTAGAACTTTTATCAGAACTAGGAATGCGTTTTACCTTTTTGAGTGCGGGCAGATAGAGCCACTGATCATCATCCTTATTAGGATTATCGTAATCATAGGTTAAAAATGCAGTATTTTTGACATCGGCAGGAGATTTAAAAAATAGAATACTGTATTCATCTTTTCCAAAATCTCTAGCATAGGTATGTAACTTTCTTATACGTTTTTTACCATTTTTATCGATGAGAATCATCGTCATATCCTGTTCTTTCGTCTTTCCGTCATCCCTGGCATCTACCTTTTGCATAATAGCCCTGGCTTTCGGGTCGTCTGCTACTATAGATGTTGTCGAAAGAAAAAAGCCTAAAAGAGATCCTAAGAGTAGTTTTTTTGTCATGTTATATCCTTTATCGTAAATTTATTTAATCCAACCGCGTTTGACAATTATCATCAGTGCAGGTGCCAAGAGCAAGTCAGATAAGAGTGCAAAAACGATCACCGTTCCGGTGAGTAAGCCAAAATTTTGTACAGAAATCATATCTGCCATCATATAGGCATAAAAACCCAATGAGAGTACAACCGTAGTAATAACCATCGCCTTTCCTGTAGTCAGAAACGTCATTTGTATGGCTTTTACCCTATCGCCTGTCTCATGATAGTAGCGCCTAAAATTGTGTAGAAAGTGTATGGTATCATCTACTGCAAGACCAATAGCGATACTGCCTATAAGAAGGGTAAAAAGATCAAGAGGTATCTTAAAGAGATACATCAAAAGAAGACCCGATATAATAGGTATAAGATTGGGTATCATACTGAGTAAGCCCAAAGGGATTGAGCCTAAAATAAGTATCATCATCAATGTAATCAATACAAAGGCAATCATATAGCTAGTAACAGAAGAGTGTACCGCATTGGCAAAGGTATTTATCAGTAGAGGTATCATCCCTGTAATCTCAATTGTCTCCTCGGGAAATGTATCTTTTATCTCCTTCTTGACATACTCAAGTACCTGCACCGCTTTTACTGCATCCGTCCATGGCAGCTTAATGGTGATACGTGCTTTGGAAAATTGTGAATCCACTACATCCTCTAAATCGTCTGAACCGGAATTTTCAAAAAGAAGTAGCTCCTGAGATAGAAGATCGGCATCTTCTGGAATCGTATAAAAGCGTTCATCATTCTCATGCAGTGCCCTATTAGTCTCCTTGACAATCGTCGCAAGAGAGACTACTTTACCTATATGGGTATAGGCATCTACATAATTTTGCATACGCTTGCTCATCTGATTCAATTGTTCAAGCCTTTGTGGATCATGCCACCCATTCTCTAAGCCCGTCTCTATCACAGCCTCTATCGTTACCGACCCATGCATCTTCCGATCTATCACCTCTGTAGAGGTTCTATGTACATTTCCCTCTTTAAACCAATAAAGAGGATTATGAGAGAGTTCAATTTTTGATGCAGAAAAAAGGGCTGCTACCGTCAATATAACAGCCCCAATAATAATATTTCTATAGTAGTGAATAGGAAAAAGTGCAAGAATTGTCATCAATTCATCAAGTTTTGGTGTACTCTTGTTGGCTTTTGGTTTTAACCTTGTAAGTGTTAAGAGTACAGGCAAGAGTGTCAGTGTCAAAAGTAAAGAGATCATGACCCCAAAAGAGGCAAAGATACCCAAATCAGAAATGGGTGCTACCTCCGATCCCGAAAAAGAGCCTATTCCGATTGCGGTAGTAACGGATGTCATCGCTATAGGCAAACCGGAGTGTCCCAGTGCATAAGAGATAGCATCTCTCTTATTGGCTGTATTATTATATCTATCAAAAAAAATGGAGAGGATATGCACTGTCGCACCTACCGATACGGCCAAGAGCAAAGAGGGTACAATTTGTGTAGGAAGCTTAAAGGCCACTCCAGTCCATGCCATCATGCCAACTGTTGCCAACAAAGAGAGTATAATGACAATAAGCGGGTATATTACGGCAGATATACGCCTAAACATCACAAATAAGAATAAGGTGATGATGATAAAAGTGATTCGAGTAAACTTCTGTATATCCGCCTTCATTTGACTTTTTAGTGCATTATTAACAGATGGACTTCCTGCTATATAGATCTCTAAACCTTGTGATTTGTATTTTTTGACAATACGATAAAGTACATCTAAAAGTTTTCTATTCTCTTCATCGGTTAAAAACACTTTGCTATCATGAGCGATGCCATCCTCTTGGGCAAAGCCCTCATTAAAATCACTCTCTATAGATACATTCTCCTCACCTTGATGTGAATAGGCATCAGTTTCTAAAATAACGGTTGTCATCGTACCGTCACTACTGAGTAACAAATCTCTATAAAAATGTGAAGCTAGGGCCTCTTTTTTAATACGTACTAGATCTTCTTTGCTTTTAGGAAAAGGCTCCAGCAAATCATCTGTAATCAGCCTATCACCTTCACCACGTGTATTTCGTACGTTATAAAGAGAGGTGATCTCATCAAGATAAGGCACTTTGGCCTCTATCTCTTCATGCAAATCTCTCAGCGTTTTTAAAAACTCCATAGAGAATATATGATCTGATTTAATCGCAAGTACAATACGTTCATCTCTACCAAACTGATCTCTAAACTTGTTATATGTAATTAGTACAGGATCCTCAGGATGCATAAAGCCCTCTGTGGACGTATCCATCTTTATCTGTGATACATGTGAAATAGGCAGAGCCAAGAGTAGTACAAGTATCAATAACACTTTTAAGGGATTGTCATGAAGGTATTCACCAAATTTTCCCATCATTGCTTCTAGTTTACTATGCATTGTCTTCCTTTGTATAATCTCTGTTTTTATCTACTAGATTTAATAAAGCCGGCAGATAGAGCAAATCAATAAGCATTGCTATGGCCAATGCCGTAGCCGTAATTACCCCAAAATTTTGGTTGGGAGTAAAACTACTAAACATAAACATAGAAAAGGACAGACTCAATACCACTGTGGTAAAGAGTATCGCTCTGCCTGCATAATGCAGTACTTCATCAAAAGTCTTAGACATACTAAGACCTCGTTTACGTGCATCAAAGTACTTGGCCAAAAAATGAATAGTATCATCCACTGCCACCCCTATAATGATGGCTCCTGCTATAGCTACACCCATGTCTATGGTGAGTCCAAGCCAACCCATCACACCTATGACTAAGATTACGGGTAATAAGTTTGGCAAAAGCAGTATCCAAAGAATCTTGAGCCTCTTAAAGATGAGTAGCATCATGATGGAAACGATGAGTATGGTTAAAGAAAGAGAATAGATGAGTGTTGCCGTCACATCTTTAGCCATGTAGGCATACATAGCAGTTTGCCCAGTGAGTGTCATGGCATAAGGTGTTTTAGCCCACCATGCTTTTGCGAAGTTTATCATCTTCATGTCTTTTGTGTTGTCCACTATGTTTGTCAGTACTGTGATACGTAATTTACGTTGGTCAAAGTCCATTTGATCGGTGATTTCCATACCTTGAGGTAACCCCATGGAGTACAGCAGTAGGTACTGTGCCACCAGTTCTCTAGACTCAGGTATGACTTCTTTATGGTTCATTATTTTATTGTATCTTTTTATGGTATCAAGTAGTGAACTTACATGACGTACATCTTTAGGAAACATACGCTTATAGTCTTCATAAAACCTTTCTACAGTACGTAAAAATGCAGGGTCTTTGATGCCGTCTGTTTTTCCAGAGTCTGCTATGAGTATGTAGGACATTGAGCCAGTAAGGTTGTCCATAGTGAACTCTGATGACTTTCGTATCTCTACTTCTTTGTCAAAGTATTTGATAGTATTTGAATCTACTTTTACAAAAAGTAATCCTAGTCCAAGTATGACCACTATGAGCGTGCCAACTATGACTATTTTCTTGTCGTTCTTTACTATAAAGTTACCATAACCGTATGACCTAAACACTTTTTTCTCAATATTTGCATCTTTTATGGGCTTTTTGAGCAACAGTAATACAGCAGGCATCCAAAATATAGAGATAATAAATGCTAACACCGCTCCAGAAGCTGTGGCAATTCCCAGCGTAGCCACAGGAACGATGTCTGAGATGGCTAAGGTCGAAAATCCTACAGTAGTCGTCGCAGAAGTCAGTAAGATAGGTAAAAAGTTCTTTTGTAGTGAATGTGCCACTGCCTCTTTGTTTTCCATACCCTCTTTTTTATTCATAAGCCAAAGTGAGTAGATATGTACAGCATCCGCTATACCAATGGCTACGATGAACACAGGGATGTTTGCTGTAAAGTTGTTAAGTTTATAGCCCAAAAGTGTTTGCACAGCTAAAACCGATAGAAAAGTAAAGAGTACCACAGCCAAAGGCACTAACGCACCAGACACACGACGAAAGAGCATAAAAAGCAGTATAAGTGAAGCTAAAAATACCAATGGCGTAAACACCATCGCATCATGCCCTGCTATGTCTACAAAAGCCTGTGTCATCGGTGGGCCACCATTAAGCCAAAATTTATAGCCAGTTTTTGCTTCTTCAGGGTCTATGATTTTTTTCAAGTAGCCCATCATCTCGGCTGAGATGTCTCCATTTTCATTTGCATTGGCTTCAAGACGGGCAAATATCATAGTAGTGGTAGCATCTTTAGAGATGAATCTATCTACTATGATGCTATCACGGGTTGCTATCTTTTTACGCTCTTCTAGGTAAGTAGGTATAGCCCCTGTTAAGTCTTCTACTATGAAATCATCTACAAGCACATCATCTGACTTATCTGCTTCGCTATGCACATGTTGATAGTTGGTAATGCTGTCTACTCTGTCTATGTGAGGCATCTCCCATAGGGCTTCAGTGATGCGTTGTATGCTTCCAAGTGCTTTTTTGTTAAATATGCCGTTCTCATCTTTGAACACAATGACTATGCCATCATCATTGGAGAACTCGTTTCTAAACTCATCATAGTCTATAAGTGTTTGGGAGTCTTTTTCAAACCATATACGGTAAGAACCATCTATCTCTAAGTGCTTGAGGCTTGATGCAAGTAGCACTACGATGAGTGGCACTATGATGACTATCGCCCATCTGAATTTGTGTAGAAAGTCTATATATTTTTTCATGAACTATGTTCCCCACTTAAATGAAGCCCTACCACCCCGATGATAAT